>JANMKU010000486.1:0-11368 GCA_031372205.1 Gemmatimonadaceae bacterium | reverse complement strand
TCGTTTTTGGCCTGCTCACGAGCGGGACCTTTGCGTTTTTGCTCGCCCAGAATCGTGGCTTCCGAAGCATTGCCACCAAGTCGTCGCAGATCCAGAATGGCCGCTTCGGACGCGATGTGATGCGGCAAGAGCTGCGAACCGCCGGCACTAATGTCGCCGATTTGCAGCCAATCCTGGTCTTCGCCAACGACAGCACGCTGGCGTTCAACACCGACCTGACGACGAACAAACTCGATTCCGCCAAGTTTACGGGTGCGGTGTACGTCGATGCGTATGCGTCGGACATGGAATCAACGGCGCTCTCGACGGCGAACGCGATCACGATCCCTGGCTCGTCGCCGGGATTCGCGTACCCACTTGCGGACTATAACGCGATCGCTGGCACGTCGGCCGACGCCGAACTGCTCATTTTCCGGTTTTCTCCCGACACCGCAGCGTCGAGCAGTGGCGAGTATGTGCTCACGCGCCAAGTGAACCGGGCGCCGCCAGAAGTGCTGGCCAGTGGACTGAAACGGTCACCCAGCGTGCCGTTCTTCCGCTACTGGTACGATCCCACGCGCTACAGCAACACCCTCACCGACCTCGATACGATTCCCAGCAACTGGCTCCCGTTGGAAAAGACCGCCGCACTCCGCGGTATCGGCGCGGACACGGGCACGGCAGCCAGCGCACGCATCGATCACGTGCGGGGCGTTGAAGTCACGTACGAGGCCACACTGCCAGTGGGCGGCAAGCGCGAGGTCGTTCGCTACGTCGTGCCCATGCCGAACACTGCCCTCGGAAAGCAAACGCGCGCGTGTGGACGAGCGCCGATCGCGCCGAGCGCACCTGTTGCAGTCTGGCGGACTGACAGCAACGCGGTCCTCATCACGTGGGGCCCGGCCGGCGATGACGGTGCTGGAGAAAACGATGCGGTTCGCTACGTACTGCTGCGCCGGCTGAGCGGAGCATCCGCGTGGGGCGAGCCGCTTGTCACACTCGGCGTTGTACCAGGAACACCAAGCTATGTGTACAAGGACACCGGTGTTCAGACCGGGTGGGGGCGCCTCTACCAATACGCGCTGGCCGTTCAGGACTGCACACCGAATCTTTCCGGGCTCTCCATCGGCGGAGTCGTCGTCGTTCCATGAAGCGTGCGCATTTGGTCGCGCAACGGCGCCGGTTGCGCCACACCAAGCGACCACACGCTCGTGATCGGCGCGGCGTTGCACTGCTGGCCGTACTGCTCGTTGTCATGGTGGCGACCGTACTTGCACTCGCCACGGCCATGATCACCATGTCGAATGTCTTGGTGCAGGCGTCCTCCGATCGCGCGGCGATTGTGGACGACGCTGCCCTGTCGGGACTCGAAGAAGAACGCTCGCGACTGAACGCGCGGCTCGACACGGTGCCCGTCACCGGCTACACCACCATTGAAGCCAACGTCGTCGTCCCCAATACCGGTGGCATTCGGCGATCGACGTGGATCTCGCGACTTGGCAGTGCCGATTCACTGTCGACCAACGGGGAGTTTGGTGTGCATGCCGAAGTGGTCAGTCAGGCGGTCGACTCGTTCGGCACCGTCGCGGTCCGCCGCGCGCAAATGTACCAGGAGTCGTTCGCGCGCTACGCCGCATTTGTCGACCAGGCCCATTCAGCCACAGGTGCCATTCTGTACTGGTCACTCGGCGCACTGGCGCAGGGACCGGTGCACAGCAACGACACAATCTTCATCTGGAACGGCGGCACACCATCGCCACAAGCGACGTTTACCGATGACGTGACAACGACGCACATCGTGCTGAACAAGTCGTACGCCCTCTTCAGCAAAGCACCGCCTACCGAAGGCGTCCCGCGCATTCCGTTACCCACAACAACGGACCTCTACGCGCTACAAGCGATCGCCAGCCAGGCGGGCTATGTGTTCACGCCAAACGTCACCACCGGGGACAGCGCGCAGGCAACCATGCGCATCGAGTTCGTGGCCATTGACGTCGATGGTGATGGCAACACGACGGGTCCGGACGAAGGCTTCTTCAAGGTGTATCAGTTGCACACGGCACTGACGTACGGCGCAGGATTCACGATGGCGCGACCGCCGGCTCCCCCGTCGGCGGCAACCGGGGCCCCGATTCCATCCGGCGCCACGGCACCAATCGACAGTGTGCTGTACTCGTACAATTGCGGCGTGGTGACAACCGTGGGCGGTCTGCCTGCGACCCCCGTCAAGTTCGCCGAGATTCCGCATGTCGTTGGTATCGAGTATCAGGACATCATGCTCGACAAGGCCAACGCCTACGACGACCTTAACGCGCGTTGCTTCCTCGGCGGCGACGATCGACTATCGACCACCGGCGTGTTTCGCGCGGTGGATGCGGCCGGCTATTGGATGCCCAGAACATCAGGCACGGTGCCGTCCACGGTGGCGTCGCGCGCCGACGGGGCGTATCTGTGGCCACTCAGTGCCGCGCACAACCCAAGCTTTCGCGGCGTGATCTTCGCGGACGGCAAGGTTGCCGTGAGTGGCGTGGTCCGCGGCCGGATCACGCTCGTGTCGCGGGACAATCTTCTGCTCGTTCACGATCTCAAGCAGGCGACGAGTCCCGGTTCGACCACGGGCAATTGCACAGCGGATGACGATGTCATCGGGCTGTTCTCTGGCGAGGGAATCCTCTACGGAGACAATGCGCTGGTGACGCCGCAATGGCGCCGCACCAATCTCACCGGCGACAACTGGACATGGCCGCGCAAGGAGTTCGATCCGTCAGGGAGTCGACCCGATCTCGCGATTCACGCATCACTGCTCGCGCTCCAGTCGATTGGCACCGAGAATGTCGAGCCACCAGTGGGCCTCCCTCCCGCACAATACGTCAATCGTGGCACTGTCCGCCTGATCGGTGGCACGATCGAGACGCGCACCGGCAGTACCGGCACCATTAGTGGCTGGAATCTGCACGGCTATCACCGCGACGTCTCGTTCAATCGCTGCATGCTGCAGTACCCGCCGCCGTACTTTCCGACGACGGGTCGATGGACGCGCAGTCAATTCTTCGAAGTCAACCCACAAGGGTTCTCGGCCGCCAGCTGGTTCAGCGGTCGCTGAGCAGAGATGAGGCGCCGGCGCAGCGTCACTTCTTTTTCGGGAGCGCCAACGCCGTGAGCCCGGTGCTCTCCTCCGCGCCGGAGGCAAACACGATGTACTGACGGCCCTGATGCATGAACGTCATCGGAACGCCGGTGGTGCTTTTGGCGATCTTGACTGCACCCACCTGCTTACCGGTCGCTTTGTCGACCGCATACAACGTTGGTGGGGCCGTCGACGGTCCGCCGCCACGACCGGTGCCGTAGATCATCAACGACTTTGTGTTAATGGCCTGCGCCTGGCCGCGCGCGCCCTGATCCGGCAGACTGATGCCCGCGAAGATCGGATCACGACTGGTCACCTTGGTCATTCCGCCATTGGGAATCCACCAGCTCTTGTCACCGGTATTCATGTCATAGCCGGTAATGCCGCCGTACGGCTTCGGCTTGACGATGGACACACCACCCAACATCGAGCCCGCCCCCCGCGACGCGAAGTCGCCTCCGCGACCGCCACTGGCCGGTTTCACATAGCCCGCCGGTGCCGGCAATGCGCCGAGCAAACCACAACTGTCGTGCACCGAACTGTAGTCGAACTCCGAGCAGGGATCCTTCTGCACCTGCGCCGTACTCATGCCCGTGATCGACGCAACGAACAGCATGCCGCTCTCCGGATCGACCGCTGCTCCACCATCAATGTTCACGCCACCGCTTGCACCGGGCGAATACCACGTGCATCGCAAGCCACTGGCACCCTTGCCGGCCGCTGACGCTGGCGGAATGAAGTACGGGCCCATGCGACAACGCTTCGCCATCTTGAGCGCCGAGTCTTTGATCGCCGGCGTGTAGTCAATGAGATCGGCTTCCACGAGCCCCTGCTGTGAATACGGCGCCGGCTTGGACGGGATCGGTTGGGTCGGTGACGCGATTTCGCCGGGCACGTCACTGGCCAGGACTGGCGTTTCCGGCATCGGCCAGATTGGCTCACCCGTTACGCGATCGAAGGTGTACACCCAGCCTTGCTTGGTGGTCTGCGCGACTGCTTTCCGTCGACGCCCGTCCACCGTGATGTCCACGAGGTTAGGTGACATCGGCGCGTCGTAATCCCAGATGTCGTGATGCACCATCTGGAAATGCCATTTGCGGAGACCCGTTTTCGCGTCGAGCGCGACCAAACTCGTGCCAAACAGATTGTTGCCCGGACGATGCCCACCGTATTCATCCATCAGCGGCATGCCCACCGGGATGTACACAATGCCAAGGTCAAGGTCGGCCGAGTACGGGGCCCACGCGTCGTTCTTGCCAACGCCTTTCGTGCCAATCTTCGATCCGTTCTTCCACGTCTCCGCACCGAACTCCCCGGGTTGCGGCACGAGATTGAACTTCCAGACCTGTTTGCCAGTCCGGATATCAAATCCGCGAATAAACCCCGGCACGTTGTGTGTGCGCATCGGGAAGTACCCATGAATCGACGAGTTGCCGACCACAAGCATGTTGCCGACCACGATCGGCGGAGAACTGGCCGCGATCTGTCCTGCAGAAGGATCGATACCCGTCGTTCCGTCTGCGCCGATCTTCTTGACAGCGTCCCACGTCTCGCCCGGTTTCGCTTTGCGCATCGGTGCCGCGTCGCTGATGATCAGCGGTCCGGAGTCATCGACGGCCAGCGGGACGATCGGAATGCCCAAGCCTTCCATCAGATCGACAACGCCGTTCGTGCCAAAGAGTGGATCGGGACGTCCGGTCTTCGCATCGAGCGACACGAGATGATAGCCCGGCGTCACCACCAGTACGCGTTCGTTGCGGCCGTCGGTCCAGTACGAGAGGCCGCGACCGGCAAACTGACGCGGCGCCTTCTGCCAGCGAATGCCCTCGTTGAGCCTGTACATCCAGAGCGTCTCACCGGTCGCCGGATCGATCGCCATCGCGACGCGACGCGTTGTCGCCACGGTGAACAGCCGTCCGCTCGCGTACAGCGGCGTGGTGCGATAGTACTCGTCTTTGCCGAACGAGCTCGCGTCCCACGTCCACGCCACCGTCAGCGAATCGAAGTTGGTCGCATTGATCTGATCGAGCGCCGAGTATCTGGTGCTCCACGCGTCCGCACCCCAGTACCGCCATTCGCCGACCGCGTTGCCGCGGACTAACGGCGTCCCCGTCTGCGCGACCGAGCGCGCCGTGTTCACGCTCAGTGCGCCGATGATGATCGCGCCGGCCGTCAGCACCACCCCGAACACCCGCCTGGTCACTCGCTGCGTCATAGCTTCTCCCGTCCTGCGAAATGTGTCCGCGCCTTCGGTGGGTGCGCGTAGCCTGTCGGTGTACTGCCTGCACTGCTTCGGTCGCCGGTCGGCAACGTGTCGATCCGGATGCGCTGTAACACGAGCGTGTCCGCCGACAGTTGTCGCTCCCCTGGCGGCATGCCGTTGAGTTTCAGCACGTACGCCGTCACCATCACATACTCGTCCTCACTAAGCGTTGCTGGCGCCGAGTCCGGCATCAGCTTGCTGACGTACGCGTAGAACTCCCACAACAGCTTCCCCATCCAGCGTTTCGCGAAGTCCGGCCCGCTCTGCGAGACCGACGTGTGGCACCCAACGCATAAGCCGTTGAATACTTCCTTGCCTTTGGTCGCCTGTTCGGCGGTGTAGACGCCACTCATTGTGCTGCGCACGGAATCTTGCGCAGCGGCGATGCGCGCCCCGAACATACTCCCCAGCACCGCGACAGCAAGCAGCACGACCGACCCCGCCGGCCCGACGCCAGTCGCAACCAGCGCAGCGTGTTTACTCGCCATCGCCCGTTTTCGCCGCACGCCGACCAGCGCGCGCAACACGGCGCCCAGGACCAGCAGCACCACCATGGCCCGCATGACATTGGCCACGAACACGGCATCGAACGCCGGCCATGTGACCCGGTACAGCGCCAGCGTGGCCCCGCGGTCGAGCATCCAGTGCCACGCCGTATGCGCGACAAGTGCCGAGAGCACGATCACACCCATACGCTCTGCGACAACACGACGGAACAGCAGGGCGAGCACCGGCACCGCAACGGCAAGCGCGACCAGTTGCCCAAGCTCCACGCCGACATTGAACGCGGCAAGTGCGCTATAGAGATGCGATCCCGCGAACTGCAACGTGTCTCGCAAGGCAAAGGAAAATCCGAATCCGTGTATCAACCCAAACCCTCCGGCGATGAGCCAGCGTCGTTGCACTTTCGGTGCGACAATGTTCTCGATCGCCATGTACAGAATGGATACTGCGATGAGCACCTCAATGAGCGGCGGGAACCAGAGCCCATCAGGTGCATAGCCAGCGGCCGACATGACAAGCGTCACCGAATGGGCGACGGTGAACGATGTGGCCACGACCGCGAGGTCTCGAAACCGGCGCAGCGGAATGACCAAACACAGCAGGAAGAGCAAGTGGTCAATGCCGCCGAAGATGTGCCAGAAGCCCTGCTGCACAAATTGCCACGCGGCCTGCGCCCATCGTGGATCGAGCGCAACGCGCCCCGGGTCGCCCACATACTCAAACGCACGTTCCGCACTATTGACTGGCAAGAAACGCAGCACCGTCGTCGTGCGGACGCCTAGGTGCGCAAGCGCTGGTCGCAGCGAAAACGCGGAGGTCGCCGAGGAGATCGGATACTCGAGCAGCACGTCCAACATCGCCTGCTTCCACGGCACGTCGGTCGTCACCGGCAGCCGGGCGCCCTGCACGGAGCGCAGCGCATCGTCGTAGTTGCGGAACGCGAGATCAGACGACAGGGACGCGCGCGCCGCCACGATGGTCGCATCGCGCAACCTGTCGCGGCCTTCGAACAGTTCGACGCCATCGGCGATCCACAGTCGCGCCGCATCACGTAACACGACGTCGGCCCGCGCCAGGTCGAGGTAGCCAAGGCCACGCTGCGGAAACTCCACATCGCGCATCGCGTCGAGCGGCACGCGGACCAGCAACCGCAGCGTGCGCCCATCCGGCTTCACAAACATGCGCACCAGCACGGTCGCCGGAATCTCGTGCGCCGTCGCGCGCGACGGGGTCGCCAGCATCAGCGCGGCGAGCATCAGCGCGGCGAGCAGCGCCACGCGTCGTAATCGCCACCATCTGATGGCGGACGGGGCGACCGTTCGGAGGACTCTACGGATCAAACCCATCACGGAATAAGGCGCCGTTCTCTGGACAGGAAGGGGAGGTCGCGTTACTTCAGTGCAGTGCTGACAAGCGCACGACGTACTCGAAGATAGCATCGCCTCAACCGATGCACACGGGCTCACTGGTGACGGAGACAGGGACATGCGGACAGGGAAGACGGTAGGGTGGCTGGCATTTGGCACGACGATGGTCGCGCTGGCGGCAGGACAGGCGTCCCTGCGTGCTGATGACCGGCAAACTGTCCAGGCGCCCCGATTCGAAGTCGACCCGGTCTGGCCGAAACCCCTTCCCAACCACTGGATTCTTGGCATGGTCATCGGGGTCGGCATCGACTCCCGCGATCACGTCTTTATCATCCATCGGGGCGACTCGACGCTTAATCAGCGCACCGAAGCCGGCGGCAACGCGACGCCACCGATCGGCGAATGCTGCATATCTGCCCCACCGGTCCTTGAATTCGACCCGTCGGGCGCACTCGTCAAGGCTTGGGGCGGACCCGGTGAGGGGTACGACTGGCCGTTGTCCAACCACGGGATCGCGATCGACGACAAGGACAACGTCTGGATCGGTGGCAACGGCCGCGGCGATTCGCACATCCTCAAGTTCACACACGACGGCAAGTTCCTGCAGCAGATCGGACGGCCCAAGCAAGCGCCCAGCAGCAATGATTCCACGCACTTTGGGCAGGTCGCGAAAATCTCGTTCGACCCGAAGGCGGGCGAAGCGTTCGTGGCTGATGGCTACGGCAACAAGCGCGTGGCCGTCCTCGACATGCAGACTGGTGCCCTCAAGCGGTACTGGGGCGCCTACGGCAATCGCCCGGACGATGCTAACCTCGGGCCGTACAATCCCGATGCCCCGCTCGCCAAGCAGTTCCGGAACCCCGTCCACTGCGCCGAACCGTCCAACGATGGTCTGGTCTACGTGTGCGACCGTCCCAACGACCGTATCCAGGTGTTCAAGAAGGACGGGGCCTTCGTCAAGGAAGTCCGCATCACACCGGCAACACGCGGCGACGGCTCCGTCTGGGATATCGCCTTCTCGCGGGACCCCGCCCAGAAGTACATGTACCTGGCCGACGGCAAGAACGAACGCATCAACGTGATGGACCGTCAGTCGCTGGAGATCCTCACCAGTTTTGGTGACGGGGGTCGCCAACCGGGGCAGTTTTTCGCCGTCCACAGCATCGCGACCGACTCCAAGAGCAACGTTTACACCACCGAAACGTATGAAGGGAAACGCTTGCAGAAATTCGTGTATAAGGGCGTTGGCACGGTCACCAGAAAGAACCAAGGTGTGGTGTGGCCTGTTGCCAAGTAGCACGGATGTTGTGCTCGACCGCTGTCGGAAACCATCCCGGCGTCGAGCTGCTGTTCCCTCTCTATCACTCGGAGTAACACAGATGCGTCGTTCTACAATTGTGACCAGCATCGCTGCCGTGGCCCTCCTTGCCTCGAACGCGTTTGCGCAGGGTGCCAGCTTCGCCGGTACCTGGACGATGGTTCCCGACCCGAACGCAGCTGCAGCGGGCGGCGGCGGCGGCGGTGGTGGTGGTGGCCGTGGCGGACGCGGCGGTGGTGGCGGTGGCGCCTGCGGTGGCCCGACGTTCACGATCGCGCAGGATGCCAAGAGCATGACTTGCTCGCGCATGATGGCGGAAACCGAAGTCAAGGCCGTCTACATGCTCGACGGCTCCGAAAGCAAGAACATGGTCGCCGGTCGCGGCGGTCAGACGGAGCAGGTCTCCAAGGCCATGAAGATGGGCAATTCGATCATGATCTCGCGCTCGCAGGACATGGGCGGCACGATGATCGAGATCAAGCAGACATTCTCAATGGATGCGTCGGGCAACTTGACCATCGAGACCTCGCGTCCCGGCCAGGACGGCGCACCGATGACCACGAAGGTGCAGTACAAGAAGTAAATCCGTTCCACACCAACGCGGGTCCGGTGGCAATTGCCACCGGACCCGCGTTGTCATTGGTGACCTGGTGTCGCTACGGAATGAACGCGGAACACTCGATTTCCACCTTCGCCCCAGCGGCGACCAAGGCAGCCACCACCACAGTACTGCGGGCCGGCGGCGACGTCGGGAAAAACTCGCGATACGCCGCGTTCATTCCGGCAAAATCCTTCAGGTCGATCAGGAACACCGTGCACTTCACCGCGTTGGCCATCGTCGTTCCCGCGGCCTCGAACACTTTCTTGGTCGCCTCAAGCGCCACCCGCGTCTGCCCCCCAATCGTCGTGTCCGGTGCCGTGCGATTGAGCCCCAGCTGACCGGAGGCGAAGATCATGTTCCCGGCGCGAATACCAGGTGTCAGCGTCGGGGACACCGACATCCCCGTGGGAACGACAGGCTGACGCATGGCTTGTGCAGCAGCCGGCGCCGCATACAGCAGGAGCGCAAGCGGCACAAGCAAAGAGACGCAGTGCTTTCGAGACATCGAGGTCCTTGGACGGTGAGTGACGAAGGGTGACCACTTGCTGGGATGACGGCACTGTACCAACTCTACTCCAGTCGCGCATCCGACGCGAACTTCTCCGCCCTGTCCCACGTGTTCATGCCCATCTTCGACTTCGTCTGCACGCACTGCCACCACCAGTTCGAAGCCCTCGTGCGCGGCACCGACGTGACCACCTGCACGTCGTGCGGCAGCACCGCGCTCGAGAAACTGCTCTCCCTCCCGAACGTCAAATCAGAGTCAACACACAACCTTGCCATGCGCGCCGCCAAACGTCGCGACAAAGCCCTCGGCACCGAGCGCATGATCGAACAACGCAAATACGAAGAAAGCCACGACGACTGACTAAGCAGCTGCGTAGCAGCTACTTAGCAGGACTTGCACTTGTTGGAGTTCTTGGAACCGAGCTGCTCCAACAACTTCACCGTCTCAACAAACGGCGGAATGCGCTGCACCGGACCGTTGGCCATGTCGGCGACCGTCTGCCCTTTGCGACTCAGCACCGTGATGTCCGCACCCTTGGACATCAGATACTTGATCAGTTCATCGTCGCCACGAGCGGCCGCATCATGCAACGGCGTGTATCCGTTGAAGTCCCGCGCATTGACGTCGGCGTGCAGCACCTCGATGAGATACTTCGCCGACGACAACCAACTGTCCGGCGCATGTCGGTGTGAGTTGGCCGCGAACCCTTCGCCGTAACCCACACCCGTCGCCGCGTGAATCGGGAAGACGCCAGGTCCGCCAGCGGGAATTGGCGCGAGCCCCGACGGATCCGCTCCACCGGTGCTGTCGTCTGCTGCGCCATCCGCACCGAACACGCGTCCCGCCGGCTTGAGCGTGGGTAGGGTCACGTCAGCGCCCGCTGCAACGAGCAACTTCATCGCCTCAACGTCGGTGCCGTACGCCGCGCGCCAGAACGGCGTCGCCCCCGCCGTGTTCACGCCCAGCAGGTCGAAGTTGTACGACATGTACCAGAGGTGCTTGAACAAACGTGCGTTGACGTCGGCGCCGGCCTTGATCAGCGCCGCCATGAGCGCGAGATGCGTCGTCTGTTGCTGCGTCTGCGCCGTTGGCTGCGGATACAGCGACTTGGCCGCCCACTGCACATTGATCGTGGCGTAGAGCGGCGTCGCACCAGCATCGCTGGCCAGCGTCACGTTCGCGCCTTTCTCCAGCAGCATCTTCGCCAAATCAAACTGCCCGTTAATCGTCGCCAGCAGCAACGGGCTGCTGTGATCACCCTGAGTCACTTGATTGATATCCGCACCAGCCTTGAGCAACGCCAACACGGCCGCGGTATGCCCTTCGCGCACCGCAAAGTGCATCGCCGACAGTCCGCCCTTGTTGCCGATCAGATCGCCATAGCTCTGTCCGCGCCCACCCTGCGCCGCGGCCGAATCCCGGTTCGCCGGACCGGCGCCGTCTCGCCCGCCGCCACTGCGACCGCCAACCGCCGTGGCTTGTTGCGCGCCGCCACTTCCAACTGGGCCGTTGCCCGCTGGGGGCATCACGTTCGGGCTTGGCGGCGGCGCGCCACGACCGGCAGCGCCCACCACGGCCACGGATACGGCTACCGGCGCGTCGGCAGCCTTGAGGGCGGCCACCCGACGATTACGCAGTGCATTCGAGGTGCGGTCCGCGACTTCCCGCGCCGGAACGTTCTCCACCTTGGAGACGATCTTG
>JANMKU010000453.1:0-3871 GCA_031372205.1 Gemmatimonadaceae bacterium | reverse complement strand
GGATTATTCACGGACAGCGACGGCACCTTTCCTAATCACCACCCCGACCCGACGGTCCCGGAGAATCTGGAAGACTGCATCGCCGCGGTTGCGCGTGAGCACGCGGAAATTGGCATCGCGTTTGATGGCGACGCGGATCGGATCGGCGTGGTCGACGGAAACGGTCGGATCATCTGGGGTGATCACATCCTGATTCTCTACGCGCGCGACGTGCTGGAGCGCACTGGGCGCGGGCAACCTATCATTTTTGACGTCAAGTGTTCGCAGGCGCTGACGGACATGATCGCGGCTGCTGGCGGTGTTCCCGTCATGTGGAAGACCGGCCATTCGTTGATCAAAGACAAGATGAAAGAGATGCACGCCCCGATTGCTGGCGAGATGTCCGGGCACATGTTCTTTAGCGAGGGCTTCTACGGGCACGATGACGCGCTCTACGCGGCGGCGCGGCTGCTCCGCATCATGGCGGATGCCAATCAAACCATCGAACAATTGCTGGCCGACGTGCCGCCATTTGTATCGACGCCGGAGTTGCGAATCGATACCGACGAGGAGTCCAAGTTCGCCATTGTTGCGCGAGCTGCCGAGTACTTCGGTGCGACGCACGACGTCATCGATGTGGACGGCGTGCGCGTCCTCTTCGGCGATGGATGGGGCTTACTCCGCGCATCAAACACGCAGCCGGTCATCGTGGCCCGATTTGAGGCGCGGAGCGCAGAACGACTCGCCGAGATTCGAGCATTTATGGAGCAATGGCTGCATACGCAAGGCGTGACGCTGTGAAACCCGCACACCGCGTCTGATCGTGCCCGCACGCCGGTGGCTCGTCGTCGGTGCGGTGACGGTTGCCACGGCGCTGCTTGTCGGCCGTGCGGTCTCCGGGCTTGTCGTCGACCATGCGTGGTTCGAGGCGATGGGGGCAACGTCCGTGTGGTGGGAACGCATCATCGATTCGATGTTGCTGCAAGGCACAGCATTCGTGGTCGGCACGGTCTTCGCGTTCGTGAACCTCTATGCCGTGCGCCGGACGATTCTGGCGGTTGCCGTGCCATCGCGCGTCGCGAACATCGAATTCGCGGCGATGGTGCCATCGCGGCGACTGCTGATCATCACGGCGCTCCTCGCAGCGCTGATCGGTATCGCACTGGCAGCGCCACTTACCAACTGGACTGATGTAGCGCTGGCCAGGCACGGCGTCCCGTTCGGAGAGTCCGAAGGGATTCTTGAGCGCGATCTCGGCTTCTACGTGTATTGGTTGCCGCTCGAAGAGAGCATGTATGTGTGGACGCTCGGGGCAATCGTCTGCATCACCACCGTCGTGCTCATCCTCTATGCGGTCACACGGAGCTTGCGACTCGACGGCCGGCGCATCGTCGCATCGACGCACGTCCGACGACATCTGACCGTGCTCGGCACGCTGGTGCTGCTGCTTTTGGCGTGGAGCTATCGTCTCGATGCGTTCGATTTGCTACGCGACGGCAGTGGCCCCGGCGGCCTCTTCATGCGCGTGGACCACGCCGTAACGCTCAAAGCGGACCTTCTGCTGAGTGCCGTCTGCGCGATCGCCGCGCTGCTTGTCCTTCGCGCCGGATGGATGGGTCAGGTGCGGTTGGCGTTCATCACGCTGTCGCTCGTGCTCGCCGCCGCCTTGGGGTTGCGCATTGTGCTGCCAGCACTCGCCGTGCGAAGTGACGTACTCGGTGACCCGGCGCAGCGCGAGGTTGACTACGTCGCCATGCGCGCGCTCTTCACGCGCCGAGCGTTTGATGTGGCCGGCATACGCACGGTCCATCCGGACTCGGCGTACAACACGCGTCTCCGTGCAGCTGACCTCGGGACAGCCTCGACCGTCTGGGATCCGACGACGCTGCGACAGCATAGTACAGCGGTTGGCGCACCACCGGATGACACACAGATCGGTTGGGGCGCGACCAGTGATGGCACACTCGTCACCGCTGTGACGCGTCGGTCGAGCGCGACCGCGGCGCGATGGTCGGTCAGCCTGATTGACGCGACGCTCCCGGTATTGCGCGATAGCACTGTGGACCTTGCCGGCACCAGTGACAACAACGATGCGGACACGGATGACGTCGCGGTGGCACCAGGCTTACGCGGCCACAGTGTGCTCCGTGACCCCAACAGTCTGATCCTCGGTTCGCGCTTGCAAAGTCTGCGCCTTCGCGTCGCGCACGCCTGGGCCACACAAGATCCGGGATTGCTTAACGCCGATACATTGGGCGACGCAGATAACGTGTTCGTGTCCCAGCGGGACGTCCGGGCTCGAGTCGCGTTGCTGGCGCCAGTCTTTACTCAAGGCGACGTGGTCTGGCCAATCATGTTCGATGGCGCCCTGTATTGGGCCATCGACTTGTACAGTGCATCGGATCGGTATCCCTTGAGCCAACACGTGCTGCTGACCCGTGAGGTGCGCAGTTACTTTCGTCACGCGGCCACCGCGGTGATTGAAGCGCGCACGGGTCACACACAACTCGTGCTGGTTGACCGGCCAGATCCGGTGGCGCGCATGTGGATGACAACGGCACCGTCACTGTTTGTACGCATGCGTGACTTGCCGTCCGTCCTCGCCGACGCACTCCCGCCGCCGACCGACGGCGCGATCGCACAACTGCGCGCATTTTCAAGCTTCGGCCGCGGTGCTGAACCATTCGTCGCACGGCACGCCGCAGACAGCTCGCTGTTTGGGGATGCCGCGCCAGCACATCTGGTCAAGAGCGCGTCAGGACCGCTCGTCGCAATGAGCGCCGCGCTTCTCGACGCGGACGAACAACTCAGTGGAGTCCTGACGGTGGTCGGTGGCCGACGGCGCGGCGCGTATTGGGACAGTACGAGTGGCCCAAGACCGCGCTGGAATGCAGTCGCGGAACGCCTTCGCGTCGCACTCGACAGTGCACGCGTCGTGCTGCCCGACGGTGGGCGGCGCGAGCAGCGCCTGCGGGCGAGCCGCCTCCAAGTCTTCATGACGGACAATGGGCCAACGTTTGTGCAGTCCGTACACGGCGACCGCGGGGATGGGCCGTCGATCGTGCGTGTGGGGGTCCTCGCCGGCGATCGGCTCGGTGTCGGCGCGACCACGGCTGATGCGTTGGCGAACCTGAGTGCACGCGCCGGCGCGCAACAGCGAGGTCCCAGCTCTCAACTTGGCGTGCCGCGGGATATCGCGATCGACCGGTTCTACGACACCATGCGACAGGCCCTGCGCGCCGGCGATTGGACGAGATTTGGCGCCGCCTTCGACAGCCTCGGTCGATTGCTCGGCAGATCGCCGCGATAGTGCAGAAATTCGGCGCAACGGAATCCCCCGATGCGCCACGCAGATCGACCGCAGCAGTTTGCTTCCGCTGCACGTCGGGATAGGATTGAACTGCTTACATCCCCTCGATTCGGAGAACGCGTGAACCTACATGAGTATCAGGCGAAGGAACTGCTGCGGGTAGCGGGTGTGCCCATTCCAGCAGGCGAAGTCGCGACCACCGCGGCGCAGGCGGAGGCCATCGCGGCACGGTACGGTGTTCCGGTCATGGTGAAGGCGCAAGTACATGTCGGTGGTCGCGGCAAAGCCGGCGGCGTGAAGTACTGCAAAACGCCCGCAGATGCGCGCGAGAAGGCCACGGCGATTCTTGGCATGGACATCAAGGGGCTGACGGTCGAGAAAGTACTGGTGACCATCGCGGCCGACATTGGCTCCGAAGCGTATGTCGGTATCATCGTCGATCGCGCCACCAAGAAGCCCGTATTCATGGTCAGCGCGGCCGGCGGTATCGACATCGAGGAAGTTGCTGCGAGCACGCCGGAGAAGATTCTCTACCATCCGGTGGACACGCGCTACGGCTTGCTGTCCTTCGAAGCCATGCGG
>JANMKU010000451.1:0-6456 GCA_031372205.1 Gemmatimonadaceae bacterium | reverse complement strand
GTTTGCACCAGCAGCGTCCTGTCTCGCGCCGGGGCGCATCGCCATGCGCGACGCTTTGCACAACGGTTTGCCGTGCCTCGGCATATGTCTCGGCATGCAACTGCTCTTCGATGCGAGCGACGAAGGACACGGCGATGGACTGGGCATCATCGAGGGACGAGTCACGGCGCTCGCAGCCAAACGTCTCCCGCAGATCGGCTGGAACCAGATTGACAACGCGTCCGAACCGCTGCTGACGCAGTCGGAGCTCACATTGGCGTATTACGCGAACAGTTTTGTCTGCCGACCGTCGCCGGCAAGTGTGGACACCGTGACCGCGTGGAGCGAGCACGAAGGCGATCGCTTTCCGGCGGCGGTGCGGCGTGGCAACGTGCTGGGCGTGCAGTTTCATCCGGAAAAGTCCAGCATGCCTGGTGTTCGGTTCATCAACGCCTTCCTGCTGGACGCGCAACGTCAACGTACCACGATTCCCCTTATCGCGGAGCACCGATGATTGTGATACCGGCGGTGGATTTGCGTGGGGGACAGTGTGTGCAATTGGTCGGTGGAGACTATGCGGACGAGCGGATTCGCCTCGACGATCCGCTCGCGGTCGCGCGTGAGTGGGCGCGACTCGGCTTCGCACGTTTGCACGTAGTAGATCTCGACGCGGCCACAGCGCGCGGTGCGAACACTGAAATCGTTCGGGACCTGCTGCGTGACAGTATGGTGCCCGTGCAGGTCGGTGGCGGTGTGCGCGATGTGACCGACATTGAGCGACTGCTCGACGACGGCGCATCGTGGGTGATTGTTGGGACGCGCGCAATCGAGGATGCAGGGTGGCGCGATGAGATGGCGCATCAGTTTCCAGGCCGTCTGATTATCGCCGCGGATGTGCGCGATCGGCACGTGGTGACGCGCGGGTGGGCGACCACGTCGCAGCACGATGTGCTCGACTTCATTGGAGACATCGCTGCACTTCCGTTGGCCGGCATTCTCGTTACGGCGGTGCATAAGGAAGGCTTGATGGCCGGCACGGATTTACCGTTGATGGAAGAGGTAGCCGAAGCAAGCGCGTCGCCCGTGTTCGCTTCGGGTGGTGTGTCGTCGATGGAAGACCTGCGCGCTCTGGAGCACCGCGGACTCGCGGGTGCGGTACTGGGGATGGCGCTTTACACCGGTGCGCTTGATGCGCGTCGCGTTGCCGAGGAGTTTGGCGTATGACGGTGGTCGTGCGGGAGTCGAAGGAGACGCAGATTCGTATTGCACTCACGGCGGGATTGGGCGTGGCGCGTGTGCAGACGGGTGAACCGTTTCTTGATCACATGCTGGTGACGTTCGCCCGGTATGCGGGGGTCGATGTTGATGTGCAGGCCACGGGCGATCTGCGGCATCATCTCATTGAAGACGTCGCCATCGCGCTCGGACAGGCGGTATTGGCGTTTGCACCGAGTGGCTGCGCGCGTTACGGCGATCGCACCATCCCGATGGACGATGCATTGGTGCACGTCGTGCTCGATCTGGGTGGGCGGCCGTATTATCGCGGTCCGTTACCGTCGCCGATGTACGATCACTTCCTGCGATCGTTCGCCGACAACGCGAAAGCCACGCTGCATGTGCGCGTCCTGCGCGGACGCGATCGGCATCATGTGGTCGAGGCGGCTATCAAGGCACTCGGCCTGGCGTTGCGTGATGCGCTCGTGGCCTCAGGCACGGTGTTCAGCACGAAGGGCAGTGTCGAGTTACGCGTGAGCGAGACGTGAGCCGATGCTGACCACGCGTCTTATTGTCTGCCTCGATGTGCAGGGGTCCCGCGTCGTCAAAGGTGTGCGCTTTGATGGATTGCGCGACGTCGGGGATCCGGTCGCGCTTTCCGCGCGCTACGAGTTGGAAGGGGCGGATGAAATCTTCTTTCTGGACATTTCCGCCAGCGCCGAGGAGCGCGCGACGCTGCTCGACGTTGCGACGCGAACCGCAGAACGTCTGTTCATTCCGCTGTCGATTGGCGGGGGCGTCCGATCCGTCGACGATGTGGCGCGCGTGCTGCGAGCGGGCGCGGACAAGGTGTCGCTCAACTCTGCGGCCGTGGCGCGTCCGGAGCTGTTGACGGAAGCGGCGCACCGATTCGGCGCGCAATGCATTGTCGCCAGTATTGACGCAAAACGTAGTCGTGACGGCGCGTGGACAGTGTGGGTGAAGGGTGGTCGCGAAGAGACCCCGCTTGACGCGGTCGCGTGGGCGCAGGAATGTGTTGCACGCGGCGCCGGCGAGATCCTGCTCACGTCGATCGATCGTGATGGTGCGCGCACGGGATACGATGTCGAACTGACACGGGCCGTGTCGGATGCAGTGCCGGTGCCGGTAATTGCTTCGGGTGGCGCGGGCGACGCATCGCATCTGGTCAGCGCCGTCCGCCAAGGTGGAGCGGATGCCGTGCTCGTGGCGGGAATTCTGCACGACCGACTCACCACCGTCTCCGAACTCAAACACCACATGCGAGACACCGGTATCACGATGCGCGACGTGTTCGAAGCGGCTGCATGAGCGAGGTGCATGCTCCGTCGACGTTGCTCCAGGCCGTTGCGGAGGTCGCGCAACTCGCCGCGAGCGTCGCGATGCGTTGGTACCGTCAGCCCGTTGAGATTGAGGTGAAGGGTGATGGGTCGCCAGTGACGATGGCCGATCGCGCTGCCGAACAAGCCGCACGCGAATGGCTTCGCGCACACTTCCCGCACGACGGCATTCAGGGCGAGGAATTTGCCGACGAGGGCGCTGGTGCTCGGCGACGCTGGTTAATCGACCCGATTGACGGCACCAAGTCATTCGTGCGTGGCGTGCCGTTGTGGGGAACGCTCATTGCGTGCTGCGAGGGTGACACGGTGCTCGCTGGCGCCGCCTGCTTTCCGGCCGTGAATGAACTCGTTGCGGCGGCGATTGGCGAAGGGTGTTGGTGGAACGGTGCGCGCGCAACCGTGTCGACGGTGTCGACGCTCGCCAATGCCACGGCGCTCATCACGGATGATCGCTTTCCCGATCGACCGAGGCGCGGCGAACAATGGCGCACACTCGCCTCGCAAGTGAACGTCGCACGCACGTGGGGGGATTGCTACGGGTATTTGCTCGTGGCGACGGGCCGAGCAGAGATCATGGTGGATGATGTGGTGAATGCGTGGGACGTCGCGGCAGTTCAACCGATTATTTCTGAGGCCGGTGGCGTGTTTACGACATGGAGTGGCGCGCACAGCGCGTTTGGCGGGAGTGCCATTGCGACGAACACGGCGTTGGCCGTCGCCACACGCAACATTCTGTGCGACGAGCGCGCGCCATGACGCCGAACGTGCTTGTCCTTGATCTTGACTCGATTGATTTCGCGAAAGGTGGTGGGTATGTGACGGTTGTTGCTCAGGATGCGACAACGGGTACGGTGCTGATGGTGGCATATGCCATGCGCGATGCGATCGAACGCACGCTGGCGACAGGTGAAATGCATTACACGTCGCGCACACGGGGCTTGTGGCACAAAGGGGCGACCAGTGGCAACACGCAGGCCGTCGTGTCGCTCACCGCCGACTGCGACGGCGATGCAATTCTGGCGCGCGTTCGGCCACGGGGTCCGGCATGCCACACTGGTGCCACCTCGTGCTTTGGTGACGCCGCGTTAGCATCGGATGCGCTCTCGCACCTTAGCGCCACCATCGCCGCGCGCGCCGCGGACACGTCGGCCTCTACCAGCTACACGCGCCGACTGCTCGCCGACCGGAACCTGCGCCTCAAGAAGTTGGGCGAGGAGGCGGTCGAGTTGACGGTCGCCTGTGTGGACGCCGACCGAACACAGGCAACAGCCGAGTTCGCTGATTTGCTCTTCCATGCGCTGGTGGCGCTGCACGCGGTGGGCGGATCGTTGTCTGACGTGCAAGCGTTGGTCGCATCGCGCGCCCGGTAGCTGAACCACGCGTCCCGATGACGTGCCGCTGACGGCCGGTCGTTTCTTTTGCGAGTCGGCCGACGGTGCGCTGTCGGTCCGAGTCAAGCGAGCACATCTGCGCGCCCACAGACGAGTCGCTATCGTCGGTGGTCGGGAGCACACCAATTGCGATCAGCGCTTGGCGTGTTGCCGGTCACAGCGGACTGGAGTGTCCGTTCGTACAGTGGGCGTAACTGCAGGGCGAGCGAAGCGAGCAGGATCAGCACGCGTCGGTTCTCTCTACCGGGAGACGTCCCCCCAGTGCCGCCAACCCTGGCCGCTGGGGGTATGCGTGTCCCGGACACTTGGATGTGACGTTTCCTCAGCCCGCCGAGTTATTGGGCATGCCGCTGACTGATGCGCAGGTGGTGCGACGGGTGTTGGCCGGTGACGTGGAAGGGTTTGCTTCCCTCGTCGACCGGTACCATGCACGCTGCCTGCGAGTCGCGACGCATCTGCTGGCCGACGGCGACGACGCCGAAGACGCCGTCCAGGACGCGTTTGTCCGCGCCTTCCGGCATTTGGCCAGCTACCGCGACCGTGACCGCTTTGGCGCATGGATCATGCGCATCGTGGTCAACGAGTGCCGCACGCACGCGGCGCGGCAACGGCGCCGATTAGACGGCGATCTGGCGGCTGATTCGGTTGCGTTGCTGTACGCCTCGGACGCGCACGATGCCGTGGATCGCCGGCTAGAGCTTGAGCGCGCGTTGCTGCAACTCACCCCCGATCAGCGCGAGGCGGTGGTGTTGCGGTTCACAGACGACCTGAGTTTTGACGAAATGTCCACCATTACCGGAGTCGGCGTGTCGGCCCTCAAAATGCGCGTACAGCGGGCCTGTGCCCAACTGCGCAGGTTGCTCGCGGAGCGTCTCCATGCGTGAGCCATCTGATCTCAGCGTCGCCGAGCTTCCGTATTGGATCGCGGATACGCTGCGGCGCGACGTCGTGAGCACGGCGAGCGCGCGCCACGCCATCATGGATCGTGTGCGGTGTGAGCGCCCCCGCACGTTGTCGACGCCGTCGCGACCATCGCGCTGGCCACGACGCGGCGCGCTCACACCGGTCGCCTTGCTCGGCATGCTTGCCGCGCTGTTTGTCGCGACCTCTCTGCGCGATGTGAACCGTCGCACTGACCTCACAGTCCTCAACTCGGCGCGGCTCATTGGCGATAGTGTGGTGCCGTCGCGCGATCATATGGCAGTGCCGGGTGAGCACGAGTCCTTTCTGGACACGCTGCACATCGTGGAGTTTGTGCTGCGCGGCGGTGCGGTGCGCTCGGCTGATGTGGTTGGCGATTTTAACGAATGGCGGCGCGGCGCGACGCCGCTACACCGCGACGCGAATGGCACCTGGCGGACGCGTGCGCTCGTGCCGCGCGATGCCCTGCGATACGCGTATGTGATTGACGATGCCCGCATCATTTCGCCCCCTCCGCTGACTGTCGTGCGTGATGCGACCCGCATGCGGCACGATTCGATCTAACTGAGCCCTCACAACACATGATTGATTTCTCGCGAATCTTACGCGGGCACCCTCTGGGCTGGGCGCTTGCGACGTGCATTGGTCTTGGTGCCGGCTATGTCAGTCTCTGGCGCGGCGGTACCGACCTCGCTTCCTCCCTGCTGGTACTCGGCTATCTGGTGCTGCTGCCAATCACCATCTGGCACGCCTACACCGGGCGTCCAGCCGACGCCGAGTTGCGGACGACGGGCCTCACTGACGAAGCGCCCGCGTATTCCACCGCGTGTGTGGTAACGCTCCTCGTGCTGGCGTTGTACGTCTGGTCGCTGGCGCCAACAACGGCGATGTGGGACACCAGCGAGTACATCGCTGTTGCGCGCGTGCTTGGCATTCCGCATCCGCCGGGCAATCCGCTGTTCGTGCTCATTGCCCACACGTTTGCGTTGCTGCCGTTTCCTGTGTCGTACGCCGCACGGGTGAACCTGTTGGCGGCAACGACGAGTGCGTTCGCGGCGGGACTGTGGTGTCTTGTGGCCTATCGGTCGTTGCGCGGTGCCGGACTGTCGCCCACTGCACGACATGTCGCCGCAGCGACGGCAGCCTGGATTGGCGCGACCGCGTTTTCGGTGTGGAACCAGAGTGTGGTCAACGAGAAAGTGTATACGGTCGCGTTGCTTGGTCTCGCGCTCAGCGCATGGCTCGCCTTGCGCTGGGGCGACGCGCCTGCGCAATCACGGCGTGCCGATGTGATGCTCGTGATGCTGGCGTACCTGTGTGGACTCGGCTACGCCAATCATCCGGCCGGTTTTCTGCCGCTTCCTGCGTTTGGTGTGTTCGTCTTGTTGCGACGTCCGGCGACGGTGTTGCGGTGGCGCCTGCTGTTTGTGGCCGGTGGCGTATTGCTGCTCGGTATGACGCCGTTCGCGTTCGAGCCAATACGCGCTGCACATCACCCGGCAATCAATGAAGGGGAGCCGACGGCGTGCACGAATGGCCCTCGACTCGCGTGCACCTTTAGCGACTCGACGCTGGCCCGACTGAACGCGAAC
>JANMKU010000447.1:0-11574 GCA_031372205.1 Gemmatimonadaceae bacterium | reverse complement strand
CGAGCGCGGTGGAGTCGTGCGAGAGGAAATCCTGCTTGAGCGTCTTGATGGCGATCACTTCGCCGAGCTCGGTGTCGACGGCCCTGAACACTGTGCCCATTCCGCCTTCGCCGAGTATCTCCTTGATGTCGTAGCGCGCGGCAAACCTGCTGCCGGCCGTGAGACCAGCGTCGGTGATGCGCGGCCCGGTCGTCGCCGACGCGATCTGCACACGGTCGGTCCTCGCCGTGTTGGCGCTCGACAGAAAGGCCACCAACTCTTGCTTCTCGCGCAGATCGGCGAGGAGTCCGCGGAAGGCGCCGGCGAGCACACCGATCTCGTCGTTGCTCGTCTGCGGGATCTGCGCGGCGTAGTCGCCGTCGGCCGCGCGGCGCGTTGCGACGACGAGCTTGTTCACCGGGCGCGTGATCTGGCTCGCAATGAGGAGCGAGAGCAATGCCGCGACCACGATGCCAACGCCACCAGAAAGCAGCAGCGATTGTTGCAGCCGCGCGAACGCAGCAAACTCGGCGTCGCGGTCGCGTAGCATCAGGTACCCGCCCACCCGCTGGCCGGCTGCTGAGCTGAGCGATTCAACCAGCCCAACATAATGCACACCGCCGAGGTCAACTTCGACACGCGACTCCGCAGAATTGCGCGCGGCCACGGGAAGCGAGGCGATGGCGCGGACCACAGCGTCGTCTTTGCTGAGTGTCGAGGCGACGGGGATCATCGCGCCCTGCGCGCCAAAGGCGTAGAACACGACCTGCAGGCCGGCGGCGCTCATCTTCACCTGCTCGGCAAAGGCGTCGTCGATCGGCCGAGCAACGAGCATCGCGCCGACGAGCTTCCCGGCACCGAGAATCGGCACCGCGGCGAGTTGCAGAAGTTCGTTATCGCGCGTCGCGCCGTAGCCGCTCGCCGTCTTCGCACTGAGCGCGGCGCGCACCTCGGCGGAGGCACTCATGTCGACGGCGTCGGCGCCGGGTTCGTCGCTCTTGGCGAGCCGCATCCCCTCGGCATTCACGATCTGCACCCACTTGGCCTTGAGCGAGTTCGCGGCGACGACCGTCTGGTCGAGCACGTCAGTACCGACGCGAGACTCGACGACCGAGCGGAAGGCCGCATTCTCCGAGAACGCCGTCGCGGCTTCGGTGAGTCCCGCTGCGCCGCCGGCAAGTTTGGCGTTGATTGCCGTGCGCGCCGAGCCGAGCACGCGGTTCACCGATTCATCGGCGGCACGACTCGCCTGTTGCGCCGCGATCGCCAGCGTCACGCCGATGATGACGACGACAACCGCCGCCGTGCTGAGGACAATCTTGACGGTAAGACTGAGGCCCTTGGGTTTCACGGGGGCCCGGCTCGAAGGCGGCGCGTCAATAGCGGATCGCGTTCTTGTCGTACTCGCGACCGAACTTGTTCTTGTGCTCTGCGAACCGATAGCCGCGCGCGTCGAGCGCTGTGGTCAGTCCGTTCAGACCCGTCGCCGTCACGGTGATCGGCGTGGTTGCGGACTGCGCGCGCTCGTGCCACACGGTGAGTGTGTACTCGCCGACCGGGACGCCGTCAATCGACCAGCGCCCATCGTTGCCCGCCTGCACGTACCACTCCGACGGCGCGACGACCACAAACGCGGTCATCAGCGGATGGATGTTGCAGAAGACGGCGTACGCTCCCGGTCGGCGAAAGAGCGCATCCTTGCTCTTGCCGGAGGGATAGAGCCCGAGATCGAAAGTCGTGCCTGGTGCCGACGAGAAAATGTTGTGGCTGAACGGATCTTCATTGGGGAAATCGACACGGCTCGCTGGCGTCACCACGCGCACGCGCGGCACGAAGGCGCGACCGTTCATGGCGATCGCACCCCGCACGGGGCGGGTGCGCGCGCTCGCGCTATCTTTTGGCGTCAGGTAAATGACCGTGCTGTTGAGGTCCTTGGTCTGTTCACCGGGACGTTCCGTGATCGAGACCCGACCTGACACCGCGACTTGCGCCGTGAGCGATGCAGGCACGGCGATCGCTGCTCCCGAGGCGAGTGCCGCGAGACCGAGCCAACCGACAAGAGAGCGACGATGATGCATCCGAGTGTTGTCCATGTGCAGGGCAAGGGTATCGCTTCGCGCGGGCGATGGTCAAGCATCGTCACTGCGGTTGCGATGCCGCTGGTGGCGATCGGGTGCGCACTCGGTCTGCTGTCTGTCACATCGCTCGGTGCGCAGACTGCGCCCACCAAGGCCCAGGTCGATTCGCTCCGTCAGCGTCTCGACGATGCGGAAGCGGCGTTGCAGGCACTGCGCGAACAGCTTGGCACCGAGGCGTCGACGGCATTGCGCACGCGCAGTCGCGTATCGCTCGAGTTTTCTGGGCGCGCTGTGATGAACGCCTTCACCAACAATGCGCGCACCAACAACGTCGACGTGCCGATCTTCGCACGCCCGGACTCCGGCACCGGCCCGCAGGGCGGCGTGGCGATGAGCATGCGCCAGACGCGCTTGGGCCTCGCCTTCACTGTGACGGAGATCGCGGGCGGCACCTTCCATGGCGACATCGACGCCGATTTCTTTGGCGGGCAGCAGCCGAGTAGCGGTGGGCGCACCTTTCCGCTTGTTCGGCTGCGCACCGCGCGCGGCGTGCTGGAGTACGCGCATGGTGCGGTGATGATCGGGCAGGAGCAGCCGTTGATCACCGGCGTCGATCCGGTGAGTCTCGCCTCGGTTGGCGTGCCAGGCTTTACGGGCGCAGGCAACCTTTGGCTTTGGTTGCCGCAGGTGCGCGGCGGCGTGCACACCACGGGGCGCGTGCGTGTCGGTGCCGAAGCGGCGGTGCTCGCACCGACAAGCGGCGACGCGAGCGGTCTCTTCGATACGCAGTTCGATGCGGCGGAGCGCACCAGTACGCCCTATCTGCAGGGCCAACTGCGCCTCGACTGGGGTGACGAAGAGCGCCCCGCCAGCATCACGGCTGGTGTGCACACAGGGCGTATCGCCGATGCAAGCGACGTGGAGCGCAGGTCGAGCGCGTTGGCAGCGACGATCCGTATTCCGCTTGGTGCGCGCGTCGAAGTGCGCGGTGAAGGCTTCGACGGTCAGGCGCTGCGTGGGCTCGGCGGAGGTGGCATCGCGCAGGGACTCGGCGTTGGCGGTGCGCCCGTACGCACACGCGGTGGCTGGGCACAGATCAACGTGCAGGCGTCGCCCCGGATATTGATCGGTGCGGGGAGCGGAGTGGACAACCCCGACGACGCCCACGTGCTGCCGAATGGTCGTCTGCGGAATACGACCACCGAGGTGCATGCGCATTGGCGACCAGCCGGACCGATCGTGCTCGGGTTCGAGTGGCGCCGCATCGCGACGAGCTACGCCGCCGGGTTGCGCACCAATCAACACCTCAATCTCGCATTCGGATTTGAGTTCTAGCGACGGTTCTAACAACGACTGTTTCCCGCGACAAATTCAGCGACCGTTCGTCGGTGCACTCAGACGCGCGTTGCTGGTGCTCGCGGCGACCGCGAGTGCGACGAGCTGCAGTGGTGCCGACGCTGCCGCGCCGTTTGTTCCCACGCGGCAACCGTGCCAGCGAGAGCGCGCATCGTGTGCAGCGCGGATCGAGCTGACGCCAGGACGATTCCTCCAGAGCTATCAGAGTTTCTCGTTCGCCGCTGGCGATTCGCTGGTGACACAGGCGATCATCGTTGTGCACGGTGCGGATCGCAACGCCGATGACTATTTCAGTTCGATGGGTGACGCGGCGGCGCTCGCCGGCCGACTGCAGAACACGCTGATCATTGCGCCAAGGTTTCAGACGATCGATGATACGCCGGCCGCCGATGAACCCTATTGGACCAGCAACGGATGGCGGGTCGGCGATCTGTCCAGCAGCGCCGGTCCGTTGCCTCGTATCAGCGCCTACGCAGCGATCGATACCATCATGGCGCGCCTGGGCAATCGTGCCAAGTTCGCCCGGCTGTCGCGCATCGTGGTGACAGGTCACTCCGCTGGCGGGCAATTGCTGCACCGGTACGCCGCAACGAGTCGGATCGAACCAACACTCGGCGGCATCGTCGTGCGCTACATCGTGGCGAATCCATCAACCTGGCTCTACGTCGGCCCGGAGCGTTCAACCGGCAGCAGCTTCGCGATGCCGGTGACCGCGGCATCCTGCCCGGACTACGATGACTGGCACTACGGATTGCAGAATCGCAACACGTATGCGAACGCGCTGTCTGCCGCGTTGCTCACACAGAATCTGGTGAGTCGCGACGTGGTCGTGATGGTCGGTACGGCCGATACCCTGACGGCCGATCTCGATGTGAGTTGTGGCGCGAACATGCAGGGCGCGCGCCGCTATCAACGCGGGCTCACGTTGACGGACTATATGAACGCGCTTAAACCGGGCAACGGGCATCGGTTGGTGCAAGTACCCGGTGTGGGCCACTCGAACCAGGGGATGTACACGTCTGTTGATGGCCGACGCGTGCTGTTTCCCCAGGAATGACGCGTGGGAAACTGCGGGCATGAAGCGTGTCGCGTCTGGGCGGATTGCACCTGCGCGCGACGGCCGCTCATTGCTCGATGCTGGCCATGATGGCGTTCGCGCGGGGATCACGGCGAAGCGCGTCGTAGCGTTCGGCGCGGTTGTACATGTTCATCCAACCATCGGGTTGTTTCGCCGCCCTATCGAGTAACCCGATGGCGGCTTCGTGATCGCCCAACTGTTCGAGCGTCGCCGCGAGCACCCCCATGGCCGGCAACTCGCCGCCGTTCTTCGCGCGCAGACGGTCCAGTATCTGGCGCGCCTCCTTAGCGCGCCCCGCGCGGGCGAGGACGAACGCAAGTATGCCTTCGGTCTGTGTCGGGCGGCTCGAGGACTGCTGCTCCGCGTTGTGCTGCAACGCGGCGATGGCCTCATCGTGACGTCCGAGATAGCTCAGCACCTCACTGCGTGCGTCCCAAGCGAGCGCGTACGTCGAGTCCATCGCGAGAATCGCGCGTGTGGCAGAATCCGCCTCGCGGTATCGGCGCTCCGCGAGGAGCAGCTGCGCACCCCACGTGCGCGCGATCAGCGACGCGGGTTCTGCGGCCTGCGCGCGCGCCACACGCTCGCGTGCTTCGTCGAATCGACCGAGGTGCATGAGACTCAGTGCGTGCCATCCCCACGAGATCGCGATGCTGGAATCGAGCGTTTGGGCGCGCCGGAAGTTGGGTTCGGCCACTCGGTTCTCCCAGAGATTCGCCTGTGCCTGTGCGATGGCGACCCACGCTTCGGCTACGGTGGAGTCGATCGCGATGGCCTTGCGCGCGGCCGCGAGCGCGAGTGGCGACATCGTGCGGCCCGTCCCCTGCTCGTAAAACGGAATCGACGAAATCGCCAACGCCAACGCACCTTGTGCACGCGCGAAGTTCGCATCGCGCGCCACCGCACGCTCGAAGAGCGATACGGACTGTCGCACCGTCTGCGCGGTCCGTCGACCGAACAAGACTTGCCCCTGGAGATACCACGCGTAGGCCTCGGGGTCGGCGGTCTCCACGCGCGTCGGTCCCACCATACGTACACCGCCCAGTGCGCCGAGCAGCTTGGTCGCCACGGCGCGCGCGATTTCATCCTGCAACGCGAACACATTCGTGAGCGGGCGATCGTACTTCTCCGTCCACGTCACCGCGCCGTCTGTTGCCGACACGAGGGAAACATTCACGCGCACCTGACCCGCCGCACGCTGCACACTGCCGGTGAGCAACGAGCCCACGCCCAGTTCGCGCGCGATCGCGCTTTCATCCATGCCGCGCGCCTGCAACGCACCAGCACTCGAACGTCCGATCACGCGCACGCCGGTTTTGGACAGCGCGCGTGTCATTTCTTCAGCGAGCCCGATGCCAAAGAAATCATCCGCCTTGTCGCCGCTGAGGTTCGCCAGCGGCAGCACTGCAACTGAGCGATTCGCTGTTGCGCTGACCGCCTTTGACGCATCAACGGTTGGCGCGACCGACGACGTCGACGCGAAGGTTCCACGCTTCACCACGACGGCGACGACTGCCGCGATCACCAGCACACCGCTCGCCACGAGCATGGCGTTGCGTCGTCCACCGTTCGACGCTGTCGCGTCACGGCGCGCGCTCGCCCCCGTCACGGCGCTCGGCGTCGCCACACTCTCCAACGATTGCAGCACCTCTTCCGCGCTGGCCGGCCGATGCGTGGCGTCCTTGGCCATACAGCGCTGCACCAGATCGTTGAGCGCCGCCGATACGTCGGCGTTCCGCGGTGGGAGCGGCGCGGGCGTTTCCGCCAGATGCGCCGCAATCATCTGCGCGCTGTTCGCCTTGCCCGCAAACGGATGCGCCCCAGCCAGCAGTTCGTACGCCACCACGCCCCACGCATAAATATCCGCGCGATGGTCCACGTCCGCGCCGACCGCTTGCTCGGGCGCCATGTACGCCGGTGTTCCGATCGAACCGCCGGCCTGCGTGAGCGACGTGCTCGCCGCCGCACTGGCCACGCTGTCCTGCGTGCGCGAGGCACTCAGCGCCTTGGCGATACCGAAGTCCGTTACCACCGCCGTGCCACCGGACAACAGAATATTCTCCGGCTTGATGTCGCGATGCACCACGCCCTGCGCATGGGCATACGACAGCGCGCGGGCCACGTCGCGCAAGATGCTCACCGCTTGCGGCACCGTGAGCCTGCTGCCACCGGCCAATCGCGCCCGCAGCGATTCGCCGTTCACGAACGGCATCGTGTAGTACGGCAGCGAGCCCGAGCTGCCGGTGCTCAGCACCGGCACGATGTTCGCCTGCTGCAACCGTGCGGCCAGCTTCACTTCGCGCGCAAAGCGCTCGGCGCTCACGCCTTCGGCCAGCTCGGGGGCAATCACTTTCACGACCACCGTGCGACCCAGCGCGTTTTCGTGCGCCACAAACACGCGTGACATGCCCCCGCCGCCGAGCTCGCGCTCGAGGGTGTAGCCGTCGCCCAACGTCGATTGGAGTTGCGCGCGCAGGTCGGTCGTCACGAGGTCCTTACCATCCGATGGTCTTGAGGCCCAGTTGCCACGGCAAGACGTCGACGTCTCCGAGGCGCTTGGGCTCCTTGCCAAGGTACCACACCATGCGCCGATGCGGCTTGCCATAGTAGTCGGCAAAGCGCGACAATCCCCCCAGATCCGACGGCGCCACGGTTCGTGAGGCTTTGACCTCGATGGCGAACAGGTCGCTCCCGCGCTCGACGATGAAATCCACCTCCGCGCCATGCTCGGTGCGGAAGGTCGAAACACGAGCGTCATCGTCGAACGCCGCAGCGCTGTGCACCAGCTGCGTGTACACCAGATGCTCGAACAGACGGCCAATGCGATCGGGCGAGGCCACGAAGTTCCCGAGCAGCCCGTTGAGCACGCCGACGTCGAAGAAGAACACCTTGGGGTGCTGCACCAGGCGACGGGTCGCACTCTTGGCAAACGCGTCGACGCGATGCACAAGCAGCGTGTCCTCCAACACGTCGAGCCAGCGCCCTGCCGACATCCGACTCACCTGCGCGGCCGTCGCGATTTTAGCGAGATCGAGATGGGCGCCCGCCCACTCGCCGATAACGGTAAGGAACCGGGCGAACCCTTCGAGACTGCGCGTCAGATTCTCGGCCTGGACCTCCTCCCGCAGATAGATGGCCGCGTAACTGCGCAGCGTCTTCTCGCGGTCGCGCACCGACTCCTCGGCCAGTACGCCCGGCAGCGTGCCATGCATCAGCGCCGTACTCGTCGGGACGTCGTAGTCCATCTCGGCGCAGGTGAGTGGCCCCATGCGATACGCGTGCAACCGACCGGGCAGCAGATTGGCTTCGCCCCGACGGAGCTTGCGCGCGCTCGAGCCCGTGAGGAGAAAGCGCAGGCCATGCTGCGGTCGATCGAGCAGGGACTGAATGGTGTTGAGCAGACTCGGGCTGCGCTGGATTTCATCGATGAAGATGGTGCGCAGCGCGCCCGACTTGTTGGGCGCGGGCAGTGCGTTGAGGCGCGATTCGAGTTCCAGCGGATTGCGCGCGAACTCGAGATAGGTGGCCTCGTGCGCGAGGTTGATCTCGAGCGTGGGCTGCAGCGCGCGCATGAGCGTGGACTTCCCGACCTGTCGTGGCCCGAGCAGCAGCACGCTCTTGCGGGACGTGGCGAGGAGAGCTTCCAGTCGGCGGGGATACATGCGGTAAAATTACGCGGCTATTTTACCGCGTGCAAGCGCCTGACGACGGGCCCTTGTTGTGGAACGCCCGCTCTGCGCGGCAGCCGCCCGTTGGGGCCGGTCTTGGCGACGATCGGCCAGGTCACGCGAGCGATCGCGACGTGGGCTTCTCGGTGAACAGTTGCGGCAAGTTTTATATATGTTCTATTTCCGGTAACCTTTCGTCAGTTCTCCGCGGGTATAGCCTCCGCTTTTCGTTCAGGGAGCCCAGCATGGTGCAGACAATAACGCTCAAGAAGATCGGCGGCTCGGTTGGCGCAATTCTGCCCAAGGACATGCTCGACCGGCAGCATTTTCAGGCGAACGATGAGGTGTTCGTGGTGGAGACCCCGCAGGGCATCCTGCTGACGGCAGTCGACCCCGCGACGACGGACGCCTTGGCCGCGTATGCGCTGTTGGCCAAGGAGAATCGCGCGGCGATGGCCGCGCTCGCCAAGCTGTAGCGTATGGAGCCGCGCTGGCTTACGCGGCAGATTGTCGACCTCATCCACCATGGGCAGCTGCAGGACCATGCCGGCAACGTCGGCGTCGTGAACGACGGGAGTATCGAGTCTGCGATTGCTCGTGCGCGTAACCGTTTTGTCTACGAGCAGGCGTCGGTCTTCGCGTGCGCGGCCGCGTATCTGTTTGGCCTCGCCAAGCACCACGGCTATCAGGACGCGAACAAGCGCACCGCGTACATGGCCTGCCTCACCTTCTTGTATCTCAACGGCTGGCACGTGCAGGCGCCGGATGACGAGAAGATTGCGCTGATGCTTGATGTCGCGACGGATGCGCGGTCGGAAGCGGACATTGCGGCGTGGTTGGAAGGGCGCGCGGTCGCTCGCGTGTAGCGCATCGCTGTCGTGCATTCGGCATCAGACGTCGACTGGCTCACCGCGGCCGCCCACCGTTGGGCGACGTGAACAACGCCACATCCAGGCCGAGCGAGCGCACGATGGCGGCGAAGCGCGGGCTCGCGCGCAGCGGATCGTAAATCCGACTTCCCAAGGGAGTGGGCACGCCGAGGTTGCCCCGCCGCGCACTTTCCTCGAGCGCCGTCAAGGCCTGCGCCTTGTCGCCTAGTGCGAGCCACGCGGTAGCCCAGGCGGATCCTCCATCGTCTCGGCCGGCAAAGCGCGAAAGCGATTCGCAAGATCCGACGCGCCCCCGGACTGTCACCGTTGGCGCGCAGCGTGTAGGGCCCGAGATGACGCAAACTGCCCGCCTCGCCACCGCACTTGACGGCCGCTACCGCCTCGAGCGCGAACTCGGCGCCGACGTCTGCCGCGACGATGCGCCACAATGGTGTTTCGAAGCCGTACACACGCGGAGAGTCGTCTTCCGGTCCGTACGAGCGAACGTAATCCACGTCAAGGCGAAAGGGCCCGTCCTGCGCATCGGGTAAATGAAGGCAGCACCGCGCCGCACCACCCGCCTCAGCGCAGAATCGAATCCCCGCGCACCGCGCGAACAATCGCTGCCCAACGCGGATCCCGGTGCATCGACTCGAAAGAGGGGTTGACGATGCTGACGAACGCGCTGGCGTCCCGTTGCGCGATGGCCCGTTGCAACGCGGTGAACGCGGCGGCCACCCAGTTGGGCGAAGAGCCCGGCTCCTTCGGAGAGCGTAAGGCTGCCCCTCGGCACACGCTTTGCGATCGCCAGCGCCGCCGATGTGTACGCAGGGTCACCGGCCAAGCCGCGCCACATTGTCGTGCACCAGTCTCTTGGACGGCGGGCGCTGCACAGGCGGACGGCGTCGTCCGTGCGCCAACCGGCGATGTAGCTCGCCGATAGCAGAAAGGTCCATCTAGGCTCGTCTGACGCCAACGCAACCGCACGCTCGGCGCTCGCGATCGCGCTGTCGTTCATGCGGGAGTTTAGGAACCACTGCGATCGTTCCATATGCACGACCGGCGCGAGCCGGTCGAGTGCCAACGCCTGGCGCAAGGCGACGCCCGCTGCCTCCTGGTGGCCAAGCCCACTCAGTAATCGGGCCTTGAGATGCCAGGCAAACAGCGATGTCGAGTCGGACGCGATCGCGCCATCCACAGCGCGCAGCGCGTCCGCCAGGCGGAACTGCCCGGAGAGCAGGCGTGCCTGCGCCAGCCGCACATCGGCCGCTGCACTGTCCAGGGCCATCGCGCGCTGCGCCGCTACCACGGCCTCCTCGAGAAACGCCAACGAGGTGCGCGTCGTATCGCCGTAGTCGGGCAGCAGCGCGATTGACTCAGCCAGCCCGGCCCAGGCGCGCGCATACGTGGAGTCGATACCCACCGCCTTCGTGAACAGCGCGCGCGCCTCGCGCAGCTTCGGCGCCGATTGCAGCGTGTCGCGGAGGTCAGTCATGCACAGACGGACGGGAGGTCACCAACGGATTCCGGAATCTACAGCGCAACATCCGTCGCGTCCTCGACCAGCAACGCCAACGAAGAAGCCCGCGCCCTGGCGCCAAGGTGCAGATCTCGGTGTCTGGTGGGGATCAGCCCACGTGGAGTCCCTCGGGGCGCGAGATCTTCTACCGCGACGCCACGAAGATGGTGGCCGCGGCCGTGCAGCTCGCACCGACGTTTGCCGTGACTTCGCGCACGCCGCTCTTCACGGACGGGTTCGTGCGATCCGGCACACTCGACTACGACGTGCTGCCGGATGGCGGGTTCGTGATGCTGCAGCCGAGTGCCGCGAGTCAGCTGATGGTAATCACGAACTGGCAGGCGCCGGTGACGAAGCCGCAGGCGAAGTAGCGGCGTCGCTATCGTCGGCCGCATTCGGTCCGCAGATCGTGATGCCAACGCGCGCAATGTGATCCAGCAATTCCCGGTGCATGATCTCCGCCAGTGGTTGTACATCGAAGCGATACGGCAGCGGCAGCTCATCGAGCTCCGCGGCAATCGACTCCGCACGCAGCGACGTCACGTCCCCGGACAACACCAGATCCACGTCGGAGCGCTCCGTGTGCGTCCCTTTCGCTCGCGATCCAAAGAGGATCGCCGTTTGCACTTCCGGGTGACGCTGCAGCACCTCCTGGACCAGTCCCAGCGCATGCGCGCTCAACGGCGGCGGCGTCATGCGCTCACCTCGTGCTGCAGCCGATCGTGCAGCTGGGTCAAGGCCGACACGTAACGCTCGTGAATGGCGGCAAGTGCCTTGTCGAAACTGGCCGGATTGTACGTATGCGAGAGAATGTTTCTGTGGCTCAGCATATCAATCCAGACCTGACCATCGTCCAGCAGCTTCGCGGCGAATGCCTCCTTGAGCACCTGGCGGGGTGTCACGATGGACAGGACCAGCCCCCCCGCTCGAGGTAGTCCTTCATCGTCTTCCATCTGCGGCGTTCCGACAAAGGAACGGTGGTCGTGACTGCAACCGCTCACACTTTGGAGTCTCCTGTAAACCCGGG
>JANMKU010000394.1:0-18287 GCA_031372205.1 Gemmatimonadaceae bacterium | reverse complement strand
CACCCGTTCTACACCGGAACGCAGCGCCTCATCGACACACAAGGCCGCGTCGACAAGTTCCGCAAGCGCTACAACCGGTAACGGTTCCAACGCCGCAACGCGCGGTGCACTCGCCGTCGGGAGCCTCGCCCTCGACGGCGTTGTGGTGTCCGTGACTCACTCGCCGGGCGGGGCGCTGCCGGCGAGGACACTGGTCACCGCAAACACGGCGAGCGCGAAAAGGAGCTCGTTGCGGATTGAGCGAGTGCTTGGTACTGAATGCGCGGCCAGCCGACGTCGATGGACAACGCCGAAGCCGAGCACCACGACCACGAGCGCGATCTTGAGCGCAAGCAGTTGCGCGTAGCGGCTGACCAGCGTGTCATGCAAGGGCACACCAAACAGTCGACGCACCGTGACACCGATTCCGCTCACGACAACGAGTGGCGCGGCCACCGTCGCGATACGGCTGAATCCTGCCCATGCGGCGCGATCGGCGGGCACCTCCATGGCGAGGAGCAGCAAACCGCCGATCCACGCACCTGCGCTCAGCACGTGCAGCGCGTCCAACGTCCGGGCAAGCAAAGGCCATGCGTCGTCGGCGGCCGCATGTCCTAGCCCGCCCATTGCGACCGCAACGGCCGCGGCGCACAGGGCGCGGAGCCACGTCGGTGCGTGCGGCAAATGTGCGGCCATGCCGCCGATCACACAGAGCACGAGCACACTCCATCCCCGTCCCCACGTGGTCCCCGTCAACACGACGCGCACGTCCGTCAAAGTCGCGGCTAACTCCATGTCGTATGCCTGGACCACAAAGAGCAGTGTCAGTGCGAGCGCCATCGCACACCAGCCGAGCAGCGCCAGTCGCGATACGCAGCGTCTAGCCCTAGCCGGTCTCGGCACATGCGCCAACTGCAGCGTTGCGTCGCCGACAACGAGCGCCGCGCCGAGGTAGAGCCACCAGCGCGCGAACGCAGACCATGTCATTGGGCGATCACCCGTCCGGTGCGACAGATCGGCGCAACATTGACGGTGCCAGCAGGGTGCCAACCGCAATACCGAGCGCCGCCGCCGCGACCGTATCACTGAGGAAGTGTGCGATGGCCATGACGCGCGTAAGTGCACACCCGGCCGCGAGCGCAAACCATAGCCATCGCGCCTTCGGGAATACGGCGGTCAGCGCCACCGCGCCGGAAAAGGCCACGAGCGTATGACTGCTCGGCATCCCCAAGCCACCGGTAGAGAACGGGCGATCACCGACAGAGCGAAACAGGTATCCGAACGTCTCAGCATCCGGACGCAGTCGACGCACGCACAGTTTGATAACTTCGGCCAGTGCACCGCCCGCCGTCGGTGCGGCGATCAGCAGTGCACCGCGCCATTGCCAGCCGCGACGTGGACGGTCATGCGTCCAGCATCCGATGGCCACAATGAGCCACGTCGGCAAATACCCAAGGGCCCGCAGGAGCCGTCCCCAGTCTCGCTCATACACGTTCGGATCGCGCATCACACGCCACGCCCAGCCATCAAGCAGATGCGCGACGACAATCGCCGCTATCGCCAGCGCGGCGGCCGTCATCCAGCGACGTCGGTTGGCAGACTTTGACTGCGTGACCGCTGTCGATGCGATCGTCTGGTTGGAGGTCGCCGTCATAGCGCGGAAATCAAAAGGGCAACGGGCCTGCACGCCACCGAAGTGACTGGGCATATTTGGCGCATGCTACACGAAACGAGTCAGCCCAGCGCGAATCAGCACCGGCGTCACCGGATGTCGAGCGCGTTTCCGCGAATCGCACTCGCCGTGGTGAGCATGCTGACGCTAGCGGCGTGTGAGACCAAAGGCGGTTTTCACGGCATTGAATTCGATCCGCCAAAACAGGTGCCGGGATTTCAGTTCACACGTGCGGATCGATCGATCGTGCGAACGGACGCCGAAGCGGGTCGGCCGCAGTTGTACTTCTTCGGGTACACACACTGTCCTGACGTCTGCCCGACCCCGTTGGCCGATTGGAAGCGTGTAAAGCAGGCCATCGGCGACAAAGCGTCGCGCGTGCGCTTTTACTTTGTGACCGTCGACCCCGAGCGCGACACGCCAGCGATCGCCGAACGATACGCGACGCAGTTCGATGCCGCGTTTGTTGGACTATCTGGTGATTCGCTCACCACGAGGCGAATCCAGGATGCGTTTGGTGTCACGTCGTACCACGAAGGTGGAACCGAACCGAGCGCCTATTTCGTTAGTCACTCGTCGCAAGTATTTCTGGTGGACGGGAAGGGACGCATTGTCGCGCAGTATCCCTTCGGCATTGGATGGGAAGCGCTGCGGGACGACCTCAAGCGGTTTTTGTGACACCGCTGTCGCACCGTGATGCGAACGTCCGCGTATCGAGTCGTCATGCGTTGCTGGCCTTCGGCGCTGCGCTGACTGGCATGTTGGGCTCGGCGTGCAGCACATCTCCGTCTGCGCCGCATGCACCGTTGCACATCAGCGAGGCGTGGGCCCGGCAGGCCGATTCCGGTGCGACCAGCGGCATCTACCTGACGATGACAAACATGGACTCGACGACAATACGGGTGGTGGGGTTCGAGTCGACGGCCGCGCGCGCAACGCAAGCGCACGAGACAATGATCCGCGGGGATATGTCTCGTATGGACATGCGCGCCGAGGTGGAGCTCGCACCGGGCGCGACGATCACGATGAAACCTGGTGGCCTGCACGTCATGTTGATCGATACAACACGCCGACTCGTTGCGGGTGATACGGTTCCGCTCACCATGCGTCTGGCCGACGGTCGCGCCATCGTGCTGTCCGCGCTGGTGCGCGCGCCATGACGCCGACTGTCATGCGTACCATGAGCGATGTCCTTGACGAAGAGCTGACTGCACTGCAGGCCGCCGGACTCAAGCGCTCGATGCGCGCCGTACAGCAGCGTCGCGCGGGCACGGTGTTGATCAACGGCGACCGTGTGGCGGACTTCGCGTCGAACGATTACCTCGGCTTGGCGGCAGACCATCGCGTGGCGCGCGCGGCCGGTGCCGTCTTGCAGGCTGAAGGGACCGGTGCTGGCGCCGCTCGTCTGATTTCCGGCAATCACCCGATTCACGATACACTGGAACGCGAACTCGCCCGCTTCAAGTCGGTGGATGCTGCGCTGCTGTTCCCGTCAGGATATATGGTGAACATCGGCGTCATTCCTGCGCTCACGGCCGCGGAGGATGTGATCTACAGTGACGCGCTCAATCACGCGTCGCTCGTTGACGGATGCCGGCTCTCGAGCGCGACGGTGCGCGTCTTCCCGCACGCCGACCTGACGGCGCTGACGATGATGTTACACGCCGATGTCGGCCGCTACCGTCGCGCGCTGATTGTGGTGGAAGGCGTGTTTTCCATGGACGGTGACCTGTTTCCACTTGCCGAACTGGTGGACGTGGCCGAACGGTTCGGCGCCTGGACCTATGTGGACGACGCGCACGGAACCGGTGTGCTTGGAGACACAGGCGCGGGCGCGATCGAACAGTGTGGCGTAAGCGGTCGCATCGACGTGGTGGTCGGCACACTTGGCAAGGCATTTGGCACCACCGGCGCTTTCGTCGGTGGTTCGCAAACACTCATTGATCTGCTCACCAGCCGCGCGCGCTCATTTATCTTCACGACCGGCACACCGCCGGCACTGGCGGCGGCGACGCTCGAAGCACTGCGCCTGTCCGAGGTGGAGCCGTGGCGACGAAGTGCCGTCCGTGATCGCGCGCGACAGCTGCGTTCGCGACTTCGCGACGGTGGTCGCGTCGTGGCAGGTGCAGACGACGGGCACATCTTACCGATCCTCATCGGTGACCCCGGGCGAACGATGGCGATCGTGGCGGACGTGCGCCGTCGCGGGTTTCTGATTGGTGGTGTGCGACCGCCCACGGTGCCCGCCGGTACATCGCGGCTGCGCGTGTCGGTGTCTGCGCTGCATCCGCCGGAATTGGTCGATGCGTTGGCAGCGAATCTGCTCGCGGCGATGCAGCGCTTGTCGTCATGAGCCACGCATTCGACGGTGACGAGATGGACCGTACGATGGACCGTACGCTGCTGCAGGACGCCGCGCATGTGTGGCACCCGTACACGCAGCATTTCGAAGCGCCGGTACCGATCGCCATTGCACGCGCGAACGGCGCCTGGTTGTACGAGGCCAACGGACGTCCAATCCTCGACGCCATTTCGTCGTGGTGGGTGACGACCCACGGGCACTGTCATGACGACATCGTGCAAGCCATCACCGAGCAGGCACGCACGCTCGATCAGGTGATGTTTGCCGGGTTCACGCATGAGCCGGCGGCGGCGCTCGCTGCCGGATTGGTGGCACGACTGCCGCGTGGACTGTCGCGCATCTTTTTCTCCGACAACGGTTCCACCGCCGTTGAAGTGGCGATCAAGCTATCGGTGCAGTCATACGCCAACCGCGGCACACCGCGACGACTGATTGCGGCGCTCGATCATGCGTATCACGGCGACACCTTTGGCGCGATGGCGGTCGGCGCACGCGGTCTGTTCACGCAGACGTACGACCCGCTGCTGTTCGAGGTCGCGCGCCTGCCCGATCCGTCAGAGGGCGATACGATCCGCGCGCTCGATGCACTGCTGCAAACCCGCGGGACCGACCTCGCAGCGGTGATTGTCGAGCCACTACTGCTTGGCGCCGGCGGGATGCGGGTCTGGGATGAGCGCGTGCTGCAGCACATCCGCGAGCGCACGCGGGCAGCCGGTGTGCATCTCATCGCGGATGAAGTGCTGACGGGTTTTGGACGCACAGGCCCACTGTTCGCGTGCGATCGCGCAGACATCGCGCCAGATCTGCTATGCATGTCGAAGGGGCTGACCGGTGGCGCGTTGCCGCTCGGTGCGACGGCGGCCACAGAAACTATTTACGATGCGTTCCTCAGCGCTGACCGAGCGAAGACGTTTTTTCACGGGCACTCGTTCACAGCAAACCCTATTACCTGCGCGGCAGCACTCGCGTCGCTTGAACTGTTCGACGAGGATAGCGACGACGACCGTGTGCGAATCGAGGTGGCGCACGCCCACCATCTCCACGCACTGCGCAGTGTGCGCGGTGTGCGCGCGACACGACAGATCGGCACCGTGGCCGCGGTTGAGTTGGAGGCGCCGACCGGGTATCTGAGCAGCATTGGCCGGGAGCTGTCGCACTTTGCACTGCAGGAAGGCGTCCTGCTGCGTCCGCTCGGGAACGTGGCCTACTGCTTGCCACCGTACTGCATCACGAACGACGAGCTGGCTCGCGTCTACGGCGTGATCGAACGATTTCTCGACGGCGAACGCGCGTTGCCATCCGCTGCCGGCGGCCCCATTGATGACTGACACGGCCATTCGACTGGGCATCACGGGTACGGACACCGGCGTTGGCAAGACGGTGGTGGCGTGTGCGATGATCGCCCGCGCTCGCCAACTCGGACTGCGCGTTGCCGCCATGAAGCCGCTCGAATCTGGCGTGGATGAGCATGTGGTGTCGAACACCACGACGGTGTCAGACGCGGAACGGTTGCGCGACGCAGCCGGTGCTGGCGACGCGTTGCTGCTTGTGCGTCCCTATGCGTTGCGCGAACCATTGGCTCCCATGGTGGCGGCGACGCGGGCAGGCGTCACGATCAGTCTCTCCGTGCTGGACGCAGCGGCAGGCACGTTATCGGGCGGACGTGATGTGTTCGTTGTCGAAGGCGCGGGTGGACTGCTGGTGCCAATCAGTCATGATGTTTCGTTCCTTGATCTGTTCGTGCGATGGCACTGTGACCTGCTGGTAGTCGCGGCGAACAGACTTGGTGTGCTCAATCACGTGTTGCTTACCGTTCGTGTGGCCGAGGCGTGTGGTCTCGTGGTGCGCGGCGTTGTGCTCACGGCGCATGAGGCCGAGGAATCGACCGTGGCGGCGATGACGAACTACGACGCACTGGTGTCGCTGTTGCCGCAGCATGACACCTTCCGGTTTCCATGGTTGCGCGATGTCGCGGACCTGGATGCGCTAGCCGCCGCTGCGGCCGCGAGTGGTTTGGACGCAATGCTCTACAGCGAACCTCTGGTGCCCACGGCGCCGGGTACTCTTTTCCTCGACTGACTTTCCCGTGCACTCTGCGACATACTGGCATCACCTCGCCGATCGTGCCCTGGCCGGCGCTGTACTGACCCGCGAGGAGTCTCACGCCGTGCTCACCGCCCCGGACGAGGCGTTGCTCGACCAACTTGCGGCGGCGTATCGCGTGCGCCGAGCCGCGTGGGGCAATCGGGTGCGTCTGCATTTTCTGCTCAACGCGCAGAGCGGATTGTGCCCGGAGGATTGTCACTACTGTTCGCAGTCGAAGATTTCGTCAGCTGAAATCGAGAAGTATCCGATGCTCGCGCAGGACAAGATCATGGAGGCGGCCGACCGCGCCGCCCTGCTCAAGGCGGGCACGCTCTGTATGGTGATCTCCGGCCGCTCGCCGGGTGAGAGGGTATTTGGCAAAGTCATTGATGCGGTCAGGGCAGTGCGCGCCAAGCATGATCTCAAGATCTGCGCGTGTCTCGGACTGCTCAACGCCGATCAGGTCCAGCGGCTCAAAGATGCGGGCGTGGAGACGATTAACCACAATCTCAATACATCCGCCAACTTTACGCCGGAAGTGGTGAGCACCCACTCCTTCGCAGACCGCGTGAACACCGTGCAAGCCGTCAGGGATGCCGGTATGAAGACGTGCAGCGGCGGCATTCTCGGCATGGGTGAAAGCGACGACGACGTGATTGATTTGGCGCTGTCACTGCGCGAGCTCGATGTAAAGAGTGTGCCGGTGAACTTCCTCATTCCCGTGCCCGGCACGACGTTCGCCAATGTACGTGCGCTCGATCCACGTCGCTGTCTGCGCATTCTGGTGCTCTACCGATTGCTGCTTCCCACCCAGGAGATTCGCGTCAGCGGCGGACGTGAGGTGCATTTGCGCAGCATGCAAGTGATGGGGTTGTATGCAGCGAATTCCATCTTTGTGGGCGACTACCTCACTACGCAGGGCCAAACGGCGCGCGATGATTTGCGCATGATTGAAGACGCTGGATTCGTCCTCGAGACGCCGGATGGCGGCACGCTACTTGGCGATCCGTTCGACGGCGTTCCTGACGTGTACCCGCGCGCAGCGCTTCCGCTGATCGAGGTGTGATCGTGTCCATCGCCGACATTCGTACCGAGTATCGTCTCGCAGCGCTCACGGAGGCAGAGCTTGCGACCGATCCGATGGTGCAGTTTGGTCGCTGGTTTGATGATGCGGTAACCGCGAACGTCAACGAGCCCAACGCGATGTGTCTCGCCACCGCGACGCCCGATGCGTACCCGTCAGCGCGCATCGTGTTGCTCAAGGGCGCCGATGAACGTGGCTTCGTGTTCTTCACCGACTACCGGAGCCGTAAAGGTCAGGAGTTGGCGGACAATCCCCATGCCTCGCTCTGCTTCTTCTGGCCGGAACTTGAACGACAAGTGCGCATTGGCGGCGCGGTGCAACGCGCGAGCCGCGCCGAGTCCGAAGCGTATTTTCATTCGCGTCCGGTGTCGAGTCAGATTGGCGCCTGGACGTCGCACCAGAGCAGTGTGTTGACCTCGCGCGATGAGCTGGAGCGCACCTTGGCCAGCAATATGCTGCGCTTTGCAGATGGCGGCGTGCCGTTACCCGATCACTGGGGTGGTTTCCGCGTGGTGCCCAATGAGATCGAGTTCTGGCAGGGTCGACCGAGCCGACTGCACGACCGCATCAGTTTCCGCCGAGAAGCCGGCGCGTGGGTGCTACGGCGACTCTCCCCGTAGCTACAACTTCGGTAGCGCGCCTACAAGGAATGGCGTCATCGTTGGCTGCGGTGAGCCCGCCGCTGGCTCCTCGGTGACGGCAAACGCGGTGATGCCTTCAGCACTCGTCGGCACAGCAATCCCGGACACGACCGCGCGACCATCCGCGTCGACGTTAAAGAGCTTGACCGCGACCGGCGTCCCGTCCTTGATCAACCACAGACAGTAGGCGCGATCCTTGGCGACCGGTTTGAGACCGCTTGCCAGCACGACAGCGCTCCCCTTCTTCTTGTTCCAGAACACCTGCATGCCTGGCTCTGCCGATTCATTCGCAATGAGTCGCACGAGCACGAGATCACTGCCGCCATCGAGCAGTGAGCGCAGTGTCGCCTCACTCTCCGCGAGCTTCGCCGAACTCGTCGCGGCCACGCGTTGTACTTGCGCCAGATCTTGCTCCGTTACGTGGAGTCGCGTGTTCACATTCACGGCAAAGACTGCCGACGCGGCTAGTGCCGCACCGAATGCACCGGCGATCCACCACGGCGCGCTACTCCGCGCCGCTGGCACCACGCGCATGCCAGCGGCCGATGTAACCCGCGTGGACCGGCTCACGGTGAGCGGTGTGGCCTGTTCGCCAGACACGCGGATGGGTGTGACGCCGTGCTGCGGCGTGCGACTCGCGGCGTTCGGCGGTTCGCTGGCGATGCGCGCGAGCACGCGATCACGCAACGCGAGCGGCGGTGGAACGGCACGCTCCGTCGCCAGAAACTCAAGCGCCGCACGATGGGCCTCAAGTTCAGGAGCGAGCATGCTGGCAACCGATGGCTGTTGCATGGCCACTTCAAACGCGCCGAGTTCGTCGGCGGTGAGTGTGCCCATCACGTAGCCTGGCGCGAGGTCGCGCACGTCGTCGAGTGAGAGCGGCGTCATGTTACGCCTTCCGGCGCGAGGTCCGACAGCAGATCACGCAGTTTCTGCATACCCAGTCGGATGCGGGTCTTGACGGTGCCGAGTGGCTCACGCAAACGCTCCGCAACCTCGTGGTGCGTGAGCCCCTCGTAGAAGGCCAACTCGATGGCCTTGCGCTGGGCCATCGGCAGTGCGCCGAGTGCATACGAGATGGCGTCTTCTTCTTCTGCCTGCAGCACACTCCGATCCGCCTCGGGGACGCGGCGCCCCATGGACGAAGATTCGTCGGGCTGGGCGGCCACCTTCTCGCTCATTTTCGCGCGTCGACCGCGTGCCCGGATCAGATCGAGCGCGCGGGTGCGCACGATGGTGGTGAGCCAACCCGCCGCGGTGGCGCGTGTCGGGTCGTAGCGCGCGGCGTCCCGCCATGCCTGCGCAAAGGCATCGAGCACTACCTCTTCCGCGTCAGCGCCTTCGCCGACCATGCGCAAGGCCAGCCCGTACATGACGTCGCTGTGCCGATCATAGAGCTTCGCCGCGGCGCGCTCGATGCCGCGCGCCATTTCCGCCACAAGATCAGCGTCGCTGTGTTCTGGAATCGTTGGCGGCAGGCTCAAAGCGGTCGGGAGGCGTTGCGGACGGTGAAGATGACGGATGATCGCATCATAGTCACCGTACGTCCAGTCCGGGAGCACGGACCGGCCAGACGACCAATTGACGGCGGAGACAGCGAGTGTGGTAGTCATAAGGAGTCGGACATCTACGCCTGTGGTCGCATGGCGGATGTCTCAGCCGGGCCGACAGTGGCTGTGCGACCCCTCGTTACCAATTGTCCTGTGAACCGTCAGAAATTTCCTCTCGCAGCTTGAGGAAGCTGTCGTAGCGCCCACGGCTCACGGTTCCACCCTGGACGGCGTCTCGAATCGCGCACCCCGGCTCCACCAGATGCTTGCAGTCGGCGAACCGACAGTGGCCCACCAGCGGTCGAAGTTCCGGAAAGCACTGGGCAATCTCGCCCACATCGATGCCCCAGAGTCCAACCTCGCGCAGCCCCGGCGTATCCGCGACAAACCCACCGCCCGGGAGCGGATGCAGCACCGCGCCCACCGTGGTGTGCCGACCCTTGTTCACACTCTCGCTGATCTCCGCGGTGCGCAAATCCAGCCCGGGAAACAATCGATTCATGAGCGACGATTTGCCAACGCCCGATGGGCCGCTGAGTGCGGAACTGCGGCCGCCGACTTCATCGCGCAGTGCCTCGAGTCCAGTGCTTTGTACTACACTCGTCAAATGCAGCGGATAGCCGGCGTTGGTGTGTTCGGCAAATCGGGCGCGAATTTCGTGCTCGGGCACAAGTTCGCATTTATTGATGACGATGCGTGCCGCGAGTCCGTTCGCTTCGGCAATGACGAGGAACCGATCGAGCATCCGTGGATGCGGTTCTGGTTTCGCCGCCGCAAACACCACCAGGACTTGATCCAGGTTTGCCACCACGACGCGTTCGCCGCGTGCACCGCCCGGCGCACGACGGGCCAGCTTGCTCGTCCGCGGATGAATCAGGTCGATGGCCCACGACGATGGATCCGTGCCACCCGAGATCGTGACGCGATCTCCCACCGCCAGCTTGAGCGGACGCACAGTGTCGTCACGCGCTGCGACACGACGCATCGAATCACGCTCGGCGTCGTTGCGCCCGTCGCGTCCTGATTCGTGCTTCAGCCGACCGCGCAGGGATACCGCGTGGGTGGATTCATCGTCGGCGCGTACTTGCCAGACGCCACCCGTGCCCTGCAACACAACGCCTTCGTGCGTATCGAGTGTCATCGCGCGCGCAACAGACCGTCGAGCGTGGCCTTGACGGTCGCTAATTGCATCGCGCCGAGTTGATGACGCACGACGCTTTCCGCATTGCCACGCACGAGAAAATCCGTTTCGCAATGCCCCTGCACTTCCGGTTCGCCGTGTCCCCACTTCACGAAGAACAAGTACGCGCCCCACGGCGCATCCGGTTCACCGGTCGTGTCCGTCACGATGTCCACCGAGTAGGAGAATCCGTCAACGCCTTCAAACGCCGCGGGCCTGGCGTGTACGGCCATGTACCCACCGAGCGTGCGTTCATCCCCCTTGCCTGGGTCGGGGGGTAGGTGCTGACCGTGGTGACTCAGCGCGTGCCGTTGCGCGCGTCACGGCGCGGCGCGTTGGCAGGGACTCTTGGTGAACCTTGCAGCATTTCTTTGAGAATGTTGCCGGTCATGAAGGCGAGATTGGCGGGCCGTTCGGCAAGGCGACGCATAAGGTACGGGTACCATTGCGTGCCAAAAGGCACATACACGCGCATCCGGTATCCATCGGCGACGATACGCTCCTGCAGATCGCGTCGCACGCCGTAGAGCATCTGGAACTCAAACCGGTCTGCGGCGATGCCTTTTTCCTTGGCGAACCGCTGCGCTTCGGCGATGATCGTTTCGTCGTGTGTCGCAATCCCAGGATAGCGTCCGTGTTCCATGAGACGATGCATCGCCGCCACGTAGTTCCGGTCGACGTCGGCCTTATCCGGGAACGCAACGTCGGGCTGTTCGAGGTAAGCGCCTTTGCAGATGCGCACGCGACACTGCAGGCGGTTGCACCGATCGACATCGTCCAGCGTGCGACGCAGGGAGCTTTGCAGCACGACCCCGACGTTCTCGCGAAAGTCCGGATACAAGTGCTGTTCGAAGGTGTCGAGCGTCCGATCGGTGTACGCGCTCGATTCCATGTCAAGCCGGACGAACGACCCGTACTGCTTGGCGCGCGTGAGGACCTGCCGCACGACGTCGACACCAAGGGAGTCCGAGATGTCCTGACCCAGTGCCGTCAACTTCACTGACACGTTCGCGTTGAGTTTGCGCGACTGAATCTTGTCGAGCAATTCGAGATACTGCCGACCGGTTTCACGCGCTTCGGCCTCGTTGGCCACGCTTTCGCCCAGCAAGTCGAGCGACGCACTGATGCCTTTTGCGTTTAACGACTCGACGGCGTCCAGCGCGCTCGCAATCGTTTCACCGGCCACAAACCGTGAGGCCATCTTGCGGGCAAAGCCCACATTTCGTACAAAGTTGAAAATGCCCCGCTGACGAGACAGGTAGAGCAGTGAGGTGCGAAACATGCGGCTCCATTGTGGCTCAGGCACCCGGTTGCCCGTGCCGGTGCATTTGTCCTGTTACTCGGGTGGGCGGACCCGCACGGGGAATATACGCGCTCCAGCCGTGTCATGCTGACGCAGAGGCTGCGGCGACCGCCTCGATCTGCCGGGTGTGCCGACGTTCGTGCTGCGCAACCAAGAGGATCCACTCATACCCATTGAGTGGCCCGAGTGCCGGATGCGGGAACGACACTTTGGCTAACGGCAGTCCTGACGCGCGGGGTATCACACTGAGTAGATGGTCGCGCACCGCATCGAGACGGGCGAGCGCTTCGTGGGTCGTGAGCCCTTCCTTCGGCTGCACGCGATCCGGCGCCGGGATTCGCACGGTCGGAACATCGACACCGAATTGGTCGAGCGAGGCGAGCACGGACGTGATCTCCATTTCCCGTTCACCGGTGGCCTCGGCCTCCTTCATCAGATTCGACACCAAGCGTCCTACCTGACCCTCGACGATGGAGAGGTGTTCGACAATCTGGGCCACCGACCACGAGTCGCCGACGGGCGCGGCGTGGCGTTGCGCGTCGGAAAGCGCAGCCACGCAGGCATGCAGCGCGCGACGTGATTCATGCAGATCGTCGACAAGCTCGGCGAGTCGCGGATGCAGGTTGGGCGCATGGGTATTCATCGCTGAGAGGTTCCGGCCGATGTGATGGCATTGGGGTGAAAGCGCGCGCCGGACGCGGCCATCGCGCGCAACAGAGTGGCGGGTTCGAATCGACCAGGGTGCAGCACATTCAAGGCGTCGAGCTCCAACACCACCGTGGCGAGTCCACGTGCGTCGAGATAGCGGAATGGCCCGCCGCGAAACGGAGGGAAGCCGATGCCGAAGACGGCGCCGATGTCGCCGTCGCGGGCGGACCGGATGATGCCATCTTCCAGACAGCGGACGGCCTCGTTGAGCATGGGCAGCACGGTCCGTCGCTGAATGTCCTCTCGGCTCACCGTGCGCCGTGCCGCGCCTGCGGGCGTGAAGGCATAAATGGCGTCGTCGACACCGCGTCGCTTTCCGTTTGCATCGTATTTGTAAAACCCTTGCTTGGACTTCCGACCAGTGCGCCCGCTGTCGAGGATGCGCTGCAACGTTGGGGATCGCTCCATGCGTGCACCGAACGCGGCGGCCATGATTGGTCCCGACTTACCCGCGATATCGAGTCCGACCTCGTCGAGCAGTGTGATCGGTCCAACGGGAAACCCAAACGATGACAGCGCATCGTCCACCGCGTCGATGCTGACGCCCTCGTCGATCAGCCGTCCACTCTCGTTGATGTAGGGAGCCAGAATGCGATTGACAAAGAATCCCGGCCCGTCGCGCACGACGATGACCGTCTTTCCGAGCGCGCGTCCATACGAGACAACGGTCGCCGTCGTCCGTGCGCTCGTCTGCGGCGTAACGATCACTTCCAGCAGCGGCATTTTGTGCACTGGGCTGAAAAAGTGCATGCCGATCACGCGATCCGGATGCGCCGATGCGCGCGCGATGTCGGCAATGGGAATGGTGCTCGTGTTGGACGCGAAGATCGCCTGTGGCGCGACGCCTTCCACCTCGCGGAGTACTTGATGCTTCACGGCAAGGTCTTCGAAGACTGCTTCGATCACCAGATCCGCGTTGCCGAAACCGTCGTACGCCGTCGTGCATCCCACCTGCGACAGCATATCGTCCATTTGCAAGCGCGTGAGTTGCTTCCGCTGGTACCGTGGGCGAAGCACGTCGCGCACCGCACGCCATCCGGCCGCGACACGGTCGAGCGACGCGTCCTTGAGACGCACCAACGAGCCGGCCTGTACGGCAACGGATGCAATGCCTGCGCCCATGAAACCGGCGCCCAGCACGCCAACCTTGCGCACGGGCAACGCCGACGCTTCTTGGTCGGCATCGAGGCCCGTGTCTTTCTTGAGCGCCGTGGTAGCGAAAAACAGATACACAAGCTCGCGACATTGCGGTGAGACGGCGAGCGCGCCGAACTGTCGTGCTTCTTCAACCAGTCCCGCTGAAAATCCGTCCGTCGCTCCTTTCCGCATGACGTCGATGGCCGCCAACGGCGCGGGATAGTGTCCTTTGGTCTTCTTGAGCACCGTGTCGCGTGCACGTTTGAAGAGCAACAGTCGGCCGAGTGCGTTGTCTTCGAGCAGCAGGGCAGACGCACCGTGTGATCGCTCGCGCACGGGTGGTGATTCGCCACGACCGAGCTGCCGCGCACGCGCGATGGCCACCGTGCGAAGGATTGCCGGGTGCACCAGCTCGTGCACGAGTCCCATCTGCAGCGCCTTCTTGGCGCGAATGTTTTTCCCAGTCAGCACCATGTCGAGTGCCGCTTGCAGACCTACGACATGCGGTAGCCGCTGCGTACCACCGGCACCAGGAATGAGACCCAGCTGTACTTCCGGCAGCGCCAGCGTGGTCTTGGGATGATCCGTGCAGATGCGATGACGACACGCCAGCGCGACTTCGAGGCCACCGCCCAGCGCTGCGCCGTGGATGGCGGCGACCACCGGTTTTGACAGTGCTGCCAGGTGATTGAGCACCCGCTGTCCGTTGCGTGAGAGCGCCTCGCCGTTCGCCGCACTGGTGATTGTCGACAGTTCGTCGATGTCCGCACCAGCGATCCAGCTGTCACGCTTCCCGCTGAACAACACCGCCGACGAGATGGCGGGGTCGCGTTCAATGAGATCGAATAGCTGCTCGAAGGCCTGGCCCATCGGCGTACTGAGCGTGTTCACGGGCGACGATGGCTGATCGTACGTCATGATCGCAACACCATCATCGACTGACATGGTGAGACCAACAGCCGCGTTGACAAAGTACGGATCCTGCACGCGTTGGCTCACGTCATCCGTCACGACGGCATTCACGACATCGCTCACATGCGCTCCACGATCATCGCGTGCCCCATGCCGCCCGCGGCGCACACGGTGAGCATCCCGAATTGTGCGCCGCGTCGCCCCAACTCGTTGCACAACGTAGTGAGTACACGCGCACCGGTTGCGCCAAAGGGATGCCCAATCGACAATGAGCCGCCCATGACGTTCAATCGCGCGGGGTCGATCTCGCCGGTTGGCGCGGCGAAGCCCGCCCGCTCGGCCCACGACTGGGACGCAAGCCCCTGAATGTTGCTGAGCACTTGCGACGCAAACGCTTCGTGCATTTCCACGAGACTGATGTCCGACAGCGCAAGGCCGGCCCGTTGCAATGCGATTGGTGCCGCGATTACCGGAGCTTGCAACAGCTGTTCGCCGGGGTCAACGGCCGCGTAGGCGTACGAGCGAATGTAGGCCATCGGCGTGTAGCCAAGCGCCTTGGCTCGCTCTTCTGACATCAGCAGCACGGCCGCACCACCGTCGGTGAGCGGCGATGCGTTCCCTGCTGTCACTGTTCCGTACAACTTGTCAAAGACCGGCCGCAATGCCGCAAGCTGCTCAAAACTGCTATCACTCCGAATGCCATTGTCTGTGGCGAGCATGGCAAACGTTGGCGGTGACGCGACCGGCACAATCTCCGCGGTTAACCGACCGTCGGCGGTTCCCTGCGCCGCGTTGCGGTGGGAGCGCAACGCAAACCAATCCTGTGCTTCGCGCGTGATGCCATTGAGCTTGGCCATTTTGTCCGCCGACTGCCCCATCGACTCCCCCGTACTCGGCTCGGTAATTGCCGGTGTGATCGGGACAAAGTCGCGCGGCCGCAGCTTCGCAAGCGTTGAAATGCGCTGGGGCAGCGATCGTGCACGCGACGCGGCTACCAGCACATCACTCATGCCGCGCGAGTGCAGAATGGGCACCTGTGAGAGCGACTCTGCACCGCCGGCGACGGCAATATGCGCGTGCCCCAGCATGATCTGATCCGCCGCGTCCGTGATGGCTTGATTGGCGGACGCGCAGGCGCGACCCACGGTGTAGGCCTGCAGCGTTTTTGGGAAATGTGGGAGTAACGACACTTCCCGCGCGATGTTCGGTGCGGTCACCGACTGAACCACAGTCCCGAACACCAGCAGATCAACCAACGCCCCATCGAGATTCGTGCGCTGCATTAGCTCGGCGACCGCCGCGCGCCCGAGGTCGATCGCGGTCAAGCCCTTGAGCGCGGTACCCGAGCGGGCGAACGGCGTGCGCACGCCAGCGATGATGGCGACACGTCGGGCGCTCCTAGTCGACACGTCGGGGACTCGAATGAGAAGGCATGTCGGAAAGTAACGCTCGACCCGAATGGAATCATGACGCGGTCCACCGGCGCCTACTGGCGCAGAGCACGCCCGTGACGCATCTCTGCGAGGATGCCGCACACGCCGCTGGGTTCGATGCCCGACATTTCGCCCGGAACAACCGCCGAACGGCTCGCGATGCGTGGACCGATCGCGGTCGCCGCCCGCGAGGCCACACTGCAGATGTTGTCAGCGGAGCCCTTTGATGTCGTCATTGTGGGTGGCGGTATCACAGGTGCCGGCGTAGCACGCGAAGCAGCGCTCGCCGGTCTCAGCACGGCATTGATTGAGCGCGCTGACTTCGCCAGTGGCACCTCCAGTCGGTCATCGCGACTTATTCACGGTGGCGTGCGGTACCTCGAGCATGGACACATCGGCTTGGTGTTTGAGTCCAGCCGAGAACGACGGCTGTTGTTGCAGCTCGCGCCCCATCTCGTGCGCCCGCTGTCGTTCACGTGGCCGGTATATAAAGGGGCGCGAGTGCCGCGGTGGAAGCTTCGGGCTGGCTTGATGCTCTACGACGCGCTCGCGCTGTTTCGCAATGTGCATGCGCATGAAGGGCTCAGCGTCAGCGGTACACTGGCGCTGGAACCGGCCCTCGATCCGCATGGGCTGGTTGGTGGGGCGCGCTATTGGGACGCCGCCACGGACGACAGCCGACTCACGCTGGCCAACGCGATTGCCGCACGCGAGGCTGGTGCGGTCGTGGCGAATCATATCGCCGTGACCGGACCGATGCGGAATGCGGGAGGCATTGCGCTCACCGGCGTCACGGCGCGAGACGCGATATCTGGTGCAGAGATTGCCGTGCGCGCCAGCGTGGTCGTGAATGCGACAGGGCCGTGGAGCGACGCCACCGTCGCGCTCACCGGCATGCCGCTGCAGCATCAGGTGTTGGGCTCAGCGGGCGCTCATATCGCGGTACCACGGCAGCGACTGGGCAATAATGACGCCATCACGTTGGTGTCGCCGGTGGACGGACGGGTGCTCTTTGTCCTGCCGGCCGGCGTGCATTCGATCATCGGCACCACAGAGCGACCAGCCCGACACGGTCCCGACGACATCCACGCGAGCGAGCAAGAGGTGAGCTATCTGCTGCGCACCGTCAACGCACGCTTTCCGTTCGCCAACCTCACGCCGGATGACGTGATTTCTGCGTGGGCCGGCATTCGTCCACTGGCAGCCGCACGTGCCGGGTCGCACAGTGCACATGCCGCGTCGCGTGAACACGCCGTGGCACAGAGTCCCAATGGTCTCTTGAGTGTGACAGGTGGCAAGCTCACGACGTACCGCGCCATGGCCGTCGACATCCTCGCACATGTCATGCGCGTGTTGCATGGGAGCGGAGAAGCAACAACAGCGACGGGAAGGGTCGTGCATCTGAGTGCTACCACGCCATTGCCTGGCGGCGACGTGACGTCGCGCGAGAGTGTCGTCCACGAGGCTGGGACGACGGTGCATGATTCAGCGGTTGGTGAGCGACTCGCCCTCGCGTACGGCAGCCGCTGGCGCAATGTCTGGAGTTACGCACAGCGCGATGCATCACTCGCGCGCCGTTTGGTGGATGACCTGCCGTATCTCACCGCCGAAGTGGCGCACGCGGTGGAACGGGAGTTGGCGTGTACGCTGTCGGACGTATTGATTCGGCGCACACACATCGCGTTCGAAACACGTGATCACGGACGCGGTGTGGCGAAACGGATTGCCCCGCTGGTGGGTGCGCTGCTCGGATGGGACGATGCGCAATGCGCCCATCAGCTTGCCGAGTACGATCAGGAAGTGTCGCGCATGTTCTCCATCGACATGGTTGGCGCGACAAGCGTCGCGACCGTGCTCCCGTAACTTTGCCCCATCCCCTCCGTATGTCGTCTGAATTCCGTCACAAAGTCGCGTTTATTACTGGAGGCGCATCAGGCATCGGGCGGGCGGCAGCGCTGCAACTTGCCGCGCATGGCGCCTGCGTCGTCGTCGCCGACTTGGCCGAGGCAGCGATCGCCCACGTCGTGAACGTGATCGACGCATCGGGGGGAACGGCGGTTGGCGTAGTGATGGACGTTCGCCGCGACGCTGAGGTCGCGCTGGCGGTCGATCGCGCGCGTGATGTATACGGACGACTGGACATCGCAATCAACGCCGCCGGTATCGGTGGACCTGAAGTGCGAACCGCCGAGTACCTGCCCGATGACTGGGATCGTGTCATCGACATCAACCTCACTGGTG
>JANMKU010000356.1:0-18404 GCA_031372205.1 Gemmatimonadaceae bacterium | reverse complement strand
GCACCGCGGCGTGTATTTGTCGCTCGTCAAGGTGGCCGTTGGCAAGATCGTTGTCGTCGCGACGAACGCTGCCGGGCTGGCGGACGCGCGCGATGAGGTGGCTCGGCTGCAACAGCGCGTCCGCGCCGTCGAAGTGGCGATCCGTGACTATGCCGTCTTTACCGTGACGGTCGACGGACTGATCGATACCTGGAACGAATCCGCCGAGCGCGTGCATCAATGGCCGACTGACGAGGCGCTGGGCAAACCGCTGTCGATGCTGGTGCCGCCGGACGCGACGGCCGACGCACATGTGCGAGACGCATTCGATCTCGCCTCGAGCAACGGCTGGAGTGAGGAAGAGGGACCACGGGCGCGCCGTGACGGGACCACGTTCTGGGCGAACACGGTCATTTCTGCGCTGCGCGGCCCCGGCGATCAGGTGACGGGCTTCTCTGTCATAACGCGGGATGTGTCTGAGCGTCGTAAGTTGGACGAAGTGTCGCGCAACCATGCGTCAAGCACGACCGACTATCTGACTGGCGTGTCCAATCGGCGTGCGTTTTTCGAAGTGGCTGGCTCGGAGGTCTCGCGCGGTCGGCGATATGGGCAGCCACTCTCGATGCTGCTCGTCGATCCCGATCGGGTCCGCGAACTTACCGAAGCGCACGGCGACGCCTTTGCGGATGAATGGCTGCGCGCCATCGCCCTGGTGTGCCGACAGGAGTCGCGAACCACCGACGTGGTCGGGCGCGTTGGCGGCGAGGAATTCGCCGTATTGCTGCCCAGCACGGAGCTCCCCGGCGGACTCGTGCTCGCCGAACGCATTCGTGAACGCATGCAGCGACACGTGTTTCAGGGCGCGTACCAAGGGGTGCGGAGCACGCTGAGCGTTGGTGTCGCAGAGCTCACCGATGACGTCACGACGGTCGATGGCCTACTGACGGCCGCAGCGACCGCAGTGGAGCGCGCGAAGAGCTCGGGCATGAACCTGGTGGTTGGCTTCGACGCCTGAGCATTGGCCCCCAGGGCTGGGCTGCGCGCCGTGACGGTAAGCGCATGCTGTTAGCTTTCCGTGGCTCGGCGGGTCTCGCTGGGCCACGTTTCGTTGCCAGCGGCCAATGCCAGCATCGGTGCGTGTGACGTCTCCACCACTCCATGCGCTTATGTCCGATCTCTCCCGTCAGCCGGTCATCGTCGGCGCTGCCCGCACGCCGATCGGCCGTTACCTCGGAGGGCTCGCCCCTCTCACCGCCCCCGAACTTGGGGCCATCGCGATCCGGGCCGCCTTAGCCCGATCGGGCGTCGCGGATGCGCATGTGCAGGAGGTCATCGTTGGGCATGTTTTGCAGGGCGGCACGGGGCAGGCGTCCGGCCGTCAGGCCATGCTCAAGGCGGGCCTGCCCGCGACGGTGTCGGCGGTCACGATCAACAAAGTGTGCGGATCAGGACTCAAAGCGGTCATGCTTGCCGCGCAAGCCATTCGCGCGGGTGATGCGGAGGTGATCGTGGCCGGCGGTCAGGAGTCCATGTCCAACGCCCCGCACTATGTGTACGGCATGCGAGGCGGTGTGAAGATTGGTGATCAGACCATGGTCGACGGAATGATTCGCGATGGGCTCTGGTGCCCAACGTGCAACGTGCACATGGGAAGTCACGCCGAGTATACCGCCGCCAAGGCGGATATCTCACGCGCCGATCAGGACGCGTTCGCGGCGGAATCGCATCGTCGCGCTATTGCCGCGCAAGCGGCCGGCCACTTCGACGCGGAAATCGTGCCGGTTGAAATTCCAGGACGCAAAGGTCCGACGATCATTCGTGTCGACGAGGGTCCGCGCGCCGACACCACCGCGGAATCGCTGGCGAAGCTGCGGCCCGCCTTCCCGTACGCCGCTGTGGAGCCATCGGCGCTGTCGGTGACCGCAGGTAATGCGTCGACGCTCAACGATGGTGCGGCAGCTGTCGTCGTCACGTCGGAAGCATTTGCGGTGGCGCACGGCCTTCCGATTCTCGGACGCATTACGGCGTACGCCACAGGCGCAGGCAATCCGCAGGACCTGTTCTTCGCACCGATCACCGCCGTGCAAAATCTCATGAAGAAGCAGGGCACCACGATCGACGACTATGACTTGATCGAAGCCAACGAGGCGTTCGCATCGCAGTCGCTCGCGGATCGCGCTGGGCTCGGCATGCGCGCCGATCGCGTCAATGTGTATGGTGGCGCGATCGCGTTGGGTCATCCACTCGGCGCCAGTGGCGCGCGCGTTCTGGTCACGTTGCTGTACGCGATGACGCAACGCCACGCGCGCACGGGGTTGGCCACGCTGTGCCTCGGTGGCGGTGACGCGGTCGCACTGTCGGTGGAACGGGTTGCATAGGTGATGCTCCGGTCGATGCGCGTGGCGGCGCCTGCCGCTCACGCGTCTTCGTGGTTGTATGCGAGCACCGGGATGATGCGCGTGCCGTGGCGACTCGCCGTGTTCGGTGTCAGTCTCGTACTGGCCCAGGGAATGCTCGGCGCGATCATTGCACCGGTGTTTGCGCTGGTGTCGCATGCTGTCGCGGAGCCGTTGCCGGCGTATCCGTGGATCACACTGTCCGCGGTATTTGCGGCAAGCGTGGTGTCGCTCGTTTTCGTGGACGGCGCGCCGTGGTGGTCCGTCGGACTCGATCGCCACAGCTGGCGATGGCGCGTGCTTGGCGGAGGCGTCGCCGTCGGTGCCGCGGCAATCCTCGCGACTGCGCTCGTGCTCGCGGCAACCGGCATGCTGCACTTCCAGGTGACACCGCTCGGCGCGGAACAGACGTGGTTGTCGACGACATGGGGCGAGTCGGCATTGCGAATTCTGTTTCTGCTCGCGCCAGCCGCCCTGTGGGAAGAGTTGGTGTTTCGCGGCTATCTGTGGACGGTGGCGGAACAGGCCGGTGGGGCGCGTGTTGCGTTGTGGTCCACCAGCATCGCTTTTGGTGCCATGCACATCACAAATCCCGGCGCTGGCGTGCGCACCACGGCACTTGTCGTTCTGGCTGGTGTGTGCCTCGGGATGGTGCGGCAACACTGGCGCAGCGTTCCCGCCGCATGGGGCGCGCACCTCGCGTGGAACGCGGTGATGGCCGCCGTGCTGCATACGCCAGTGAGTGGACTGGCCTTCGCCGCACCGGGATATCAGGGCGTGTTATCGGGACCTGATTGGTGGACTGGTGGCGCGTGGGGGCCGGAGGGCGGCGTTGCCGGCGCGTTGGTGCTGCTGTGTATGCTGGGACTGGCGACGCGACGGTCGCGTGTCACTCGGCGTGAGACTCATACTGGTCGACGCGCACCGGCCGTTGCCGACGTGACGCTGACCGAAAGGACGATGCTTCGATGACCAACGAACAGAAAGACGACGGATCAGACACACGGGTCCAGCAGGTGGCGGTGGTCGGCGCCGGGCAGATGGGGAACGGGATCGCGCACGTATTCGCGATGAGTGGATTCCCTGTGACCATGATTGACGTGAGTGCGGACGCGCTCGCGCGAGGGATGGACACGATCGCGCGCAATCTTGATCGACAGGTGAAAAAGGGCGCGCTCACAGGGGAGCACTCGGCGGCAGCGGTTGGCCGCATTCGCACATCAACGCAGATGGAGGCAGTGTCCGATGCGCACCTTGTGGTGGAAGCGGCCACGGAACGCGTCGATCTCAAGTTTGGGATCTTCGAGGACCTTGACCGGCTCGCACCGCCAGAGGCCATCCTCGCATCGAACACCAGCTCCATCTCCATCACCGAAATTGCGGCGCGTACCAAGCGGCCCGAGCTCGTCATTGGCATGCACTTCATGAACCCCGTGCCCGTCATGCAGCTCGTGGAAGTTATTCGCGGCCTCGCCACCTCGGATGCCACGACCGGTCGCGTCATGTCGCTCGCGGGCGCACTGGGCAAGACGCCGGTTGAAGTGAACGACTATCCGGGTTTCGTCGCCAATCGCATCCTCATGCCGATGATCAATGAGGCGATCTTTTGTGTGATGGAAGGCGTCGGTTCCGTTGAGTCGATCGACACGGTGATGAAGCTTGGCATGAATCACCCCATGGGGCCGTTGGCGCTCGCCGATTTCATTGGTCTCGACACCTGCCTGGCCATCCTTGACGTGCTGCACAAAGGACTGGGCGATCCGAAGTATCGTGCGTGTCCGTTGCTCCGAAAGCACGTGGCCGCCGGATGGTATGGCCGCAAGAGTGGACGCGGTTTTTACTCGTATTGACGGCGCAATCGCTTATGTCGCTTCTGCATCTCACGGACACACAGCAGCAAATCCAATCGTTGGCACGCGCGTTCGCCGTGCGGGACCTCGCGGCACTCGCGGGCGAACGCGATCGTGAGTCGCGCTTCGATCGCGTCATGGTGGCGCAGATGGCGGAGCTCGGGTTCTTCGGCATGCTTTCGCCGGAACGGTACGATGGCCTCGCACTTGATGCGCAGAGCTACCTACTGGCGCTCGAAGAAATTGCCGTCGTTGACGCGTCCGCAGCGGTGTTACTCAGCGTCCACAATTCGCTGCCGACGCAAATGATTCTCAATTTCGGCACCGACGCGCAACGCGAACGATTTCTCGGCCCCATGGCGCGCGGTGAGTCCTTGGGGGCGTTCGCGTTATCAGAACCCGAAGCGGGGTCCGATGCGGCCGCGTTGCGCTGCCAGGCGGTGCGCGATGGCGACGACTGGCTGCTATCGGGTACGAAGGCGTGGGTGTCGCATGGCAACGAGGCGGGGGTCATCCTCTGCATGGCGCGCACCGATACGCCAGACGCGCGACGCGGCGCCAAAGGGATCTCGACGTTCATCCTCACACCGGACTTGGTTGGTTTTCATCTTGGGAAGAAGGAATCCAAGCTGGGCCTGCGCGCCTCACCCACCGTGCAGATCGTACTGGACGACTGTCGCGTGCCGGGTGATCGGCTACTCGGCCAGGAAGGCAGTGGGTTCCTCTACGCGCTGCAATCACTTGATCACGGCCGGTTGGGCATTGCGGCGCAAGCCATTGGCATCGCGCGGGGTGCACTGGAAGCGGCGATGCGGTATGCCCGAGAGCGCAAGCAGTTCGACCAGCCCATCACCGAATTTCAGGCCATCCAATTCAAGCTGGCCGACATGGCCACGCGCATCACCGCGGCGCGGACATTGTTGCATGCGGCAGCTGCGGCCAAAGAGCGCGGCGAGAAGGTCACGCGCTTTAGCTCCATGGCCAAACTCTTTGCCAGCGAAACCGCGATGTGGGTCACAACGCAAGCCATTCAGATTCTGGGTGGGTATGGCTACGTCACGGACTATCCCGTCGAGCGCTACTTCCGTGACGCCAAAGTGACCGAGATCTACGAAGGGACGTCAGAGGTGCAACGGATGGTGATCGCACGCGAAGTACTGGCCGCTGCCGCGGCCGCAGATGGCTCTCTCCCAGACTAATTCCTATGCGCTTCTTTGATACCATCGCTGAGATGGGGCACGAACAGGTCGTTTTATGTCATGACAAGGCCACCGGCTACCGCGGCGTCATCGCCATTCACGACACCACGCTCGGACCGGCACTCGGCGGTTGTCGCTTTTGGCAGTACACCTCCGATGACGCCGCCATCGTCGATGCGCTGCGATTGTCGCGTGGCATGACGTACAAGAACGCCGTCGCGGGACTCAATCTCGGCGGCGGAAAATCCGTCATCATCGGCGACAACACGACCGCGAATCGCGAAATGATTTTTCGTGCGCACGGTCGGTTTGTCGACTCGCTCGGTGGCCGATACGTGACGGCCGAGGACGTGGGCACGACGGTCGAGGACATGGACTTCGTGCAAATGGAGACGAAGTATGTGACTGGCATTGGCTCGAAGTCCGGCGACCCGTCGTCTGTCACCGCGCACGGCGTGTTCCGGGCCATCGAAGCGTCGGCGTTCGAGCGGTGGGGAAGCGATTCGCTCCGTGGGCGGACGGTCGCCATCCAGGGGTGTGGCAACGTCGGGTTTCATCTGGCGAAGGAACTGCACGGGGCTGGTGCGACGTTGATCGTCACCGACATGGACGCCAAGCGCATGCAGCGCGTGGTGGATGTCACGGGTGCCACGGTGGTCGCACTGAACGACATTTACGGCGTCAAGGCCGATATCTTTGCACCATGTGCGATGGGCGGCATCATCAACGATGATACCCTGCCACAACTGCGCGTCGAAATCGTATCTGGTGCTGCAAACAATCAGTTGCTCGAGGATCGTCATGGCGACGAACTTGAGGCGAAGGGTATCCTGTACGCACCAGACTATGTGGTCAATGCAGGCGGCGTCATCAACGTATACAGTGAGCTGACTGGATGGACACGCGAGCGTGCCCTCCGCAAGGCCGACGAGATTTATCATACCGTGCTCAGTGTTTTCCGGCTGGCGAAAGAGACCGGCATCCCGACGTACAAGGCGGCCGATCGTGTCGCTGAACAGCGCATCAAGGCGGTTCGCGGCATGCTGCGCACATGGCCGCCCTACCCGAATCGCGAGGCTTGACGCGTGGCTGCCATCGCTCATCACGGGGAACGCATCCCCATCGCGTCGGATCATGCCGGTTTCGAATTGAAGGAGCGGCTGCGCGCGTCGCTGACGGATATGGGATTTGACGTGCAGGACATCGGCACGCACAGCGCTGCGAGTTCCGACTACGCGGACTTCGCGCATCCGCTGGCGGAAGAAGTGTCTGACGGCGTCGCCGCGCGTGGCGTGTTGCTCTGTGGCACCGGTCTTGGCATGTCGTATGTCGCGAACCGCTATCCCGGGGTCCGCGCCGCGGTCGCGTGGACGCCAGAGATCGCAGCGTTGGCGCGGAAGCACAACGATGCCAACGTGCTGGTCATTCCGGCGCGCTTCGTGTCCGATGAGGATGCGTTGGAAATACTGCGTACGTGGCTGCGCACGGAGTTCGAAGGAGGACGACACCAACGGCGCGTCGAAAAGATCGAGCGCGATACCACCGACACTGTGGAGCATAACTCGTGAGTTCTGAATCGCATGCCAGTGCAAGCGCCTCGTGGCATTCGTGGGATCGGTGTCCGCCAGGCGCAGCACTGCGCCACACAGATCCCGACATTGCGCAGCTGATTGAAGAGGAAACGCAGCGACAAAGCGACGGGCTTGAACTGATCGCCAGCGAGAATTTTGTGTCGCCGGCGGTGATGGAAGCGATGGGTTCACCGTTGACCAACAAATACGCGGAAGGCTTGCCGGGCAAGCGGTACTACGGTGGCTGTGAAGTGGTCGACAAAGTTGAGCAGCTCGCCATCGATCGCGTCAAGCAACTGTTCGGCGCAGAGCACGCCAACGTGCAGGCACATAGCGGCGCATCGGCGAACGCGGCCGTCTTCCTCGCATTTCTCAAACCTGGCGACACGTTCCTCGGCATGGATCTGTCGCAGGGCGGGCACCTGACGCACGGTTCGCCGGTCAATTTTTCCGGCTTGTTGTATCATGCCGTCTCGTACGGCGTGACCAGCGACGGTATCATCGACTACGAACAGATGCGCGCACAGGCCCGGGCGCATCGACCAAAGATGATCATCGCCGGGTACAGTGCGTATTCGCGCACGATCGACTGGCAGGCGTTCGCGGATGTCGCGACGGAAGTTGGCGCGCTGTTCATGGTGGACATGGCACACTTCGCCGGCCTCGCGGCGACGAACGTATATCCGTCACCCATTCCGTTCGCCGACGTTGTCACGAGCACGACACACAAGACGCTTCGCGGACCGCGCGGCGGTCTGATACTGTGCAAGGCTGCCCACGCGAAGGCCATCGACAAGGCCACCTTCCCCGGTATGCAGGGGGGGCCGCTGGAGCACGTCATCGCCGCGAAGGCCGTGGCCTTTCGCGAGGCGTTACAACCGGAGTTTACCGCGTACTGTCGGGAGGTTGTGTCGAACGCGCAGGCATTGGCGTCTGCGCTGATCGATCGTGGCTATCACATCGTGTCGGGCGGTACGGACAATCACCTGTTGCTCGTCGACCTTCGGAGCAAAGGCCTTACGGGCAAGGTGGCGGAGAAGGTGCTGGACCACGCGGGCATCACGGTGAACAAGAATACGGTGCCGAATGAAACACAGTCGCCGTTTGTCACCAGCGGCATACGTCTCGGCACACCAGCAGTGACGACGCGCGGTATGGGAACCGCTGAGATGCTTCAGATCGCCGCACTCATTGATCGGGTCTTGATCGCCCCCGACGATGCAGGGGTTGCTGCAAAGGTGCGTGCCGAGGTCAAGGCGCTCGCCGACCGATTCCCTTTGTATCGCACGGTGACGCACGGCTGAACATTCGGAGTACACTCGGCGGGCGGCGCAAGGCATTGTGGCATCGCCTGCCGATCTGCATCATTGATTCGATTCGTGGGTCGGCCAGCAGTAGCACCGCTGCCGTCGACTGAGCATGTGGGACGCAGAACGCGAGGGAGCTGGGGACGTGACCGAGTTGGCGTTTCGTGACGGCATCATGGAGCAGATTCGACTGCGGGAGCCCCGTTTCGACGAGGCCGCGTACATGTTTGTGCTCGCGGCACTCGAGCACTCGCAAGCGAATTTGTCCGAACGTCGACATATCACCGGGCCTGAATTGGCAGGCTCCTGTCGTTCGCTGGCGCTGCAGCGATTCGGCGTGACGGCGCGATTGGTGCTCGCGCACTGGGGCGTGCGATCGACACAGGATATTGGTGACATCGTGTTCACGCTCGTGGACATGGGGTTGCTCATCAGTCAGCCACACGACTCGCGGGAAGACTTCGCTGAGGTGTTTGCGTTTGAAGACGCCTTCGAACGTGAATACCCATGGAGCACTGCGCACGTCTGAGCCGATCCGCGGTTTCGCGATGCGCGATTTCGCGGAACGCGGTGCGGAGTGGCGTGTCTGTTCCGCCGCCCAAGCGTCGGCCCGCGATCAGTCCGCGATCGGTGCCGGAGTACCCGCCTTTTCGTTGATGTTGCGCGCAGGGACCGCTGCCGCCGAGGCGGTGTTGCGCTTCGCGGGTGACCGACTGTCGCACGGCGTCGCGGTGTATGCAGGTAGCGGCAACAACGGTGGCGATGCATACGTCGTCGCCGCACAACTGGCGCGAGCTGGAGTGCAGGTTCGAGTGTGTGCCGCGTCACCACCGCGCACGCCGGACGCCCAACGCGCTGAGGCGCTCGCCGCGCCGCGGTTAGTACACGGTGTACCGACCGGACGCGAACAGATCATCATCGACGGACTGCTGGGAACGGGCCATCGTGGTGAGCTCCGCGGGCCGATCGCCGCAGCCTGTGGGGCGCTCGCGATCGCGCGTTCGCGCGGAGCGTGTATTGTGGCGCTCGACGTGCCAACCGGACTCGATGCAACGTCCGGTGACATTGCCGTTGGGAGTGTGGCGGCAGATCTCACCGTGAGTTTCGGCACGTTCAAACGCGGTCAGCTCATCGCGCGTGCGCATGTTGGCACACTGCAACTCGCAGACATTGGGTTAGGTGCACAGGCCGATGGTGACGACGACGCGTGGCGGATGCCCAGCGCACGGTGGCTCGCGTCGAAGGTTCCCGTGATCGCGTGGAACGCGCACAAGGGTACGCGTGGACATGTGGCAGTCGTTGGCGGTGCTGATGGCATGGCCGGCGCCGTGATGCTCGCCGCCCGCGGCGCATTGCGCACCGGATGCGGGCTGGTGCGGGCATGGGTCGATGCGCCCGGCGTAAGTGCCGTTCAGCAAGCAGTGCCACACGCCATTACGTACCGATGGCCGCATCGCGAGGCGCAGGAACACGAGGTGACGTCCGAACGCGCCGCGCCGTGGGGTGGTGCCCTCGCGATCGGCCCAGGCCTCGGCCGAAGTGCGGCGTCGCTGGCGCTCTTGCAACGGGCACTGCAGGAGAATGCAGGAATACCGATCGTCCTCGACGCGGACGCGCTCTCGCTCCTCGCGATGCATGACGGCACGAACGCGCGTGGGGATGGGCTCAGCCGCGTCACCGCGCAGCTGCGAGAAATTGCCGAGCGCGTGCCGGTATTGGTACTCACCCCGCACGCCGGTGAATTCGCGCGCCTGACCGGTGCGCCGACGCCTGCTGACTGGCAATCGCGCAGCGACGTGCTTCGCGAGTTTGCCGCGCGCAGTCAGGCGACCGTACTACTCAAGGGCACGCCCACGTTGATCGCGTCGTCAGATGGTGCACACCTTCGTGTCGTCGCGCGTGGAACGGCAGTGCTGGCGACGGGCGGCAGTGGTGATGTGCTGACTGGCATGCTCGCTGCATTGTTGGCACAAGGTGCCGATGGGAGTGACGCGGCGATGCTCGCGGCCACTGCGCACGGGATGGCCGCGGAGTTGGTGGCGAGGGCGGCGCAGACGCTGCGCGGACCGACGCTCGATGATGTGCTCGACGCACTGCCGGCGGCATGGCACGCGCTCGAAGTAGCACCGGCGCTCGATCCTGGGATCCTAGCGAGTCTCCCCGATGTGCACATCAGATCACGGGTCGACGCATGAGCGTGCGAGCGTGCACACACATCGCCGTCGGCCTGATGCTCGCGACCGCCGCATGCGCGCCAGTAGCCAGTGGTGCACTCCGCGGCGCGAACGACGGTGCAAATGATGGCGGTGTCACGCGCCGCGACGAGCGACAGTATATCGGCAGCTACGGTGATGTCCGTGCGGTGGCCGTGTCGCGACGATACGTCTATGCGGCGACACCGAGCGGTGTCGGCGTGTACGATCGCATCCGTGGTGCGTGGGATGCACCGTTCACTCGCGAGAACGGGCTTGTCGACGCGCAGATCACGGTGATCGCTGGCGACCCCGTCGAAGAGGCGGTCTGGATTGGCGTGCCCGGCGCCGTCGTCATGTACCGACCGCTCACGGAGCAGGTGCTGCGCACGATGATCGTCGGAATTCCCGACGTCATCGTCTTTGACAAGAGCGCCGCTGGCGACGCGTATGTGCGTGCCGGTGGACAGTGGACGCGCGTATCGCGTGCGGGTGTCGCCTTCTCGGCCGCGCAACCGCCACAGCCAGCGAGCGTGGTGGTGCCGAAGACGCTCAACGACCTCTTGTTGCAGTTTCCGTCGCTGCGCTCGCCGCAGATGATGTTGGGGCGCAATCAGCGGGCAGACCGCGCGTTGCCAAACTATGCGATCACGAGCGGAGCGTCGTCCCCAGAGCGCGCCAGCGAAGTGTGGCTCGGAACCAACGGCGACGGACTGTACAGAGTTGATCCGACATTTCAGGAAGCGACGGCATTGCGTTTTGGTCCCATGGAAAGTGGCATCGGTGCGCTCGCGCTCGCAGCCGACGGCGTCTGGGCGGCTGGCCTCGGGGAGTCGCGACTTCGCGGAGGATTGAGTTTTTCGAGCAACGACTTGCAACGTTGGCGGTGGATCGACGGCACGATCAGCGTCTCACTGGTCGGCGTTCGGGTGAACGCGCTGTCGGTGCGCGCGCAACGCGCCTGGATGGCAACGGATCGCGGTGTCGTGCGTGTCCGTCTCGATGCGGGCGAGGCAGTTGCGATATGGACGGAGCTGGACGGCTTGCCGGATGCGCGCATCAACGCGATTGCGCCGCGAGGTGAGGGCGCGTGGGCGGGCACGTCGCGTGGGTTGGCGTGGGTGAACGACAGCGTGGAGACGCGTGATCGCAGGTCGCGCAATATCGGCGTCCGTTTGTTGGAAGGAACGCCGGTGTTCGCACTGCAACAAATCGGCGACAGCCTGTGGATCGGCACGGCGACCGGTCTCATGGTGCTGTCGGCCAGCGGGCAGCTCACGCGTCCATCGAGCGCGGATCCCGCCCTGCGTCGACCAGTGCGCGCGATGACGTGGAGTGATTCGGTGCTGTTGGTCGCCACCGACGAGGGCGTACTCGCGCTTGCACTCAACGCCACGAGAGAACCAATGCGCGTGCAGACCATCGACGTGCGGTCGGTGGGGCAGATCACGCGCATCGCGATGGATGACCGAACCATTTGGCTCGCCGGGAGCAATGGCGTACTCGTCGTTGCACGAAGTGGCGTTGCGACTCGCCTGCTGCGTATTCCACTCGACTTGCCAGGGCCGGCGCTCGACGTGGTGGCCAGTCGCGACTGGCTGTGGATCGCGACGCCGTTCGGACTGGTCCGCGTGCGACGGGTGGGCGACGGAGGATTGCCGTGACCCGCGACGATGCGCCGAACCGTGAGCAACCGACTGCGTCAACACGCGGAGGTGATCGGCGCGCTATCTCGATACGCGAGCACCAGACGCTTGGCCCCGGCGTCGAGTTCGACACGATACGACTGTTAATGGCCCGATGGGGCGATCTTGCCGTGGATATCGGTGATGATGCAGCAGTGCTTGGCGCACTGTCGCGCGACATCGCGACCGACGGCCGGATGCTCGTCGTGAGCACCGACGCTTGTGTAGAGGGCGTGCATTTCCTCCCCGAGTGGATCAGCGCGGCTGACGTTGGCGCACGTGCGATCGCCGCGGCGCTGAGCGATTTGGCGGCAATGGGAGCACGCGCCGACGCTGTGTTGTGCGCGTTCGTCGTACCCAAACGATGGCGCGCGCGGATTGTCGATGTGGCCGGCGGTATGGCACGCGTGCTGGCGCCCACTGGGGCCAGAATCGTGGGCGGGAATCTGAGCACCGGCGAGGCCTTTGCGATGACGACCACGGTCATCGGGTCGGCGACGCGTGTCGTCGCGCGACGCGGCGCGATGCCGGGCGATCGGTTGCTCGTGACCGGAACGCTCGGTGGGCCAGGGAGCGCGGTCGCGGACTGGTATGCAGGCCGCACGCCATCGGACTGGGCGCGAAGTCGGTTCGCGTCTCCCACGCCGCGGCTGCGTGAAGGCGAGCATCTGGCAAATGCTGGCGTGCACGCGATGCTTGACATCTCGGATGGGTTGGCGGCCGACGCCCGGCACCTGGCCGCGGCCAGTGCCGTCCGTCTACGGATCGATGCGTCGCGGTTGCCAGTGGGCCCTGGTGTTTCCGCGTCGTCGGCGCTCGTCAGTGGCGAGGAGTACGAACTGCTGTTCGCGGCGCCAGTGCAACTCGCCGACGCATTGATAGCGGACTGGACCAGCGTTTCGGATACGCCCCTCACCGACATCGGCGAAGTGCTGAACGTGGACCCTCGGGGCCTCGTGGAAATTATTGGTCTCCCGGATACGGACGCGCGCGTTGAATTCGTTCATGGGCATGATCACTTTACAGCGTGATGCGAACTGCCCTGACAATGCTGGCCCTGGCAATCGGGACCCTGATTTTCGGCACCATCGTGCTGCTGGCGCAGCTTATCGGCGTGCCGCATCGCGCTGGCGGTGTCTATGAGCGAGCCACGCGACAGTGGGCCTCTTGGTTACTCACTGCCGCCGGCGTTCGTGTGGTGGTCCACGGCGGTACCGACCTCGCGCCAGGCGTGCCGCGCGTGTTCATCGCCAACCATGTCAGTTGGTTCGACATTCCGGCAATGATCCATGCACTGCCGAGCTACGGGTTCGTGGCCAAGCGGGAATTGGAAAGCATTCCGTTGTTTGGCTCGGCGGCGCGCGCTGTTGGTGTCATTTACATCGATCGCGAGAATCGCAAGGCGGCGATCGACGCCTATGAGGACGCGGCGATGAACGTACGAGACGGCCAATCGGTGCTCGTATACCCAGAAGGAACACGAGGCGACCGGTACGCGCTGCGACCGTTCAAGAAAGGCCCGTTCGTGCTCGCCGTACGCTCGGCCGCGCCCATCGTGCCGGTGGTCGTGCATGGTACCATCGAGGTGAATCCGCGTGGTTCTTTTCGCGCGACGCCGGGCATCGTCCATGTGCACATGCTCGAACCAATTATCACGGCAGGTCTAACCTACGACGATCGCGAAGCACTTTCCGAGCGCGTGCGTCAACGCATGGCCGAACTGTTGCGCGCCGAGTATGGCATTGAACCATCGCTGGAACCTCGTGTCTTTCGGACGGGCGCTGCCGCTACACCCGGTCTCGCCACGTAGCATCCTTTCCACTTTCATACTTCCCATGGCAGCCATCGTTTCCATCAGTGCGCGTGAAATTCTCGATAGTCGTGGCAATCCCACCGTCGAAGTGGATGTGATTCTCGAGACGGGTGCGGCGGGTCGAGCGGCGGTGCCCAGCGGTGCGTCAACGGGGGAGCGCGAGGCGGTTGAACTGCGCGACGGCGATCCGGAACGCTACGGCGGCAAGGGCGTGCTCACCGCGTGCGCCAACGTGAACGGCGAGATTGCCGAGGCACTCGAAGAGATGGATGCGACCGATCAGATGGCGATTGACCGCACCATGATTGAGCTCGACGGCACGGAGAACAAGGGTCGTCTCGGCGCGAATGCGCTGCTCGGTGTGTCGATGGCCACTGCGCGTGCGGCCGCCGCTGAAGTTGGACTCCCGCTGTATCGGTATCTCGGTGGGCCGATGGCCAGGACGCTGCCGGTGCCGATGATGAACATTCTCAATGGCGGTGCGCACTCCACCAACACGGTCGACTTCCAGGAGTTCATGATCGTGCCGGTTGGCGCCGAGTCGTTTTCTGATGGACTTCGCATGGGCACCCAGGTGTTTCACGCGCTGAAGAAAGTGCTGGTCGGACGGAAGCTGTCTACGGGTGTCGGAGACGAAGGTGGCTTCGCGCCGAACCTCGGCACCGATGAGGACGCGCTCAAAGTCATCATCGAAGCGATCGAAGCGGCAGGGCTGCGTCCCGGTCACGATATCGCGCTGGCCCTTGATGTCGCCGCGAGCGAGCTGTTCCGCGATGGCGCATATCAGTTCAAGAAGAGCGGTGCGCGTACGCGGAGCCCCAAGGAGATGGTGGAGCTGTATACGTCGTGGGTCGAGGAATATCCCATCGTCTCCATTGAGGATGGCATGGCCGAGAACGATTGGGATGGGTGGAAGTTGCTGACCGAAGCGTTGGGTGATCGATGCCAGCTCGTTGGCGATGACCTCTTCTGCACGAACTCCAGCATCTTGAGCAAAGGCATTGAAGCAGAGGTTGGCAACGCCATTCTCATCAAGGTCAATCAGATCGGCACACTGACCGAGACACTCGAAACGATGGAGCTCGCGCGCGCCGCCGGATACAACTGCATCATTTCGCATCGGTCTGGCGAAACGGAAGACACGTTCATCGCCGATCTTGCGGTCGCGACGCAAGCGGGGCAAATCAAGACCGGCGCTCCGTCGCGTTCCGATCGAGTGGCCAAGTACAACCAGTTGTTGCGCATTGAAGAGCAGCTGGAGACCCACGCCGAGTATCCTGGCGGCTCGTTGTTCGGTCTGTAGCACTTCACCCGTACACTGAGCGTATCGCATGCCTCCGCGTCGCGCCACTCGGCGCACCGACACACCCGCAAAACGGTTGGCCCGCCGACTTCTGTGGTTGGTGGGTATTGTGGCTGTGCTGGTGTTTGCCGTTGAGGGCGGCGAGTACGGCACGAGCGATGCGATCCGACAACAGTCGCGGTTGCGCGACCTGGACGGCGAAGTTGCGCAACTGCGTACCGAGGTGGACTCGTTGCGGCTGGAGTTCGCCGCCGTTGCGAACGACACAGTGCGGCTTGAGCGCATCGCGCGCGAGGACTTCGGCATGGTGCGCGGGGACAAGGAACTGGTGTATTTGACACGCGCTCCACGGTCGAGCATCGATAGCAGTCCGGCGCGTGACTCCTCGCTGACGAACCCGCCCCGGGGTTGACTCCGGCGGTCACCCGGCTAGGTTCCTCCAACTGCCGCGGGGTGGAGCAGCCTGGTAGCTCGTCGGGCTCATAACCCGAAGGTCGCGGGTTCAAATCCCGCCCCCGCCATTGGGAGATTCGCATCGGCCGGTCCTTACCAGGGCCGGCCGTTTGCGTGGCGGTATGGCGTTGGTTCGTGGTGCGGCTGGGTAGCTCAGCTGGTTAGAGCACGGCACTCATAATGCCGGGGTCGCGGGTTCGAGTCCCGCCCCAGCTATTTCGTAAAGCGTTGCGATGGAACGTTATACGAGAAGGCAATTGATAGCGCGGCCATTTGGTGCCACACAATCGGTCTGGCAGTCCTGTTACAGTGCATCGCACTTGCAATTGCGGTATCGCGATTTCCGCGTGGTGACACGAGTCACAGCAGCGCGGAATGGATCGCACTATCGTAGTTCTGGGCAGGCGTCGACGAAGGCGCGGTCAGACGCAAATCCAGATGAAGGGGTCCCGATGAAAAAGTTGTGCGTTCTCGCACTCGTGCTTTCAAGCACGGCAGTGTCGTCATTGTCCGGCCAAATGGTTTCTGTACTTGTACCGGTCGCAGGAAGCAACCTCATCACGTTCGAGTCACTGGCCTTGGGTTCCGCTGGCGTTGGTCTGTTCGGCGGCTACGGCGTGACTGTGACAGGAGGATGTTTTCTCGCCAACAGCTTTGCGACGGCTGGGTTTGGGAGCGCCGGTCAGGCCAGCAACATCAACGCGGGTCCCACGGTCTGCGCCGCTGGCACCGCCAATCACGATGTCACGCTGACGTTTGAACGGCGCCTCCTGTATTTCGGCTTGTATGGCGTGTCTAGCCCGGTGACCACGGCAGCGGGTACGGAGTCTGGACGCCTCACATTGACGACGTTGCACGGTTCGGTCAGTGTTGTGGACGGGAATTTTACCAGCGGAACGCCAGCCTTTCTCGGATTCTCTGATGCGGCCGGTTTTACCAGCGTGACGATCTCCGCGAACGGCGACGGCGCGTTTGGTGTCGACAACATCTCGTTCATCACGAATCCCGAGCCGGGCAGCGTGGCGTTGCTTGCGGCAGGGTTGCTTGCGCTGGGTGCGGTTGCACGGAGAAAACGTACCGCCGTCTGATGCGCGTGTTGCAGCACATGGCGTAATCACCACGCCAATCGTTTGCATCGCCCGCTGACCCTTTAGCGGGCGATGCCTACTTCTGCGATTACGCGCGGTGCAATGTGATGGCCAGCGCGAGCGCCTCAGCGAGTCCACCGCGGTCGACATCAGCGACGACAACGCGCGCACAGGCCAACGCACTCGGTTCTGCATTGCCCATCGCCACTGGAAAGCCAACCAGTTGCATGGCGGACACATCATTGCCGCCGTCGCCCACGAACATGACGCGCTGCAGCGGCGCACCATACTCGTTCGCGATGACACCAACGGCAGTGCCTTTGTTCACGCCGGTGCGCGTCATACCAACAAACGTCGTGTCCGGCATGATCGGCGAGGTGGACAGTGCTACCTCGAGCTCGCGCGGTGCGCTCCGCAGCATCGCCTCGGCTTCGTCGTGCGACAACAGCCACTGCGCGCGGACAACGGCTCCCTCCAGTGACTCAAACGGACGTGTCGCGAACCGCACACCCAGGAGTTGCGCATGGGCTTTGGCGCGACGTGAGCGGCTCTCGACCGCATACGTGGTGTCGGCGTACAGTTCGAGCACGCACTTGCTCGACCGTGCCTGCGTGACGAGGGCCCGCACGGTGTCCGTGGAGAGATAGCTGGAGCGCGACGTGCCGTGCGCAAGATTGATTACGCATCCGCCATTCTGAAAACTGTGCCACCCCGAGCTATCGAGACGTTCCGCGTACTCGCGCGCGAGCCCAAAGGCAGGTCGGCCTGAGCACAGCACCAGTCGGAGCCCGGCCTCGTGCGCGTCGCGCACCGCCGGCCAGACAGACGCATGCACCGCACCAGCCGACCCTACCAGCGTGCCGTCGACATCGATGCAGACCATGTCGATCTGGTTCGAGGAGGTTGTCACGCGACCGCGCGACAGGGTGTGGTGCACCGGCCCCGTAACCGCACTATCGTCGCGATGGCGGCTTGCCTGTCAACACCGCAACGGGCGTCTGCGGTGGTTCAAACGCGGCATCGAGTGCACCGCACGCCGCCCACCGCGAGACGATGTCCTCCGACATCCCAACGTCATCGCGCAATGCCGCACACAATTCGTCTCGCGTCAATGCGTCCGACTGCACTCCAGCCACCGTCTTCCGATGCCGCGTATGTCCCTGCAAGACCGTGCGCGCATCGCCACGATTGTAGCGGACCGATAGATGATGGTTGAACGGCCCCTTGGTCCGGGAAATCTCGTAACGCTCCAGGTAGAACGCGTGATCTACCGGATCGAGCAACAAGCGACAGGGGAAATACTCGTCATACGGCGGTGTGTCGAACCACAGCAGGTGCGTGCCATCAATCGGCTCGACTTCTACACCAAACAATGGATGCCGATCGACGTGGAGCATGTCGCCGATCGGGATGGGGTACATCATGAGCATAGACGAATCGACCAGCCAATCCGCGTCGTCGATGCGCACCTTTACCGATCCGTGTCCAGGCACGCCGCTTCCGTGACCCGGCGGCCGTTGTAGACCTGCCCTTCGCGCACCTCCAGCGCCGCGAGATCCTTCTTGAAC
>JANMKU010000231.1:0-1325 GCA_031372205.1 Gemmatimonadaceae bacterium | reverse complement strand
GTAATACCGGCGAGAATCCCTGAGGCCATCGGCGTGGTGTACATCACGTCATCGCGCACGAGGAAGACGTTTTCGCCACTTCCTTCGGCAACGAGGCCGCTGGCATCCAGCATGATCCCTTCGGCGAAACCATCCAACCGCGCTTCCATCTTCGAGAGCTGCGAGTTGAGATAGTTGCCGCCAGCTTTGGCCATCATGGGAAACGTGCTTGGCGCAGCCCGGCGCCAGCTGGAGATGCACACGTCCACACCGCGTTCCAGCGCGTCGCCGCCCAGATACGCACCCCAGTTCCACGCGATGATGAACGTCTCAACCGGCGCGCCCGTCCCGAGGACACCCATTTCTTCGCCAGTGCGCAAGGCAATGGGGCGCAGGTAGCAATGCGAAAGCCCGTTCGCACCGACGGTGGTCGCCGCAGCTGCGATCAACTCATCGACCGTCCATCGCATGGGCATGCGGTAGATGCGCGCCGAGTCGTGCAAGCGACGCATGTGCTCCCGGGCGCGAAAGATGGCCGGTCCATGTGGCGTCTCGTACACCCGGACGCCCTCGAACACACTTGACCCGTAGTGCACGGCATGCGACATGACGTGAATGCGCGCGTCGTCCCACGCGACGAGTGCGCCATCATGCCAGATGTGCTGTGTTCGGCCAGACGTCGATGCAGTCATGAGTCTCCGCCTTCGGGTTACACGTAGGATACACGTCGGACGAGCCCAGCCGCCACTGGTTGGCGAAGGCCTGCAGCGATCACTGCGTCAAACGCGCGGGGACGTCTGCTGGGCGCGCCAGTGCGCGAGTCGCGCACCGATGTCCGCGATACGCGTCTCGAGGCCGGCGTCCTGGGTCACCAGCTGTCCATCGCGGACTAGTTCCTTGCCTGCGACGACCACCAACGATGCGCGCAAGGCGCCCGCGAGCACATGAATGAGCGTCACGACGGGATCATACAGTGGGATCGCGTCTGGCTGGCTGAGCGGGAACGCGACAAGGTCCGCATCCTTGCCCGGTTCGAGTGTGCCAATGCGACCATCGAGGCCAAGGGCGCGTGCTCCGCCGCGTGTCGCGAGGTCGAGTGCCGCGTGCGCGGAGATTGCATCCGGCCGGCGTTGTGCGATCGCCTGAAACAAGGTGGCCTGTCGCGCTTCGCCGAGGATGTCCATGCGATCGTTACTGGCCACGGAGTCCGTGCCGAGTCCGGTCGCCACGCGCGCGTGCAGCATGCGGTCGAGCGGAGCGACGCCCTGCCCCAGCTTGGCATTCGAGATCGGGCAGTGCACGATCGTTGCGCCGGCCGCGGCGATCATGGCGAGATCGTCTTCGTC
>JANMKU010000209.1:0-6015 GCA_031372205.1 Gemmatimonadaceae bacterium | reverse complement strand
GCGTCGTGATAGCTGCCCATGAGTGGCCACACCTGCGGCCAGCAGCCCGTCGGAAACTGGGTGTCCATGAGATACGAGGCGCCGCGTTCAAACGCCGAGCGCGCGGCGGTGTCGGTGGGGGCAGCGACGGCGAGCAGGCGGAGTTCGGTGACCGTGGCGCCGTTGTCAATCGTGCCCACGTATGCCCACTCGTCGCTTTCGGAGTTGTACCCAGCACCCGGCGCACGTGGCCCCAGTGCGTAGTCGACATGCTTGCCCCATCCGCCTGACGCGGTCTGGTACGACAGCACCGTCTTGATGAGCGCGCGGCCCTCGGTGGTCGCCGCCCACGCGGCCGTCCAGCTGCTGAGCAGTGTAAAGTCGGCCGCGGTGTTCGGTGGGCGGATCACATTGGTCGCGCCAATGCGTGTGAGTTCGGCGGCGACGAGGGCTTGATCGGCGCCCATGCGCTGACGCGAGCGCAGCACGTAGGCGTTCCACGCCGGCTGTTGCGCGGCCGGGACGGTGGCGATGCGCGCGGGGGCGAGGAGCGTGCCGACGTATTCTGGCACGGGTGTCGTGGGCACAACGGGCACCACCAGCGGCTCGGGCGCAACGCCTCTCGTTCCACAGGCGAGAGCGCCCGCGAGGCAGACCAGGCCGACCGGGCAGAGCAAGCCTCCCGGGCGGTTCAAGGGCGAAGCGAAGCGCATCAAGCGGGGAGTCGTAGGCGGTTTTGTTCGTTGAACAAACAAATCTCCCCTATGGTACGGATCGCGGTCGTCTTGCGCAAGATCAGGGCGAATTGTCCATCTACTCACCCCTTCTTCCATTGCGTCCGCGACCTCACCGGTAGTCGATCAGATCGAAGCGCCCGTCACCATCGCGGTCGAGTGCTTCTGGAACGCGGAGAGCATGGAGGACCCCTGCGAGTGGCGGGAATGCTCGTGTTCGAGCGCGCATACTGTGGCGCATGGTGACCCCCGGCGCACATCTCTGGGCCCATCATCACCATGCACGATGTAGCGATCTGTTTTCGAGCAAGCACGCAGCAGAGCTACGCGGATACGTCGCGCACTACTTCTTGATTGTTGCTCCCGTGAGCATGCCGATAGCGCCGAGAGTTGTCTGCGCGGCGTTGAGTCCAAGACGAAAATCGTTATCGCTGAATGTTGTGAGGACGTCGGTCGGCTGGTGGTGCGTGGGGTCCCAGTTGCCACCGATGTGCGCACCCCGCTCGTTCTCACGTAAGCTGATGGCGGCGACGAGATCCTTGAACGGATCGGAATCCGTGTTCGACATGTGCGGGCCAACGGTCGCCGGATAGTCCGTCGCATACTTGTTGTTGGCCTGATGAAACTGGAACGCCAGCTTCATCGCATTGTCGGCCATCTTGGATGTGATCGCGAATTCAATGTTCACGTCCGCTTCCGCGCGCTGGTCGGGAGGGAACGAGCCATCCGGACGCGGCGGGCCATGATCCACCATCATCATGTCGTGCTGAATCATGCCAAGCCATTTCGGTTCCGGAAATTTGCCGGATCCTGCGGGACTCTCCTTGCCCTGTAGCGGATTTCGTTGATCGACGTACGCGCGCGCGCCCTGCAAGCCTGTCTCCTCGTTGTTCCACAGGGCGAAGCGGATCGAGCGCTCGGTCTGTACATCGGGCATCGAGAAAATGCGCGCGAGTTCCATCACAATCGCCGAACCCGACGCATCGTCATTCGCCGCTTGTCCCCAACCGATGCCGTCCATGTGTCCACCGATGATGTACATCTCGTTCGGATACTTGCTGCCGACCTTGAGGCAAATGACTTCTTCACGGATGCCCGGCGTGCTGGGTTCCCTGTTAATCGCACGGATTGCCGGATCGGGTTGTAACAACGAGTCGTTGTTGACGCCGCGCTCGCGCCTGTCGCTAAAGATGCGGCTGCCGCCCGGACCGTTTCCGGCAGTGCCGCGGCCATTCGGACTCGTTGCGCCACGACCACCACCGGCTCCACGACCGGCCGCTCCCGCGCCCCCAGCACGCGCGGCAGGCGGTGCCGGATTGTATTCGTACCGGACGCGTTCGATGTTCTGGCAGCCGTAACTCTTGAGTTGCGCTTCGATCCAGTCGACGGCGTTGCGGTTTCGCGCCGTGCCTTGACGTCGGTCGCCGAACTGTGCGAGCCCCTTGATCGTCCCTTTGTACTTCTCGAGGTCAAGGCGCCCCACGAGCGAGCGGACGGGATCGTTGGCGGTATCGGCTGCGACGCCTTGTGCGCCGGCGCTGCTGACAAGTGTGACTGCGGCGGCGCACGCGCCGATGATCTTGCGACTCAACCTCACGGGAGCTCTCCAGAGTATTTGGGGTGAAGAAAGCCTGAGGCGCAATGAGCAAGAAAGCAAGCCGACATCGTCCGACGCTCGAACGACGAAGTTGGACGGGAAAACGGCTTGGGTGTTGACCTTGGTGCACACCGCTCAACAGTGGCCGCCCGTTGTGTTACGCCGGTGCGTTGGCACGGTCTCGTTATCAGCATGTACCACAACGATCACGGCGTACCGCATTTTCACCTGCGGTACGCCGAATTCTTCGCGACCATCGAGGTCGAATCGGAGCGCGTCAATGGCGAGCTCCCGCGCCGCGTCAGGTCGATTGCTCCTGAATGGGCAAGGGTACACCGTGCAGAATTACTGGACAACAGGAGCAGGGCACGGCACGGGGTGGTCCGCTTTCGCATCGACCCACTGGAGTAAACAACATGTACTACAACGTGATGGAAGCGAGATACATCTCGGGCTTCAGGATTTGGTTGCGTTTCCGCGACGGCCTCACTGGCGAGATAGATTTGCAGCACGATCTGAACGGACCCGTATTCGAACCGCTGCATGATGTCGAGTTTTTCGGCAGTTCGCGGTGCATCCGGAGTTTGAAACGCTCGTCTGGCCGAATGGCGCCGAGATGGCACCGGAGTTCCTGCACGAGAACGCGCGCGCAGCGGCCGAACTAACCGTTCGTGTGACGCACTGATGCGTCGGTGATTGACTCGCAATACGTCATCGTCCGATCGATCACCGTTACGTCACAGCGTCCGCGAATCCGTCCAGCACGTTGACCACATTGACACCAATGTGCTCCACCGCGTAACCACCCTCCATGACAAACACCGTCGGCAGTTCGGCGCGCTCCAGTATGCGCCCCATCTCGGTGAAGTCGTCGCTCGTCAGCGTGAATGTCGAAATCGGGTCAGCCGCGTAGGTGTCAACGCCGAGTGGTACGACCAACGCATCGGCGCGATGCCGGCGCACTTCGCCGAGCGCATGATGGAGTGCTTCACACCACGCATCGAAACCGGTGCCTGTTGCGAGTGGCAGATTGCGGTTGTACCCTGCGCCATCACCTTCGCCTGTTTCGTCGGCGTAGCCCAGGTAGAACGGATACTCGGTGGTGGGATCACCGTGAATTGACGCCGTGAACACGTCGCTGCGACTGTAGAAAATCTGCTGTGTACCGTTGCCGTGGTGATAGTCCACGTCGACGATGGCCACGCGCTGGGCGCCCGCGTCGCGCAACGCCTGTGCCGCGAGCGCAGAATTGTTGAGGAAGCAATAGCCGCCAAAGAAGTCTGCGCCCGCGTGATGTCCGGGTGGTCGCGTAAGTGCCATGGCGACACGTTGGCCATTGGCGACCGCACGTGCAGCGTCAATCGCGCACGCCGCGCCAGTAAGTGCCGCTTGCCATGTGCCAGCAACAATTGGTGTGCCCGCGTCAAACGCGTATTGTCCAACGCGCGCCGAAAAGTTGGTGGGGGCAACGTCGCGCCGGAGCCCGTGATTCGGCCACACCGACGGCAGAATGTCGACGTCCGCGTTGGCAGGATTGAGCGCGATCCAGTCGGGCCACGCCGAGCGCAGAAATTCGAGGTAGTGCGTCGCATGGATGTGCTCGATGACCCTCAAATCTGCAGTACCCGGCGTTCGCAGTTCGCCAAACGCGCGTCGCTGCAAGTCGTGCAACACGTGGTCGAGACGTGCGGGCGTTTCATGGCAGGGCACAAGCTGGCCGCGGTACATCTCGTGGCGGCCAACGTGCAGATGATGGTGCGGGTTATGGAAGATCAGCACAGGTCTGACCCGCGGACCTCGACGAACGAATGCGAGCCCCAGCCTTCGTTGACCAACGCAGCGCATGTGAAGTGCTCAAACACGGTCTCGGTCAGGTGCCGTGACGACGGGTTGCAACACAATCCCCAATCCCCACTAAACGGCGCGAAGAACGCACAGCCTCCGCACTGGCCGCCCTCCTCATACTGCGCGAAGAGCGCCGGTTCTTCCGGCCAGTTCGCGCGATACCGGCGTTCCGACTCCGGATTCGAGAACTTGTCGGTGACGACGTGATTCTCGTTCATGCGGCAAGAGGCTGAATCGATGGCAGAGCCAGCAGCAGCTCGGGGATTAGCGGGCGCAGGTCGTCGAGGTCATGGCTGACTGCTCGAAGCGCGACAACTGCGATCGCGAACGTCGGCAAGTTCTGTTGAGTCGCGAGGTGGCCGTCGATTGTCAGAAACACGTCGAAGTGGCCGACCGCCGTACTCAGCAGCTGACCGTTTTTGACACCGGCCCAACCACACTCCGGCACGGTCCTAATATCGTGGCCTGGCAACTCGCGCCTAAGGCGGCGAGGCAGGCACTCATCGAGCAGGACGCGCACTGGTCCCGCCCAGGATCTCGGAGTCCGAATGGACGGCGGAAGTGGTTACCATCTGCTTGATCCTCAACGAGTGAGTGGAACGGTTCGAGCACGGAGCCAGGCGTGGCCCAGGCCAGCGGCACGCACGCAGTCGTCGCCTTGCCACAAGGGCGAACCGAAACTCGGCTGTCCCCAACGCCATCGGGACGGTTCGGCAACGGCGAGAGCGGACCCGGAGAACGGCCTGGTCTGGGTTGTGCCGCGTTAGCCCACCCTGCGTTTCGCGATCAGCTCTCGCACAGTTGGGACGAGGTCAACCGGAACCTCCATCGCAGTGTGCGTCGTCGACTCGTATGCCGCCTCATCTTCGGCGATCGCTTCCTCGTCAGTTTGCTGCTCGTAGTGCCGCAGCACGCTTTCAACGCGCGCCGCGTCCCAACCTTTGGGAAATCGTGATGGGCTCATGGCTTTTTCCGGCGTCGACGACGCAGGGCGTGCAGGGCCTTGGGACTCAGGTCGTACGCCGTGATGCAAAAGAGGCCGTTCCGCGCAGCATCCGGCACGTAGATGACTCTAAGGTACCGTCCATCGCGGGTCTGGCCAACAGCGACACGAGCGCCGCGAATTCCAGGCCGGTCCTCAATCGGGGAACGAGGGACATATGTCGCTTCCTCCTCGCTCACCCCGTGTCGATGCACATCAGGCTCATCGGTTTCGGGGTCGAGATGGAATCGGACGTCCATAAGTTTCGAAGGCTCTCCCCATGCCGACAATGTCCGTGGTCACTCGGCGGAAGCATAGGGTCCGACCCCAAGGAATCCGTGACCATTTCATTGTGCGCGCACCCTAAATCACGCGGGCGTTGTTGAGGAACCGGTCACAACATGCCGTTTCACTTTGATCGTCTTCTCCAATTGCCGCGCGAGCGCGATGTCGTAGGCCAGTTGCATCCGCAACAGCGTGTCCATATTCACGCCGAACGCCTTTTCGATCCGCAGCGCCATTTCGGCCGAGAGGTTGGCATGGCCGTTGATGAGATTGGAAATCGCGGGACGCGACACGCCGAGTATTCGGGCGGCGGCCGTGACGGTAAGCTGCAGTGGTGCGATGATCTCGTCGCGAATGAAGCAGCCGGGGCGGGGTGGGTTCCGCATGCGCATTGCGAGTCCGTGATGGTTAGTGATAGTCCTCGAAGTCGACATCGCATATCGTTGCGGCATCGGCATCGATCCAAAACGTCAGCCGCCAGTTCCGCGTCACGTGCAAACTCCATGTTCCGGAGCGCGTGCCGGTTAGCCGGTGCGCCCTCCACGTCGGGAGGTGCGCGAGTTCTTCCGGATCGCGCATCGCCTCCAAGAAGG
>JANMKU010000158.1:0-3747 GCA_031372205.1 Gemmatimonadaceae bacterium | reverse complement strand
ACACGTCATCAGCGATCATCCTGCAGCTCAAATACGCGAATCCCACCACCAGCACGTACGCGAACGAGCAGGTCATCTGCACGCTCAAGGATGATGGACGGTACGACGTGCCGGCAGGCGGACTCACGGCATTTCTCGCGTCACCGGCGAATCGCCGGTCCCTCCAGTTGACGCGATGGCGCACCAAGGAGTTGAACATCGATTCGCGCACCCTGCTGCACATCGCGACATCGGTGGATACGACCATCGTGTTTCCCTGACCAGCACCTGTGTGACTGCAGAGATCTCGACGCGCACGGAGCACGATGCGCTCGGCGCGCTCGACGTGCCGGCGGGCGCGCTGTATGGCGTGCAAACCCTGCGCGCCGTGCAGAACTTCGCGATTAGCGGTCTTCGTCCGCTTGAGGCATTTGTTGTCGCGCAGGTGTGGATCAAGAAGGCCGCCGCGCTGACGCACAAGGCCACAGGGCGTCTGGATGCGCGGCGAGCTGATGCTATTGTTGCCGCCGCAGACGAAGTGCTTGCCGGACAGCATCGCGAGCAGTTCGTTGTCGATCCGTACCAAGCTGGGGCCGGCACGTCGCACAACATGAACGTGAACGAAGTGTTGGCGAATCGCGCCAACGAGCTGCTGGGGAGCACGCGCGGCAGCTATGCGCCCGTGCATCCCAATGATCACGTGAACATGGCGCAGAGCACCAACGACACCATTCCAACGAATATTCGGCTGGCCGTGCTGCGCCAATTGCCGGCACTGCGTGCTGCGCTTGTGGCGTTGCGTGATGCGCTCGCCGCGAAAGGTGTGGAGTTCGACGGGATTGTGAAGGCGGGAAGGACGCACCTGCAGGACGCGATGCCGATCCGTCTCGGGCAGGAGTTTGCTGCCTACGCCGGCTCGATCGATCGGTGTGCTCGGCGTGTGGACGAGGCCGCGGACTACCTGAACGATCTTGGCATAGGCGGATCGGCCGTGGGCACGGGCGTGACCGTTGAGCCGAGTTATCCCGTGCTGATGAATGCCAACCTAAAAACGGTGAGCGGCATCGACAGCCTGCGAGTTGGGCGCGACAACGTCCAGCTCATGCAAAGTATGGGCGACGCGGCGGCCTTCTCGGCCAGTCTACGCGGCGTGGCCATTGACCTCTCCAAGATCGTCAGTGACCTGCGGCTCATGGCGTCGGGGCCGCGCACCGGCCTGAATGAGATCACGTTGCCAGCCGTGCAGCCCGGCTCGTCCATTATGCCGGGCAAGGTCAATCCTTCAATTCCTGAGATGGTGAATCAGGTGTGTTTTCAGGTTATGGGGAATGACGTGACGGTCGCGATTGCGGCGGAGCATGGACAGCTTGAGCTCAATGTGATGATGCCGGTGATCGCACACAATATTCTGTTTTCGATGCAGATCCTCACCAACGCGATGGTCACGCTCGCCGAACGGTGTGTGCAGGGCATCACGGCGAACGCGGCGATGTGCGAGTACTGGGTGGAGCGTTCGGCTGCGCTGGCGACAGCGCTCATGCCGCAGATCGGCTACGCAGCGGCGGCGGAGCTCGCCAAGCAATCCGTCAAGGAAGGTGTGTTGATTCGCGACTTGGTGAAACGGGAGAACGTGCTACCAGCGGACGAAGTGGATCGCGTGCTCGATCTCCGAAGACTGACCGAGATTGGCGTACCCACAGGAAAGCATGCAACCATTGCGAGTGGCTAACCACGTTTGACGTGCGGCTGTCGGCACCGCGCTTGGCTGACGTCGTTCGACACGGCGTGCACGCGCTTGTCCGAGCGCGGTGGGGGCCGTAGACTCCGTCACATGCGGATCACCACGTGGGCTGAGTACGGCCTGATCTGCGCGCTGCACCTGGCGCGCCGAGTTAAAGAAGGCCCGATAACCGGGCGCGTCATCGCAGCGCGTGAACGTCTCCCCGCCGATTACGTCGAACAGATTCTCTTGCGGATGCGGCGTGCGGGCATTGTGGACAGCACTCGCGGCGCACGGGGAGGATATGTTCTTGCGCGGTCGCCCTCAGCCATCACCGTGCGCGATGTGATGCAGGCGTCGGAGCTCACCACGTTTGACCTGCACTGTGTCAGTCATCCTGTCGATGCGGTGCGTTGCGGTGATTCGGAGTCATGCAGTATTCGCCCAGTCTGGATGATGCTGCAGCGCCGAATCGACGAAGTGCTGGAGAGCGTAAACCTTGGTGACCTGCTGCAGGATGAGCGTGCGGTCAGCGACCACATGGGCCTGACGGCGTTCGGCGATGGCGCACCGCCTCGCAGTGGTGTGCTCCCGATTTTGCAGGGCTGAGTTTCGGGATGGGCTTCTATGCTGACTGGCGGAACGCGCGCCGCCGCCGCCGCCGCGCCGCCGAGTACCTCGAACGCGTATTGCAGGACAGTGGTCCTGACAGCGCGCTGTGGGTGTCGAGTATCGGCGGCGGCGAGCGCGCGGCGAGCGAGTTGCTGTACCTGCGTCGCGCGCTGGCGTTGATCGTAGCGGAACGCGACGCGCTCGATGACCGAACCGCATCAGATGTCGCGCACTGTCTGGCGCCAGTGATTGCGCGTGAGGCGCAGGACAACGCCGAGACTAGCCGCCGGTGGGTCGATCGCTGGCGCGAGTACACAGCGGCATTGGCGGTGCGTGGATCGGCGGAGTCTCCGTCAGCGCGGCTGGCGCGCGTGCTACTTCGTGAGACAGGGATTGAGACCACAAACGCCGACGCGCTCGCGACCACCACGGCAATGGTGCAGTCGGCCCGCGTGCAGGCGAATGAGGCGTTACGCGCTGCGTTCGGCGTGGCCTCGCTTCCGGATGACGTGCGACCGTCGGCCATGCACGGTTGACCGCCGAATCACGCGTTCCTCAGCGCGCCACGCTTGGAGTGCAAGCACTTCCGGCGTCTCTAGCACTCCCTAGAAAACACGAACGCCACCGCGGACCTGCGATGGCGTTCGTCCAGCATCGGTTCTTTGTAGTGCCAGAGGGGGGACTCGAACCCCCACGAGCGTAAGCTCACTGCGCCCTGAACGCAGCGCGTCTACCAATTCCACCACTCCGGCCGAGCCAACAGGCATGCTACCGACAGCAGATTCTTTCAGGGTCGGGAAGGATAGGCCGCTCGACGGCCTGAGTCAACGCACGCGGGGTGCGCCATTGTCTGAGTTGCCGCTAACTTTCCCGGTCGCATGGCCAATCCAGAACCAGACGACCCGACAGAACTCATCGCGCGGAACCGCCGTGCGCGTCACGACTACGAAATCCTCGACACGTGGGAGACGGGCATCGTGCTCGCCGGGACCGAGGTCAAGGCCCTGCGCGAAGGTAAGGCGAACCTCACGGACGCCTTCGGGGTGATCAAGGAGAGTGAAGTGTTTCTCCTCAACTTGCACATCGGCGCATATGGTCAGGGCAACGTGTTCAATCACGAACCCACACGGACCCGCAAACTCCTCCTGCATCGGCGAGAGATCCGCCGCATGATCGGCGCCGTGGAACGGCAAGGACTCACCCTCGTGCCGCTTGAATTGTACTTCAAGGGCGGTCGGGTCAAAGTGCGCTTGGCCCTCGCGCGCGGGAAGCAGCAACACGACAAGCGGGAAGACTTGAAGAAGAAGGACGCCCAGCGGGAAATTGCGCGCGCCCTTCGGCAACGCTGATGCTGCTATCTCTCTTGGTTGCCGCGCAACTCGCGATTGGCCGCGCACCGGCGACGGTTGACTCGGTGCGACCGCGGTCGCGCGTCG
>JANMKU010000132.1:0-1111 GCA_031372205.1 Gemmatimonadaceae bacterium | reverse complement strand
GGACGCGCGCGCGGTGCGCGCGCTCCGGAGATCAGCGGCATGACCGGCAGTCGACAGGAATCCTACCAGCGCGTCGGCGAGTTCGAATCCACGATCGTAGCGGTCCGACGCCGGCTTGGCTAAGCACTTCATCACGATGGCGCTCAACGCCGCTGGAATCTGACGGTTGACCTGATCTGGCGGCACCGGCATTTCGTGCACGTGTTTGTAGCCCACTGCGTACGAGTCTTCCCCGTCGAAGGGTGGACTGCCGATCAGCATTTCATAGAGCAGCAGGCCGACGGCATACAGATCGCTGCGCCCATCGACCCGCGTGCCCATCGCGTGCTCGGGGGACATGTAATGCGGTGTGCCCATCGCGCGACCGACCACCGTCAACCGACCGTGAAAGCGGGCCGTGGCAATGCCAAAGTCCGTCAGCGCCACATTCCCATCTTCGTCGAACAGGATGTTGTCCGGCTTGATATCGCGGTGCACGATGCCGTGGCGGTGGGCATAGTCCAGCGCCGACGCGACCTGTACGCCAATCGATGCCGCCGTCGTCGCGCTCACCGTGCGCTGCCGACTCAGCCGGTCCGCCAGCGAGCCGCCGGCATAGTACGGCATGGCGAGATACTCGACGTCGTCGGCCGCGCCCATATCCACGATCGCGCAGACATGCGGATGCACGAGACTTGCCGCAGCCTCCGCTTCGCGCCGAAATCGCTCGCGCATCTCCGCGTCAGCGGCGAGGGCGCGATGCAGCACCTTGACGACGAGCATCCGATGCAACGTGAGATGACGCGCGAGGTAGACGTGTGCCATCCCGCCACTCCCCAGTCGCTTGATGATCGTGTAGCGGTTGCCGGTCGCATGACGCAAGGCGCTCAGTTCCACTTCGGGCACATCGAGCGGCGGCGCCGTCACTTCCGGCAATGCCACACCACACCGCGTACATCGCGCCGCTGCGGCGCGATTCCACGTCCCGCATTCAGGACAGAACATCGAACGCTGATTCCGTCAGGAGAGGTTGAGGCACGCGGTTCACAGCAAGCGTCGCCAGCGCAGCAGCGCGAGAAGGGCCAAACCCAACCCGAGTTGCAACATCAAGAGGAGGAAGAACCCATTGGGC
>JANMKU010000120.1:0-36922 GCA_031372205.1 Gemmatimonadaceae bacterium | reverse complement strand
CGATCGCCGGCAGATCGTCGTTCTTCTGCTTGAAAATGACGTTGTACAGCGCTTCGCCCTCCCACGGCCGCTCGCCCGTGAGCATCTCCCAGCCAACGAGGCCGAGACTGTAGAGGTCCGAGCGAACATTCGCCGGCGCACCGTCAATCTGTTCCGGCGCCATGTAAGCAGGCGTTCCGATCGCGGCGCCGTCCATCGTCAAGCGCGAATCGAACTCCGTCGAGTGTGCGATACCAAAGTCCGCCAGCAACGCGCGACCCGATCCCGCTTCGAGAAAAATGTTCTCCGGCTTGACGTCGCGATGCACCACACCATGCGCATGCGCGAACGCGAGCGCCTGCGCCACTTCCTTGAGAATGCCTTCCGCGCGCTCTGGAGCGAGCGGGCCTTCGTCGGCGATCGCTTGCTTGAGCGTGCGGCCTGGCACCAGCTGCATCACCAGAGCGAGCCCACCATCGCGCAGCCGATGCACAGCGTGCACGGTCACGATGTTGGGATGCTGCAGTCGCGCCACCGTACGCGCTTCGCGCGCCAAACGCGTTACCGCTTCTTCGGCGCTCGCCGCAAAGCGTGGTCGCACGACTTTGATCGCGACTTCGCGATGGAGCGAGCGGTCCCGTGCGCGATACACGATGGCGCTACCGCCGCGACCCAGCTCCCCGAGCAACGTATATGCGTCTTCAAGGTCGCTGACTTCGTGCGCGTCACGCTCGTCCCGCTCATCGATCATCGCGCGTCATGTTGTGCAACGTGATTGACCAGAGAGAAGAATCAACGATTTCTGAAGGTGAAAACTACTTCACCCATCTCGATTCGGGCACCATCGTCCAACACATGATCCTCCTCCGTGGAGAGCACCTTTCCGTCGAGCACGACCGGATTGGTCTTTGACAGATTCAGCAGATTCCATCGCTCGTCCTTGAATCGGAGGCGTGCATGAGTTCGGCTCACAGTCTGATCCAGCAGTTGCACGTGCCGGTACAGTTCGCCCTGCTTGCGCCCGAACGTGACTTCGGTGCCGTTCGGACCTGGCACCCGCACGAAGCGGATTTCACGACCGGCATCCAGTCCCGACGAGATTTCCAGCCGTCCGGGCAGAAATTGCAGGGTGCCATCCGCCGGAGCGCTGAATCGCAGCAGTTGCCCTTCAACCTTTCGGCCGCCGGAGCCATTCGTGAGAAGCGCCTCCTCTGGGCGTGGGGACTCGCGCATCGGCGAGGACCATATTTCGGTCGCCTGTGCGCCAGTCGGCTCGACCGGGGCACGCGGTGGCCCGACGAACTGTACCGGCGCGTCGGACGCTACCACGTGCCCTTCGATCGGTCGCTCAGTCGACGATAGTACCGGCGGAGCAAACCCGGCGGTGAGATCTGGCACGGCAATGGGCGGCACCGCTTGTGTCGCCGGCACCGCCGATACCTGGGCGAAGGACGAGATCGGTTCACGTTGGGGTTCCGCGAGTCGCACATCGGGAACGGGTTCGGTCGCAAACGTGCCAGAGGCGGCTCCAGCGGGTGGTGTCGCGGCGGAAGCGATTGTTTCGTCGGTGGCGCGGTCAGGCGAAGCCGCCCAGGATTCGACATCTCGCCTTGGCGCTGCCTGTCGCAATCGCTCCAGCAACGCGTCGGTCGACTGAGCGCCCCACGTGTCGAACTCCTTTTGCGCCGCACTGTCAGTGGGCGACGCCGTGTCTTCCTCGTCGTCGTATGACGGCGCGCTGTCGACATCGTTCCACGCCGAGATCTCCAAACGGGCCGCGTAGGAAGAAAATGACGATCCAAAAAGTGGGAGCGCCCGCGTCCCAACCATTTCGAATGTTGGCGAGCGAATCATCCACCACACCACGGTAAGCCCAACGACGACGACGCTTCCAAGAATTGCTGCGAAGATCGTGATGAGTTCAGTCGTCATTGCTGGGCGAGCGCGTTCTGGGTGAATGTCGCATCGAGGGCGACCCAACGAGCTGGATATGCGACACAGGCCGACCCCGTAATCTGTCCTCCGACGCGTGCTGCTGGCGAGTGCAGATCCTTGGCCGCGCCACAGGCGATTTCGTGACATGTCGCACCAATCCGCGCCGCGTGCCGCCGTTGGTGACGGTTGTCATCTAACGTGTACCCGCGAGCAGGCAATTGGTGTAACGGGCGGACGTATCGATTCTGGCGAACTCCACTGGTGGCGAGGCGGCGAGCACGACTGTGTTGGACCGGCTGGACTTCTCTCGCGTTTGCGTGCCATTTCCGCCGATGCCAAACTCCGAACCATCTCGTCGTCAATTCCTCGCCTTTCTGGCCGGTAGTCCACTGCTTGCCGCGGCGGGACTCGACGAATCAACCATCGGCCGACTGCTCGGCCGCTCCGGAAGCCGCGCCGAGTCGCTGGCACTCGCGCAACAGGTCGTCCAGCAGAGTGGGGCGGCGGCAATGCAACCGGCGCTGCTGCGATCGGCGAAGGATGCCTTGAACGTTTTTGACTTCGAACCCATCGCCAAGCAACGCATTCCGGTCGCGCACTGGGGCTATCTCGCGACTGGTGCGGATGACGACGGAACGATTCGCGCTAACCGCGAAGGGTTTGATCGCTGGGCGCTTCGCCCCCGACGACTGACTGATGTGAGCCGAGTCGATGCCGGTGTGACGCTGTATGGCACGCGGTATCCGACGCCGATCGTCATCAATCCCGTTGGCAGCCAAAAGGCCTTTCATCCTGACGGCGAACTCGCTGTCGCACGGGCCGCCAAAGCCCGGGATCATTTGCAGGTGTTGTCGACGGTGGCGACGACGTCCATCGAAGACGTGATCGCAGCGCGCGGTGCACCGGTGTGGTTCCAGCTGTATCATCAGCAGGACTGGGCGATCACCCGCCAGATCGTGCAGCGGGTGGAGCGCGCGGGAGCGCCGGCCATCGTCTTCACGGTGGATTTACTTGGTGGCAGCAATCGCGAAACGATGATGCGCGAAGCGCGACGTGACACGCGACATTGCGTCGATTGCCACAAGGGCGGTGCTCCACTTCCCGGCGTCAGCGGTCGCGTCGACGATCGCGACAACCGACGAAAGCCGAATCTCGTCGGGTATCCCAAGGTGACGCCCATTCCAGAAGTGGGCACGCCAACGTGGGAGTTCATCGACCGTCTCAAGAACGCGACGAAAATGAAAGTATTGATCAAGGGCATCGTCACCCAAGCGGACGCCGAGCTCGCGGTCGCGCATGGCGTGGACGGACTGTTCGTGTCGAACCACGGCGGCCGCGCCGAAAATTCACTCCGCGCAACGATCACATCCCTGCCCGAAGTCGTCCAGGGTGTCGCCGGCAAGATTCCGGTGATCTGCGACGGCGGCTTCCGGCGTGGTACCGACATCTTCAAAGCCGTCGCGCTCGGTGCCACCGCGGTTGGCATCGGACGTCCGTACATCTGGGGACTTGGCGCGTTTGGACAGGAAGGGGTTGAGACGGTGCTGGCGATCCTGCGCCGCGAGTTCGAGGTCGTTATGAAGCAGAGTGGCACGACGAGTCTCGCCGCGATCACCAGGGCGCATGTGGCCGCACGATGATAACAGGGGCCAGCGCATGGAGCACGGCAGTTGCGGAGTCGCTGATAACGTCGGAGCTCCGTCGAGCGAAGGCGTTTTATGGTGACGACGGCAACGGTGCGACCGCCTTGCTGCCGATCTTGCACGCACTTCAGGCAACGTTTGGTTGTGTCTCGCCGGACGCCATACCGCTGATCGCGAAGGCCCTCAACGTGTCTCGCGCGGACGTGCGAGGCGTTGTCAGCTTCTATCACGACTTTCATGACGCGCCCATTGGTCGTCACCATCTCAAGATCTGTCGCGCCGAAGCGTGTCAGGCCATGGGCTCGGAATTGGTGGCCGAGCATTTGGCGGAGCGGCATGGCTTGCATCCGGGCACGACCATCAACGACGTGACAGTGCATGACGTGTACTGCCTCGGCAACTGCGCGCTCGGTCCGGCTGCTCTCCTTGGCGATGAGCTGCTCGCCGGATTTGATGTAGCGGCGGCGGACGTATTACTGGCGCGTCTCGCGGACACGTCTACGTGAACGTCTATGTGTCGTGCGACGCCGCTGCGCTCTCGGTTGGCGCCGATCCGACGGCAGCGGCGATCGTTCGTCACGCGTCCACTCTTCGTGCTGATGTCACCGTCGTACGTACGGGCACGCGCGGCATGTTGTGGCTGGAGCCGCTGGTCGAGGTCGAGACCGGTGCCGGCCGTGTCGCGTTCGGACCGGTCATCGCCACCGATGTCGCATCGCTCTTCGCGGCTGGCTTCGACACAGACGCAGCACGCGCGCATCCGCTCTCGCTCGGCCTCACCGCGCAGCTCCCCTGGATGGCGCGGCAGCGACGGGTCACCTTTGCGCGGGTCGGCGTGACGGAACCGCTGTCGCTCGACGCCTATCGGGCGAATGGCGGTATGGTCGGACTTGCTCAGGCACGCGGGAGGTCGGCGGGGGAGATTGTCCAGGCAGTGACGGATTCGGGCCTGCGCGGACGCGGCGGCGCTGGTTTCCCAACGGGCATCAAGTGGCGCACCGTGCAACAGGCCGTCGGTGAGCGAAAGTATGTGGTCTGCAACGCGGACGAAGGCGATAGTGGCACGTTCGCCGATCGGATGCTGATGGAGGGTGACCCGTTCCTGCTGCTCGAGGGGATGATCATCGCCGGGTTGGCCGTCGGTGCCTCGCGTGGTGTGATCTACGTGCGGTCGGAATACCCACGCGCGGTTGCCGTGCTGCGGCACGCCATCGCCGTCCTGCAGCACGCAGGGGAACTCAACGACGCGTTTGATGTGGATGTACGCGTGGGCGGCGGCGCCTACGTGTGCGGCGAAGAGACCTCGCTCCTTGAGAGTGTCGAAGGCCGTCGTCCGCAAGTGCGCGCCAAGCCGCCGCTGCCGGCCCATCGAGGCCTCTTTGGTCGTCCCACCGTTGTGAACAACGTGCTGTCGCTCGCTGCCGTCCCGTGGATTCTCGAGCACGGGGCGTCGGCGTATGCGGCGTTTGGGCTCGGACGATCACGCGGGACCATGCCGGTGCAGTTGGCCGGCAACATCAAACGGGGTGGACTGTTCGAGTGCGATTTTGGCATCACACTGCGAGAGCTGGTGTATGATCTCGGTGGCGGCACGTACAGTGGTCGGCCTGTGCGCGCTGTGCAGGTAGGTGGACCGCTCGGCTCGTACTTTCCTTCGTCATTGCTCGACACGCCGTTGGATTACGAGGCGATGGCGGCCGCCGGTGGCCTGCTCGGCCATGGTGGGGTGGTGGTGTTCGACGACACGGTGGACATGGCCGTGCAAGCGCGCTTCGCTTTTTCCTTCTGTGCGATCGAAAGCTGCGGCAAATGCACCCCGTGCCGCATTGGGTCAACGCGCGGTGTGGAAACGCTCGACAAGGTGGCACGTGGCATTGATCCCGAGAACAACCTTGCGTTGGTGCAGGACTTGTGCACGGTGTTGACCGATGCATCCTTGTGCGCGCTGGGTGGATTGACACCGCTTCCGGTGCTCAGCGCGCTGACGCATTTCCGTGAGGATTTCCGTCCTCGCGTGCACGGCTCATCGGAGATCACGCTATGACGATGCTGCGCGAAGCGGACTATGGCACGCCAACGCGAAAATGCTCGGCCCTCGTCTCACTGACCATTGACGGTCGGGTGGTGCGCGTACCTGCCGGCACGTCGGTGATGGCGGCCGCGCGTCAACATGACGTGCAAATCCCTAAACTGTGCGCCACCGATTCGTTGGAGGCCTTTGGGTCGTGTCGCCTCTGCCTGGTGGAGATTGACGGCCGTCGGGGCACGCCAGCGTCCTGCACCACGTTGGTCGACGAGGGGCTGGTCGTGCACACGCAGAGCGCGCGTCTCAAATCGCTGCGACGTGGTGTGATGGAGCTCTACATCTCCGACCATCCGCTCGACTGCCTCACCTGCTCAGCCAACGGCGATTGTGAGTTGCAGGATATGGCCGGCGCCGTTGGTTTGCGCGATGTGCGGTACGGGTCAGACGGCGCGAAGCATCGCACGGAGGCCAAAGACGAAAGCAATCCGTATTTCACCTTTGATTCGTCCAAATGCATCGTTTGCTCGCGCTGCGTGCGGGCCTGCGAAGAAGTGCAAGGGACGTTTGCGCTGACCATTCTCGGACGAGGGCTCGCGTCCAAAGTGGCCACCGGCACCGCGGACTTTGCGACGTCGGAGTGTGTCTCGTGTGGCGCGTGCGTGCAGGCCTGCCCGACTGCCACGCTCAACGAGAAGTCCGTGATTGAGCATGGCACCCCAACGTCCGTCACCGAGACCACATGCGCATACTGTGGTGTCGGCTGTGGCTTTCGCGCCGAAACGCAGGGCGACACGATGGTCCGCATGGTGCCCGCAAAGACGGGAAAAGCGAACGAAGGTCATTCGTGTGTGAAGGGGCGCTTTGCTTGGGGATATGCAACTCATCGCGACCGCATCACGACGCCCATGATCCGCGCGGCGATCACGGACCCGTGGCGCCAAGTCACGTGGGACGTGGCGTTCGCCCACGCCGCCAGCGAATTCAGGCGACTGCAGGCCACCTACGGCGGCGACGCCATTGGCGGTATTACGTCGTCGCGTTGCACGAACGAGGAAACGTTTCTTGTGCAGAAGCTCGTGCGCGCTGGCTTTGGCAACAACAACGTGGATACGTGCGCTCGCGTGTGTCATTCCCCGACCGGCTATGGCCTCAAGCATACGTTTGGCACGTCGGCCGGAACACAGGATTTCGCCTCCGTCGCTGAGACTGACGTGCTGCTGTTGATCGGCGCCAACCCAACCGACGCCCATCCGGTGTTCGCATCGCGTCTCAAGCGACGCCTGCGTGAGGGCGCGGCGCTCATCATCGCTGATCCCCGTCGCATTGATCTCGTGCGCACGCCCCACGTGAGCGCCGCCCACCATCTCGCACTCCGCCCCGGCACCAACGTTGCGCTGATCAACGCGTTGTCGCACGTCATCGTCACCGAAGGGATGGTGCGCGAAGACTTCGTGCACGAACGGTGCGACGTGTCGGCCTTTGAATCGTGGGCGCGCTTCATCGCCGACGAGCGCAACTCACCCGAAGCGATGGAAGCAAGCACCGGCGTGCCGGCGACCGAGGTGCGCGCGGCCGCCCGCCTGTTCGGTAAAGCGCGCAACGGCGCGATCTACTATGGTTTGGGCGTCACCGAGCACAGTCAGGGCTCGACGATGGTGATGGGGATGGCCAATCTCGCGATGGCCACCGGCAACATTGGTCGCGTCGGCGTTGGGGTGAATCCGCTGCGCGGCCAGAATAACGTGCAGGGTGCGTGCGACATGGGCTCGTTTCCGCACGAGTACTCCGGCTATCGGCACGTCAGCGACGACGCAACCCGAGAGCTGTTTGAGCATCTGTGGGGCGTCTCCCTGTCCAGTGAACCGGGACTCCGTATCCCGAACATGCTCAGCGAAGCCGTAGCGGGGAACTTCAAAGGGCTCTACATCCAGGGCGAAGACATCGCGCAATCGGACCCCGACACGCAACATGTGGTCGCCGGGCTCGAAGCGATGGAGTGCGTCATTGTCCACGACCTGTTTCTGAACGAGACGGCGAAGTACGCCCATGTGTTCTTTCCTGGTTCGTCGTTCCTGGAAAAGGACGGGACGTTTACCAACGCGGAACGACGGATCAGTCGCGTGCGCCGCGTGATGCAGCCGCTGGCCGGTCTGGCCGACTGGGAAGTCACGATGCACCTCGCGGCGGCCCTTGGCTGCCCCATGCCGTACGCACATCCGTCCGAGATCATGGACGAAATCGCACGACTCACTCCCACCTTTGCGGGTGTGTCCTACGAAAAGCTGGACAAAGAGGGTTCCCTGCAGTGGCCATGCAACGCGGCGGCACCGCATGGGACGCCCATCATGCACGTCGATCACTTTGTGCGCGGCAAGGGTCGGTTTATGCTCACCGAGTTCATCCCGACCGATGAACGGACAGGCGCCAAGTTTCCGTTGCTGCTCACGACCGGTCGTATTCTCTCGCAGTACAACGTCGGGGCGCAGACGGCGCGCACACCGAATAACCTGTGGCATGATGAGGATGTGCTGGACATCCATCCGTTCGACGCCGAAAATCGGGGGATCAGCACCGGTGACCATGTGCTGCTGCAGAGCCGATCCGGCGAAACGTCACTGCGTGCGGTTGTTTCCGAGCGGATGCAGCCTGGCGTGGTGTTCACAACGTTTCATCATGCGCGAACGGGCGCGAACGTCGTGACGACAGACTACTCCGATTGGGCCACGAACTGCCCTGAGTACAAGGTCACCGCCGTGCAAGTGTCTCGCACCACCGGCATCACCGAATGGCAGCAACACGAAGTGCATCGACACGACTTTCTCCGTCGGATTGAAAAGAGCGAGCCCAATGGGACACGCTGACTTCGCCGTCACGGCGCCGCTACCGGCGACATCGTGCGCGTACGATGGCCGCGCGACACAGGGCGTGCTCCGCGACGTCGCGGTTGAAGCGCCAGTCAACATCATGTACGGACCGACGCCGTTCGCCGTCATGATGACAACACCCCGCGATCTCATCGATTTCGCGTATGGCTTCAGTTTGACCGAAGGCGTGATCGCCCGTGCAGAGCAGATACACCGGGTGGAGGTCCGTCCGCAGGAACGCGGGATTGAGCTGCACATCGCACTCGCACCCGGCATGAGCGCGCGCGCGCTGGACCGCGAGCGGAATACGGTTGGCCGCACGGGATGCGGCCTGTGTGGCATCGATAAACTCGATGCGCTGCCGATGACGACACCCACACCGCGCGCACGGCATGACGTGCACCTCGATGCGGTGCATCGCGCGCTCGAGGCCCTCGAGCGCAATCAAACGCTCAACGCGTTGACGCATGCAGTCCACGCCGCCGCGTGGTGCCGAGCCGACGGTTCGCTGGTCGCGGTGCGTGAAGACGTAGGACGGCACAATGCTCTCGACAAGGTGCTCGGTGCTCTCCTCCGCGTCGACCACGCTGCCGCTGACGGATTCCTGGTCATCACCAGTCGGTGTTCGTTCGAGATGGTGGAGAAGGCCGCCGCGTACGGGGCGTCCACCATCGTCGCGATTTCTGCGCCAACGTCGTTGGCCATTGAACGGGCCGTTCTGCACGACATGACGTTGCTTGCGGTTGCCCGCCGCGACAGCGTGCTCGTGTTTCATGGCGCAGATTGTGTGCACGCGGATTCGACCCGCCCGGTGACCAACCACGTGACCCACCACGCGAACGGCATGGTCGCATGAAGGACGAGACGTTGGTCCGCATGGCCCACGAAATCGCCCGCAACCTCCGCGCGCAGCATGGCGACGACGTCGTCGCGGCTACGGTGGATCATCTGCGCAGCTTCTGGGCGCCCGCAATGCGTCGCTCGCTCGTCGCACTGGTGGACGCCGACCGTCACGCATTCGATCCCATCGTGCGCGATGCCGCGCTGCTACTCCGCAGCGACGGGTAGATCGGCCGCGCGCCAGTCGTTCAGTGTGTTTACATTGGCCGCTGCGCGACGCTCGGTCACAACGCGATGCAAGTGCTCGGTCGGCGTGAGATCGTGCAGACTGGCGACACCCGCCGCAAGTCGCTCCGTAAGTCGCCGCCGCAGCGTCTGCCGATAGAGACCAATGCACGGTTGCAGACCATCCGCATCGGCGAGCACAGCCCAGACAGACGGCCGCGACTGCGCCTCATCGAGTATGTGTTGCACCACAACCGCAGAGATGTGCGGAAGGTCGCCGGCGAGCACGAACACGTCACCCGTGCACTGTTCAAGGGCAGACAAGATGCCACCGGCCGGCCCGCACCCCGGGTAGTGGTCCTCGAACACGAGATCAGCGCGAGTGGCGACGTCTCGGTCGCACGCACCAACCAGCGCCACGCGCGGTCCGAACAGTGCTCGCAGCGCTGCGATGGGCCGATCCACGAGCCACTCCTCGCCGGCCCGACCAACGGGTTCACGCAACTTGTCCCGTCCAAAGCGTCGACTCAGGCCGCCAACGAGGACGATCGGCTGAATTGACATTGGCATGGCGCTAGGCGTGCTTAACGGTGACGGCATACGCAGTCGCTTTTGAGACGGCGACCGGTGACGAGTGTGGCCTCCCTGCAACGGCGTTGGATCGAATTTCGCTTCATCCCCCCGCTTGCCCATGCGCCGTCCGTCGCGTCGATTGACTCAGTCGGCCTCGCTCCACAGCGGGACTCCCCCCAGGCACTTCCAAGGAGTCGCTTTGCTCGTATCGTCACAAGCCAAACGCGGTGCGGACATTCTGCACGATCCGGTCCTGAACAAGGGGACTGCTTTTACCAACGCCGAGCGAGACGCACTGGGATTGCGTGGCCTGCTGCCGCCGCGCGTGATGACGATGGAGGAGCAGCTCGCGCGCGTGCTGCCCGGCGTGCGCGGCAAGCGTACGCCACTGGAGCAGTATAGCTACCTGGTGTCGCTGCACGACCGCAACGTGACGCTCTTCTATCGCCTCGTTACTGAGCACCTCGAAGAAATGATGCCCATCCTCTACACGCCGACCGTCGGTGAGGCGTGTCAGGAATGGGGGCGCGTGTTCCGTCGCAGTCGCGGGTTGTACATCACACCAGATGACCGGGGTCGTATCGCCGACGTACTGGCCAACTGGCCGCAAGACGATGTCCGCATGATCGTGGCCACGGACGGCGAGCGCATTCTTGGTCTCGGCGACCTCGGCGCCAACGGCATGGGCATTCCGATCGGCAAACTCACGTTGTACACGGCATGCGCCGGCATGCCGCCATCGCGTTGTTTGCCGATTACACTCGACGTTGGAACTGACAACGCGACGCTACTCGCTGATCCGTCATACGTTGGTCGTGCCGTGCCGCGTTTGCGTGGCGCAGAGTACGACGCGCTGGTGGACGAATTCGTGGAAGCCGTGCAAGTCCGCTACCCGCGCGCCTGTCTCCAGTTCGAGGATTTCGGCAACCACAATGCGTTCCAGTTGCTGGCGCGCTGGCGCGACCGGGTGTGCACATTCAACGATGACATGCAGGGCACGGCGGCCGTGGCACTCGCCGGTCTGGGCTCCGCCGCACGTCTGACTGGCGTGCCACTGACCGAGATGCGTCTGCTGTTTCTCGGCGCCGGCGAAGCGGGGATCGGGATCGGCGATCTGGTCGTCGAAGCGTTGATGGAATCGGGTGTGTCGGAAGCAGTCGCACGAAGCCAATGCTGGTTTGTAGACTCCAACGGTCTTATCGTGCAATCGCGCACGGACTTGGTGGAACACAAGCGCCGGTACGCGCACGATCATCCGCCGATTCGCGATTTGCTTGGTGCGGTCGAGGCGCTCCGACCGCACGCGATTGTCGGCGTGTCGGGAACGCCCGGGATGTTCACCGCTGACGTGCTCGCGGCGATGGCGCGCCACAATGAACGTCCGATCGTCCTCGCCCTGTCCAACCCCACGTCGAAGGCCGAATGTACGGCCGAGCAAGCGTATGTCGCGACGGAGGGACGCGCGATTTATGCGAGCGGCAGCCCGTTCGCTCCCGTCACGTTCGGCGGGCGCTTGTATGTGCCAGGTCAGGGCAACAACGCGTACATCTTTCCAGGTGTCGGCCTTGGCGTGCTGGTCAGCGAGGCGTCACGCGTCACTGACGAGATGTTTGCGGTGGCCGCGAAGACACTGGCCGGTCATGTCACTGTTGAAGATCTGGCGATGGGCCGCATTTATCCCGAGCTGACCCGCATTCGGGAAGTGTCGGTGGCCATTGCCATAGAGGTCGCGATGGTGGCGTTCGCGCGTGGTTTTGCCCGCGTCAAGGAACCCGCGGATATTGCGGCCGCCGTGGCCGCGGCGATGTACGAACCGGTATACGACACATGGGAATGATCCAACGCCGTTTCATAACGCATCATGCTCGGCTGCTGCTCGTCGCAACCGGTATGGTGGCCTGTGCGTACGTCCACCTGGGCGCGCAGTCGGTGCAATACCGATCACCGGCAGGTGTCGCGTATCACGCGCAGGTAGACACCGGACCGATCGCGCGCGCACGAGCCGCACTAACCGCTGAGCCCCGGAACGTACAGCGCATCATCGCCCTCGGTGTCGCACAATCCGGCGCGCGGCAATTTCGCGAGGCGATCGCCACGTTTTCACGTGGACTCGCCATCGCGCCGAACGACGCGATGCTCTATCGGTGGCGCGGCCATCGATACATCTCGATTCGCCAATTCGACAAAGCGCTCGCTGATCTGCGCCGGGGGTACCAGCTCGACAGCACCAACTACGGAATTCTCTTTCACCTCGGCGTGTTGCGATTCGCGAAGCGCGACTTTGCTGGCGCGGCCACCATGTTTACCAAGGCGCAACCGCTCGCCCCGGACGGCGGCGAACGTGCTGGCAGCACCGACTGGCTCTGGATGTCGCTGTCGCGAGCCAATCGTCCAGCGGAGGCGGCAGCCATGCTCGCGCGTCGTGCGGACACGTTGCCCGCGCCGCCGGGTTACGCCTACGTCTCACGTCTCCGGCTGTATCGAGGCGAGACCGCGCCCGAGGCGCTGTTCACCGCGTCCGATACAGCCGACGTGCAAGTGGCGACGTTGAGCTTTGGGTTGGGCAATTGGTATCTGGTACACGGCGACACCACGAAGGCGAAGGCGTCGTTCCAACGCGCCATCAAGTCAGGCGGTTGGCCAGGGTTCGGCTTCATCATGTCGGAGATTGAACTGCAACGCCCGCGCTAAGCGAGGGCGACGAATGGCCGAGACGGAGTGGTGGCAGCGGGGCCCGATCGATGGCGTACCGGCAGTGCTGCAGCCGGTCGCACACGTTCTGTTGCAAGTAGGCGAAAGCATTGCGGAGATGACCGGCGATCTCACCGACGTACAGTGGAACGCGCGTCCGGCCGGTGTGGCATCCGCTGCGTTTCATGTGCGCCACGTGACCGGGGTGATCGATCGGCTGTTCACCTATGCTCGAGGCAACGCGCTGAGCGAGGCGCAGTTTGCCGCACTGCGTACCGAGCAGCACCCCGTGTCAGTCGCAGATGCGCCCGCTGTGTTTGACGCGTTACACGCGCGCGTAGCCGAAGCGGTCGACGAGTTACGCGCGATCGATCCGGCGACGTTGGGTGCGTGGCGTGGCGTTGGCCGCGCACAGCTGCCCTCGACGGTGATCGGCTGCCTGGTGCATGGTGCAGAACATGCCATGCGACATGTGGGGCAACTGTCGGTCACCGTGCGCGTGGTGCGCGCGATGGCGAGCTAGACGCTTATCGCCGATGCACGACCGTGCCGAGTACTGACACATCGGCGTCAAAAGCCACAGCGCGCGGCGCAGACGTGAGGGTCATTGGAATGAGAAGGCTCGACGTGGTGCGCGCTGGGATCCGAATGCGCGCCCGCCGCGTCGTTCCGCGTGAGTCTGTGATGTCCACCGCCAGTGTCAGCCGGTACGGCGCGACGCGCGCGCCCTGATGCACCGTGAGCAGCAGGTGCTGCGTTCGTGCGTCCCAGCGCCATGATGTCTCCAGCTCGGCGTATCCGGGACGGCGCATCCACTGCGCGAAAAACCACTCCAGTGATCGCCCGGCCGCGCGTTCGAACTCGCGCTGCACGTCGCCCGTGACCGCGTTGCCATCGCGGTGCGAAGCGTAGTACGAACGGATGCCACGAAAAAACGCGGCATCGCCAACTTCGCCTCGCAGCATATGCAACACGAACCCAGCCTTCTGGTACACGTTCGAGTTGAGCACACGTGCCACGTCGTCAAGATCCTCGTCCACCACGGGTCGTTCCCACACGATGGTCGATTTCAAGACCGTCGCCCGCATGCCAGTGAGCTCTCGCCGAAATGCGCTGTCGCCGTGGGCATGCTCCGCCCACAACGCAGCGAAGTAGGTCGCGAAACCTTCGGATAACCAGATGTGCGGCCACGCCCGCACCGTTACAGCATCGCCAAACCATTGGTGTGCTGTCTCGTGCGCGATCAGACTCTCGCTCGGAGAGCCAGGCCGAAACAGATCTTCCGCGTAGAAGATTGCCGCGGCATTCTCCATGCCGCCGTAGCGAGTGGCCGATGCAACATGTGCGAGCTTCTCGTATGGGAATGGGCCGACGAGTCGTTCAAACAGCGAGACGATGTCGCCCGAACGTGCAAACCCACCGGGAAGCTCCGCATCCGCCAACCTCGCTCGCTGTGCGGGGCTGGTCCACACACTTTGCGACGGACACGACGCGACACCCGTGCGCGTGCACGTCGCCGTGCCGAGCGCCTGCACTGAGAACGGGGCAACACCGATGACCATAACCGCCGTGTAGAGCGGTCGCGTGGATCGCCAGTGGGTGCGCACCATGCGCGACGCACGCGGCCCGGACTCCGGCGTCTCTTCAACCAGCTCGCCGTTCGCGACCACGCGATGCGTCGCTGGCGCACGTACAATCCAATCGACCAGTGCCTTGTCGGACGGGTGGTCGATCGTTGCCAACCATTGGCGCGCGCGATTGGGAAAATTGTCACCAAACGCGGTCCAGCCGAGAGCACTGTCCGGTCGCGTGATCAATCCGTCGGTGGGGAACCCGCGATAGTACACGGCTACCTGCACCGTGTCATTCGCACCAGGTGGAAGCGCCACGCGTACGCTGTCGCCAGGACGCGCGAACGCGATGCGAGAGTGATTGACGTGTACCGAGTCCACGTGCAAGGCTGCCGAAAGATCGAGCGCCAGTGCGCTGGTCGAGGCGGTGCGGTGCGCCGTCGTCGTTGACACAAAGTGGATCGTGTCCGGCACATCGCGGTTCGGAAAATCCACGCGGAATTCGTAGTGCAGCACATCGATACCGGCGCGCGAACCCCCAGTGCGACTGCTAACGGTCTGCGCGGTTGCCGGCACGACGAGCACGCTGGAGAACACCAGCCCGCTGGTGCACGCTCGCAGATGGCGCCCGAGCCTTTGCATTAACTACGTCCCAAGTGTGTCAAGCATCGACTGCGTGATCAGCACGATGCCCCGGTCAGTGCGGCGGAATCGTTTCGCGTCGAGGACAGGGTCTTCGCCGACTACGAGTCCAGCGGGGATTTGCACTCCGCGATCAATCACGACGTTGCGCAGCTTGGCGGAACGACCAATGTCCACATACGGTTGCACGACGGCGCCGTCGAGTGACGCATACGAATGCACTTTCACGCCCGTGAACAACAACGACTTGTGCAGCCGCGCGCCGGACACGATACACCCACCGGACACCAGTGAGTTGAGCGCGAGGCCTCGACGACCATCCTCGTTGTGCACAAACTTGGCGGGGGCCGTGATCTCACCATACGTCCAGATCGGCCAGTTCTGATCGAAGAGATCAAGCGACGGCACAACGCTCGTGAGGTCAATGTTTGCTTCCCAGTACGCGTCGATGGTGCCCGCGTCCCGCCAATAGGCTTCCGCTTCTGTTTCGGACTTGACGCACGACGTGCTGAAACGATGCGCCACCGCCTTGCCATGCGCGACCACGTACGGAATGATGTCCTTGCCAAAGTCGCGACTCGATGCGGGATCTGCGGCGTCGCGACGCAACAATTCAAACAGGTACGCAGTGTTGAAGACGTAGATGCCCATGCTGGCGAGCGACATACTGGGGTTGCCAGGAATACCTGGCGGATCGGCAGGCTTTTCCAGAAACGACACAATCCGGCCCTCCGCGTCCACGTCCATCACACCGAAACCCGACGCGTCACGGCGCGCGACTTCCAGACACCCGATCGTGACGTCGGCGTGTTGATCGATGTGCTGCTGGAGCATCAACTCGTAGTCCATCTTGTAGATATGATCACCGGCGAGGATGACCATGAACTCCGGGTGGTACGCCTCAATGATGTCGATGTTTTGATAGACCGCGTCTGCGGTGCCACCGTACCACTGGGTTTCCGAGATGCGCTGACTGGCTGGCAAAATGTCGAAGCTCTCATTGCGTTCCGGGCGCAGAAAATTCCACCCGCGTTGCAGATGCCGAATCAGGCTGTGCGCTTTGTACTGTGTCGCAACACCGATGCGCCGGATACCAGAGTTGATGGCGTTCGACAGCGCAAAATCGATGATCCGTGTCTTCCCGCCGAAGTACACCGCGGGCTTCGCACGCACGGCGGTGAGTTCGTACAATCGAGATCCGCGGCCACCGGCCAGCACATAGGCCATGGCGGTCCGCGCAAGGTTGCCAGATCGATAGTTCACGGGTGTATCCGTGGAAGTGAAGAGTGGTTGGCGCTGTCCGTCTACTTCGACACTTTCGCGAGTTCACGCACGGCACTCGCCAACGCCCGGACGCGCACGCCATCCTTGGCGAACAGTGCATCAGCGTCGAGCTTCGTGGCCAGCGACGTGAGCGCCGTCTTCTGTTTTGCGCCCGATAGCTTTTCCGCCGCGTCGAGATCGTCATCAATTGCAGCAAGCCGCTTGTCGATCATCCCCTTGTTGCGTACCAGTTGATCGAGATACGACCGGACTACTGGGAAACTCGGCGGCCAGACGATCTTGCGCTGCAGCTGCGCGTTGAGTTCGTCGACACGAACCGACTTCGCCGCGTCGATTTCGTTTTGCGACAAGAATGGCGATGGCACAAGCTCCAGAATATCAAGCCCACGACCGATTTCAGAACCTACGATATACCCATGGTACCAGTAGAGCGACCAGAAGCCCGCCAGTGTGGTCTGTGACGGATCGATCGGCCCGCGATCGAAGAACGCGATCTCCACCGGCTTCTTCGGATCGGTGAAATCGAACACCGATGCACCGCCTTGATACCACGCCTGCACCATGATGTCACGACCGGGGACCGGAATGAGACCGCCGTTGTGCGCGACACAATTCTCCGCGTCGACTTGCGGTGCCGGCATCTTGAAGAACGCGGCGAAACTCATTTTCCGATTCGCCCCGATGGTGAACAGCGCATCGGCACCCCAGTCCATCCTGTCGGTCGCACGACATCGTGGTGAAGTGCCACCACCCCACTCATCGGTGAAGATCACCTTCTTCCCATCGTTGCTGAACGTCGCCGAATGCCAGTACGCGAAGTTCGGATCAATAACCTCGTCAATGCGCTTTGGGTTCGCTGGATCGCTGATGTCCAGCAAGACGCCGTTGCCCGAACAGGCGCCTGCGGCCAGCCCGATCTCGGGGAACGCCGTAATGTCGTGACACTGATCCGTGCGACTCGTTTCCTGCGTGCCGGCGCCGTGACTGCCACCCTTCCACAAACCCGCAATGTTTCCGGCGGCGTCGCCGAAGATTCGCGGACTGCTGATCACGCGCGCATCCTGCGGGGTCGCAAGTGGCACCTTGATGACCTCGATGCGAAACAACGACGAGTTCTGATCATCCGCCGATTGTACACAACCAGCGAGTTCGTTTGGCGACCGCACGCCGCCTGTGCCCTGCACATAGACGTAGACGTTCGCTTTGTCTTTCGGATCGGTCACGAGCGTGTGCGTGTGCGATCCGCGACACGTCTGCACGGCGGCTACCTGCGTCGGATGATCGATATCGCCGATATCAAAAATGCGAACACCGCGGAATCGTGCCGCACTGACGCTGTCCGGTACGCCCTCGAGGCCACAATCCACGCGACCGGCCAGGTCTTCCACGGAGATGAACAACAGGTTCCCAAAAACGGATGGATCACCCTGTCCGCCCTGACACACCATCGAGGCGCGCAACGTCGGGGCCGTGGGATTCGAGATATCGAACGCTTTCCATCCGTGCCAGCCGCCCTGAAACACCAAGTCCTTTTGAAAGGCGAGGTCGGAATTCGCAAAACCAAAATCACCAAGCGCAGCTGGATTGAACCAGCCGTCAGGTTTGTTCACATGGGAGACGAGACGGAGATTGCGGACGGCCTCTTGTGCATCCGACACACCACCGCCGAGTCCAACCCGCGGGTCCCGCATGCGCCCGGTCGTATCCTGTTGGGCGCCGATCGAACATGCGACGACCGCAAGCCCGACGGCCGTGCTGATGGCGAACCATGTGAGACGAGTCATAGCCAAATATCGAGGGAAAACATAGGAGCAGAATACGCGGTGGCGTCAAAGGTACCTGCCGAGCCGGTGGCGCGGGCGCAAGGCCCGCGGCGAGGACGGTCGGCCCTTGGGCGGCACAAGCCATTGCTGCATACGATGAATTTCTGCGGACTGCTCGGCGTCAACGTCAGTTGCGAAACTGTAGACCTGTGGGTCTTGCGCCGCGCCAGGGGTGGCCAGCAGGCGCCTCACCATGGTACGCGCACCCTCATGATGTTGCATCATGTAGCGAACGAACCGCTGATCAAACACAGCGTCACGTCCGGTACGGAGCGAGTCCATCTGCGAACTGGTGAGCATACCGGGCATGTAGTCTTCGTGTTCCATCGCCCTCGCATGTGCTGTGACATCGCTCTGCGACATCGAGGGGACGGTGTCCACGCGTCCGCCCAGTGCGGTCGGGACGTGCGCGTCGCGCGCTTGCAACCAGCGTGACATCATCCGAATCTCGTCTTGTTGCGAGATGGTCATCCGTTCGCCGAGCAGCCGGAGATCACGCCGCGCCGATCGCTTGGCGATCAGGGCCGTCATCTCAAGCGCTTGCCTGTGGTGCTCGATCATCTGGCGCATGAACGTCACGTCTGCATCGGACGCGACTGGCACCGTCGCGCCAGGCACCGTTCCCCGCGACTGCGCCTGCACCACGTGCGCTAGCGGCGTCACGTTGATCAGCAACAGCCCGCACACTACCCACCGCGATGGTTTCGCGAACGGTGATGTGAACCACGCTCCCCGCGCCTGCAAGTGGAACCTGCCCGACGGGTAGTGCTGGACGGAGGGGCGCAACCTCATGGCCTCGTGAGAAGGAGAGGACAGCCGAATCACCTCGTTGGAAGGTACGACGCGGTTCGCCCCTGAGAAGAAGACCAGGCCGTGAACCGGGTGGGATTCACCCCCTGCCGTCGCATGCAATGCGACCGTAAGCTACCAGCATCCCTCGTATCAGTTCACAGACTCGATTCCACAGCGACCCGATCATGAATATCCTGTTCGTTGCCGCCGAGGTCGCCCCGTTCATCAAGACTGGCGGACTGGCGGACGTTGCTGGGGCATTGCCCGATGCCCTCGGAACGCTTGGACACGACGTGCGTGTCGTGATGCCGCGATATCGTGAGTTGCGCGAGCGCGGCGTGCCCATGCACGGACCAATCGCGGCGACGTTTCTGCCGGTCGGCGAACGACAGGAGGAACTGCGCGTCTGGCGCGCCTCAGCCACCGAAACGCCGATCTATCTGCTCGATATTCCGGCGGCGTTTGAACGCCCAACCATCTATGGTGATCGTGACGACGACCGCCGCTTCATTCTGTTCACGCGCGGAGTGTTGGCGCTCATGCAGCACCTGCGTGAACTCGATGGTTGGCAACCCGATGTTGTGCACGCCAATGACTGGCATTCCGCGCTGCTCGCCAACTACATGCGGACCTATTACAAGTACACGTTCGGACACATTGCGACCGTGTTCACGGTGCACAACCTGGCATATCAAGGGCAATACAGCCCGTCGACGATGGCACAGGCCGGATTGAGCGAGGGCGGGCTCCTCGAGCAAACGATGGGTCCCGGGATCGCCGGATCCTTCAACTTCATGGCGCGCGGAATCCTCTTCAGCGACGTTGTCACCGCCGTGAGCCCATCGTACGCCCAAGAGATCATGACCACCGAGTACGGCGAGCGCCTCGATGGATTGCTTCGTTCTCGGCGACACCGGGTCCGGGGCGTGCTCAATGGCATCGATACCAGTCGCTACAACCCACGTACCGATACGCAGATCGCTGCGCCGTTCGACGCCGACGACGTGAGTGGCAAGGCGCCGTGCAAGGCCGCGCTGCAGCGTGAGTTCGGACTGCCGGTGGCACCGACGCAACCACTACTCGGTATCGTCTCACGATTGGTCGAACAAAAGGGGATCGACCTGCTCAGTCAGGTTGTGCCGTGGCTCATTGGCCAAACCGACGCACAACTCGTCGTATTGGGATCAGGGAGTGGCCCACTGGAGGAAATATTGCGCCGTCACGCCCGGACTCACCCGGAGCGCATCGCCGTCCGCATCGGCTTCGACGCAGCGCTGGCCCAGCGCATCTATGCAGGCAGCGATGCCTTCCTCATGCCGTCGCGTTTTGAACCCTGTGGCCTCGGACAGATGATCGCGTTGCGGTACGGGAGCGTTCCCATTGTGCGGGCAACTGGTGGTCTCAATGACACCGTGCATGAAGGGTTGCAGGGCAACGGCTTTCGCTTCCATCCATTCGACGCCGGCCACTTTGTCGGCGCAATCGAGCGTGCACTGATCGCCTATCGACAGGACGCCAGTTGGGCGATGCTGCGCGACCGCGGTATGCGTGAAGACCACTCATGGGCGCATTCGGCAGCGCAGTATGTGGGCCTGTATCAGTGGGCACTACAAACCATTGGTCGATGAGTGTGCGTTGGCCGATACGCGGAAGGCATGTCACGGCATGACATGCCACGGCATCGTCGCGCTACCGTTCGTACGTGATCACCAAATCGCGAAGTCGCTGCGTGAGTTCCGGAGTCACTTGGTGAGGCGCGTAGCGAAAGCCCCAGTTTCCTGACGGTCGACCAGGCAGATTCATGCGCGCGTCGCCACCCAGGCCGAGGATGTCTTGCATGGGGATGAGCACGGTGTTGGCCACTGATGCCAACGCCGCGCGAATGAGCACCCAGTGCATCTCGGTTCCGTCAGTGTTCAAATAGCGCTTCGCGTAGTCACGTTCCCGCGCCACATCGGCGGCGCTGCGCGTCGAATCACCCGCGCCACCTTCCCACCACCCGCGCGTGGTATCGTTGTCATGAGTGCCCGTGTACACCACCAAATCGCGCACGTAATTGTGCGGTGTGAAATCCCCGGCGACGCCGTCATTCCCGAATGCAAACTGCAAGATGGCCATGCCGGGAAAGCCGAGCGATTCACGCAACGCTTCCACGCTCGGCGTGATCAGACCTAAGTTCTCGGCGACAATAGGCAGCGTACCGAGCGACGAGGTGATGGCATCAAACAGTGCGGCACCCGGGCCCGTCACCCATCGCCCGTTCACCGCCGTTGTCGCGTCACCGGGTACTTCCCAGTATGCGTCGAAGCCACGAAAGTGATCGATACGAATCACATCGAACAATCGCAGAGACGCGCGCATACGCTCGACCCACCAGGTGAAGCCCTGCTGGACCATCGCGCCCCAATCATAAATCGGATTGCCCCACAGCTGCCCCGTGGCACTGAAGTAGTCGGGCGGCACGCCGGCTTGCACGCGAGGGAGACCGGTGGCGTCCAGCTGGAACAGCTGTGGGTTGGCCCACACGTCCGCGGAATCATGCGCGACGTAGATGGGCAGGTCGCCCATCAGCTGGATGCCCTTGGCCTTGGCCGCGCGCCTGAGGTTGTAGAACTGCGTGAAGAACAAATACTGTCCGATGCAAACGTGCGTGATCTGTGTTGCCAGCTTCGCCCGCCAGTGCGCCACTGCGGCAGGCTCGCGTGCCGCGATGTCCACGTCCCATTCGGTCCACGCGACGCCACCGTGTGCTTCCTTCACCGCCGTGAACAGGGCGTAGTCGGGAAGCCACTCGCTATTCGCAGCGACGAATGCGCGATAGCGATCGTCGGGCACGAAGCGCGCGCACGTCGCATCAAGCAGGGCACGCTTGTGCGCAATCACGCGTTCGAAGTCGACGGTGTGGTCGGGAAAGTCTGTGCTCGTTCCCGGCAGGTCGATCAGCAGTGGATTGCCGGCAAACGCCGAGAAGCACTGGTACGGCGAGTCACCGTACCCCGTCGGCCCGAGCGGCAGCATCTGCCAGATCCTCAGGCCAGCATCAACCATGAAGTCAAGGAACCGATGCGCTTCCACGCCAAGCGCGCCAATGCCGTGCGGACCGGGGAGCGATGTCGGATGGAGCAACACGCCAGCCACGCGAGGAAACGTCATCGATGAATAGGCCTTGGTGTATCGCGTAGGACGTGCTGCCGCGCGGTCGCGCGCGTAATAGCAACCCTGCCGTCATGCAGCGCATCTCGCAAGGTGCATGACGAATGACGCGCGACGCGCGGCCACGTTGCGGTGCCGCGACAACGCCGCACTTCATGCGGTGCCTGTCCAAACGCGCGCGATGCGCCAATATTTCGACGCGATTCCATCGCGCCGCATCCACGCCTCGTGCCGTGAGCCAATGATCGTTGTATGGAGGTATCAAGGGGTGTCGAGTGACGCAACGTAACATTCGAGGCCCTCGACGACGCCGCGCGACTGCCGTCGTCACTGGGTCGGTGCCAGCACTCGCGAACAGGCCGAGTTTCTGGCAGCAGTATGTCGAAGCCCCTCCACCGGACCGGCCCAACCCACGATGGCACGTCTCACCGTTCATCGACATGGCGGCGTACCATTTCGGCTGGGTGTGGCTGCTGTTGCCCATGCTGTTCACCGGGCCTGACCGATACAACGACTACCTGTTGTTTTTCGCGATCGCCATGGGCTTCAACTTCGCGCATCGCCACTACGGATTGCCGTACGCCTATCTTGATGGCGACGTGTTCCACACGTATCAGGCGAAGCTCACCTGGTTTCCACTGTTTTGTGTGGCGCTCATGGTGGCCACGCCATTCCTCATCACGCAGGAACGCGTGGCACCGGTCGGCAGACCGCTCGTCAGCGGCATCGTGTTCTTCTCGCTGCTCTGGAACTTCTGGCACACGCACATGCAGAAGTACGGGATCATGCGCCTCTACATGGCCAAAGATCCTGCGCCTGCGGAACGCAAGACGCCCGGCTGGGTGGACCGCCTGTTGGTCTTCTGCTGGTTTCCCTTGTACTTCGCATACGTCGCACCGAAGTACCGCCAGCTGATCATCGAAAATGGCGATTCCATTAAGGACTACACCATTGTCGTTATTGACTTCATGGACCTCCACCAGGCGCTGCTCGTGATACCGAGCGCGCTCATCGCCGCGGGCGCGATCGGCAATTGGGTGTGGCACGATTGGCGCGCGCATCGCATGCGCAACACCGCGCGGATCTCGGCGGCAACGGGGAATATGCTATTGTCGTCGTCGCTGCTGTGGACCGACCCCATCAAGGCCTACGTGGCGTTTGCTTTCAGTCACGCGTTCGAATACATGGTCTTCGTCTGGGCCTACCAGCGCCGCGCCTACCGCGTGAAGAAACAGCCGCTGACACTGAACCAACGCTTGCTGCAACGTCCGGTGCTGTGGTACGTCGCGTTCAGTGCGGTACTGCTGGCGGTGGGCATACTGTCCACGTGGTACGGGCGCACCCTGCTCATCGAGATGCAATTTCTCGGACTGACAGCGACAGGATGGATCTTCTATTACGCGGTGTACGAATCGTTGATCCACTTTTACATGGATGGATTCCTCTGGAAGATGCGCAAAGCGAACGTTCGCGCCAACATCTAGTCGCGTCCTGATCGCGCGTATCAGCTCCCGATACGCGCCACGACCACCGACACGTTGTCACTTCCGCCGCCGGCGAGCGCCTCGTCCACTAACTGACGGCCCACCTGCTCGGCGGTCGCTGACTGTCCAAGGACGTCGGCAATCCGCGATTCCGTGACGTGCTTCGTGAGTCCGTCCGTGCACAGCAACAGTACGTCGCCGGCTCGCAGATCCACCAGCCCAAGCGACGGCGTCATCGCCGAACTGCCGAGCGCGCTCGTGAGCTGGTCACGAAATCGCGACCGTGCCGCCTGTTCGGCCGTGATGGCGCCAACGTCAACCAACTCTTCGCCCATCGTCTGATCTCGCGTTAGTACGCGAAGGCGATGCTTGCGCAGGAACATCGCCCGACTGTCGCCCACATGCACGACGTACGCGCGCGGCGCGACCAGCAAGACCATAGTCAGCGTCGTCGCCGGCGGGCGCTCCCCTGCCGCTGACGACGTGATGCGCTCGTGCGCGATGCGGACACCCTTCTCCAGACGCTCCATGAACTCATGCTCATGGTCCACATCGAGATTGTTGAAGCAGTGCGCAGCGGACGACAGGTATTCCACGATTGCGGTGGCCGCAATGCGCGACGCCTCCGCCCCGCCGGCATGTCCGCCGACGCCGTCTGCGACCAGCATCAGGAGTGCCTCTGGACCAGCCTTGCGTTCGAGGAGGGACGCCTGCTCCACGTTGGTGTGACGCAAGGTGAGCGTTTTTCGCAGGGAGGCGACCACGAAATGATCTTCATTCGCTTCCCGCACACGACCCACATGGCTCACGCCGAACACGTCCGTCGGAACGCTGGTCGACTCGCTCACGACGCCGCTCCGGGCTTGCCCAGCGCGCCACGCGCAATGCGCTGGAACACCTCTTCAACGCCGAGCCCGGTCTTGGCACTGGTTCGCACCACGTCCCACTGCGACATGACGCGCTGCTCTTCATCCGGGCGCATCACCCATTCCTCGGACATATCGGACTTGTTCAGTGCGACAACCATGGGAATGACGCCCACGGTATTCTGCACGAGCTGAGTCAGGATCGGCAGCTCCTCCCACGTCTCCCGCCGCGTTCCATCGACGACAAAGATCACGGCGTGCGATCCACGGATGTAGCTCGCCGGGATATCCTCTTCGGCATCTTTGCCAGCAATGTCCCACAGCACCAACGTGACCTCGTCGCCGTCCACCTCGACGGTCTTGCGATCGATCTTGACGCCCACGGTCGAGTGATACTTGACCGAGAACAACGAGTGGACATACTGCTTGACGAGACTGGTTTTCCCAACACCAAAGACGCCAATCATGCAGACTTTCTTCTGGATCATCGTTTGGCGGTGGTGTCAGTAGGCCGTGCAGCGGTGGACGCTCAAGAATACCGCATGATGGTCATCGACGCGAACTCCGGTGCGGCCAACCGCCGCGGGTCGACGTCCCCCAGGAGCGTCGTCCAATCTTGCGAGCACAGCACCCACCAACGCACAAAGCCCCGGCGAAAGCCGAGGCGTTGTGAACCGATCTCCACACGATCGGGACGGCGGGATTTGAACCCGCGACCCCCTGAACCCCATTCAGGTGCGCTACCGGACTGCGCTACGTCCCGTTCCGTACTCACGACTGCAGCCGGAACTGAACGCGGAACGTACTGCCCCACTCCCCGTTTCACAACCGCAGACGCCCGCCGCGCGTCCGCTCTACTGGAAGTCTCGGGCCTTGTCCCGCACCACCGGATCCATGAGTGGATACTGCGAATCGGTCTCCTCAAGCGTTTCAACCAGCATCTTGGCGATCAGGTAGTTCCGTACCACCTTGTCATCTGACGGAACCACGAACCACGGGGCCCGTGTTGTGCTGCATCGCTCGAGCATTTCGCGATAGGCATCGGTGTACGCGTCCCACCTCGCCCGATCATCGAGGTCGTCCACCCGGAACTTCCAATTCTTGGTCGGGTCGTCCAGTCGCGCCAGCAGACGCTCGCGCTGTTCGTCGCGCGACACATGCAGCATGCACTTTCGTACGATTACCCCCTGCTCGCTGAGCAGCTGCTCGAACGCGTTGATCTGCTTGTACCGCAACTGCCACACACTCTCCGGCGCCAGCTCGCGAACGCGCACGGCGAGGACATCCTCGTAGTGTGAACGATTGAACACGCCAATCATGCCGAGCGGCGGGACAACCTGATGCACGCGCCAGAGAAAGTCGTGACGCAACTCCAGCTTCGTGGGCGGACCAAAACTGGCCACCGTCACGCCCGTCGGATTGAAGGCGCCGTACACGGTACGAATGACACCATCCTTCCCGGACGCGTCGCGACCCTGCAGCACCAGGAGCAGCGCATGTCGCCCGTCGGCATGGAAGACGTCCTGCAACACAGTCAGTCGCTCGAGCAATGTCTGCGTGGCAGCCACCAACAGTTCATGCGCGGGTGCATCCTCGATGCAGGCCGCCTTCGCGCCGAGTTTGATCTTGACGTCGCCATCCACAGGCGATAGCCGCAACTGTCGCAATGCCGATTCATCCTTCTCGCGCGCTGACATACTCACACAACCTCCGGAGGTTCGTAGGGTTCCATGTGAATCAGGACGCCAATTGCCGACGGCACTTGTTGTCGAATCGCCGACTTGACGCGCCCAGACAAAATGTGCGCATCGTGCAACGAAAGCGTTGGCTCGGCTTGCACGTGAATATCCACGTAGAGCGCCGTGCCGGACCGTCGCACCTTTAACTTCTCGATCGCGCGTACACCGGGCGTGGAGCGCGCGGCGTCGCTCACTGTGGCCAGCAGCGCCGGCTCCGGCGCTCGGTCCATCAATTCGGCTAACGCGACGTGCAACAGCCGCAAGCCATTCGCGCAGATCACCGCCGATGCAACGAGCGCGGACCAATCGTCCGCGGCCTCCCATCCGGGACCACCGATGAGCGCAACGCTGATCCCGACGAATGCCGCGCCGGAGGTGATAGCGTCGGAGCGGTGATGCCAGGCATCCGCTTTGACCACCACACTGCCGGATGCGGTGCCCGCCGCGAGCACATACTTGGCCAGCAACTCTTTGACAACGATCACCGCGGCCAGTACGCCTAGCGTCCACGACGCTGGTGCGTGATGTGGCGTACGGATCTCTGAGACAGCTTCGATCGCGATGCCCGCCGCAGCGCCGAACATCAAGGCGGAGACCGTCGCCGCGGCAAGTGCTTCGGCGCGGCCGTAGCCAAACGGGTAGCGATCGTCAGGATCCCGACTGGCGATGCGCAACCCACTGATCACCACCATCGATCCGACCATGTCCGTCGCACTTTCGATCGCGTCGGCCACGAGCGCATAGGCGTTGCCGACGAGGCCCGCGACAAGTTTCACCACCGTGAGCAGCGCGTTGATCACCAAGCCGATCTGCGCGAGGCGGTGGCCGCGATGTGCTCCGGGTCTGTGCCGATTCGGTATGGCCATTCGTCTGTCAGGCGTAGGGCATCGGCGATCAGGTCGCAATCAGTAGGCCGCCGACCTGTACCGGCGCCGGCGGCACGCCAACGTGGGCTGCATCACACGAAGTGACTAGCGCAACCGTGTACTGTTGCTCTCCAGTACGAAGTGAATAACTTCTTGACAAGCGGAACCATAGCCCCGGTGTCACCACGTGACACTGCTTCGTATGCTGCCCATCCTAACTTCGCCATTTCAAGATCCTCATTCTGGAGCTCCATGAATACCCTTGCCAAGTCTGTTCTCCTCGCGTCGCTCACGTTGGCCAGTCCGGTGTCGGCGTTCGCCCAGCGCCAGGGGGCCATCGAGATCGGCGGCTTTGGCCGATTCAGTAAGTATGCCGACACCTTGCAGCTCAAGACCGGCCTCGGTGGCGGTGGCCGCGCCGGCATTTATCTGTTCAAGAATTTGCTCGCGGAGATGGACCTCAGCTATGCCGAAGTCGATGTCGATCGGCCAAAGAATGGAGACATTGGACGCGATACGCTGTACACGGTGTCGCACCCGTTGTGGGCGTACCGGCTGACCTACAACGCCCCGCTCAACGACAACGTCAAGCTGATGCTCGGCGCAGGATATGCGTATGATGCGTACGGGCGGGTTCGTGTCGTAGCGCCACGTGGCGGTGGCCCGCATGGCTTAGTGGGGCTACGCTTCATCTTCAATGATCGCCTCTCGGCGCGACTCGAGGGGATCGCCCACTACGTTACGCCGGCGAGCAAGAACACGCTGCCGTATCCGCGCACCACGGGTCTCAACTACGGGGCACAGGCTGGGCTCAGTCTCTCCTTCTTCACGCGCGAGCGTGTGACGAGGACGGACACGGTCCGGATTGCGGCGCCAGCAGTCGCTGCGGCGTCGGCGCGCCGCGATACGGTCGTTGTGCAGCGACGCGACACCGTGCAGGTGGCCGCGAAAGCGGGTCGCCCGATCGTCGTCGGCTCCATCAATTTCGCCTTCAATCAGTACGACCTGACGCCGGAAGCGAAAATGATTCTCGACCGTATCGCCGAGTCCTTCGCTGATCCGGCGAATCTCACCCGCACGATGGCGATCACCGGACATACCGACGTGAAGGGCCCCGAAGGCTACAACGAAAAGCTCGGACAAGATCGTGCTGATCAGGCGAAGGCCTACATCGTATCGAAGGGTGTCGCCGAATCGCGCATCACCACACGCTCCGCCGGTGAGACCGAACTCCTTGGCACCAATGATGACGAGACGAGCCGCGCGACGAGTCGCCGCGTGGTGATCATGCTCTCGAACTGAACCTGACGCGCCGAGCGGACACGCTCGTCTGATGACGTTGGCAACGCCGCGTTTGATCTTTGGATCAGCGCGGCGTTCGTCATTTGCGATACGCGCATGGACTGCGGACTCGGCAGCGACTACTCCTTCAGCACATGATTGACGACATCCGACGCCCGACCTTTTCCCATCACCTCGAGTTCGCCGCCACTCGGGCGGCCGTCACCCTTCTGCGACTCGTCAGCTGGCGCACGGCGAGCAACGTGGGAGCGAGGGTGGCGAGGCTCGCGTTTCGGCCGATCGGCATTCGACGTGGGGTCACGGAGCGGCAGATCGCCGCTGCATTTCCGGAGTACACAGCCGCACAAGTGCTCGACACCGCGCGACAGTCGTATGAGAGTCTCGGCCGCACGTTTATCGAGACCTCGGTCCTGCCAGGTACATCGCGACAGGCGGTTCTCGATCGATTTGAGCTGGTTGAGGGATGGGAGCATTGGGAGGCAGCGAATGCGTTGGGCAAGGGCGTCATCTTCGTCACCGGCCACCTCGGAAACTGGGAACTGGGTGGCGCCTATGTGGCAGCCCGCGGCGTGCCGTTCGCCGCTGTAACACGCGGCATGGCCAATCCGCTCGTCGACGCCTACGTGCGCCGCACCCGCGGCGAGATTGGCATGGAAGTCATTCATGACGCCGACGCCGTGCGCGGCACGCCCCGCGCGCTTCGCGACGGTCGAACCATCGCGATGGTGAGCGATCACGATGCGCTTGGCCTGGCCAGCACGTTCGTCCCCTTTTTCGGTCGGCCTGCGAAAACGCCACGTGGACCCGCGGTCTTCGCCTTGCGGCTGGGCGTTCCGTTGGTGTTTGTCGTGTCTGTGCGCATGCCGAGCGGTCGCTACGCACTGTTGCTCGAACGAATACCGATTGCCAATACCGGTGATCGCGAGGCGGACATTGATGCCATCGTCCTCGCCTATACCCAACAGCTGGAGCGCTACGTGCGCCGTTTCCCGGCGCAATACTTTTGGCAGCATCGGCGATGGCGTCGTCAGCCACCCGATACACCACCACACCTTGGCGAACCGTGATGGCGCGCTTGACACCACGAACCCGGCGCATCGTGCGCCTGAGTGCGCTGGTCATGGTCGGCGCGTTGCTTGCTCCGATCCCCTCCATCCTCCTTGTCGCCGTGGTGGAGCCCGCTACGACGTCCGTCATGCTGCAACGCACCGTGCAGCGATTGGTGCACGGCGACCGCCCGGTGTTCCCGCGCCATCGCGCGGTCGCACGTGCGGCCTTGTCGCCCAATTTGCGTCGGGCCGTGCTCGCCTCAGAAGACCAGCGCTTTTATCTACATCACGGGATCGATTTCATTGAGATGCGTGCCGCCCTTGATCGCCGGCGAGCGGGCGGCAAATTGCGGGGCGCGTCGACATTGACGCAGCAAGTCGCCAAGAATTTGTTTCTCTGGAATGGACGTTCGTATGTGCGCAAAGCGCTGGAGTTGTACGTCACGCTGTGGCTCGAACTGCTCTTGTCCAAAGAGCGCATCCTCGACGTGTACTTGAACCTGGCCGAGTGGGGAGACGGCGTGTTTGGCGCGGAGGCAGCGGCGTACGCACATTTTGGAAAGTCAGCGGCGCTGCTTTCGCGTGAGGAGGCAGCACGTCTCGCGGCCATCCTGCCATCCCCGCGCCGATGGTCGCCAATGGGCGCGATCGCGACACGACGAGCGAGTCTCATCCTGGCCCGCATGCAGGTCGCGGCGCCGCGGCCGTGACGCGGTTGCACCAACAACACGCGCAACAACACGCGCAACAACGCGCGCAACAACACGCGCGACAACGCGCGGGCCATCGACTGCGCACCGGCTCGCTGTACGCAATGTGCAGTTTGCCAATGGCGGTACGGACCGTTGTTGTCCTTGCGTCCTGCGGTGCGCTCGCTGCGTGCAGCGCCGTTGGCCTGGCGCCGGATGCGCCGCTGGCCATCGCGGATTCGCTCTCGACCACCAAGATGCCACCCTTGCCGCCACTGCCTGCGTCGATAGTGGACGCGCCGATCACGTACAACCTGGCATCCGCGCTCAGGGCGCTTGAGCGGGCCGTGCCACAGCAATTTGGCAACATTGATCAGCGCCTGGCGATCCCATCGTCAACGCGGATCCACGTGGCGTTTCATGCGACCAGAACACCACTCGTGGTCGCGTTTGACGGCCGACGCATCACGATCACCACCGTCGTGTCGTATCAGGGGCGAGGATGGTACAAAGCACCGCTGGCGCCAACCCTCAGTTCGTCGTGCGGCACGGAAGGAGAGCTGCCGCGCGTTCGGCTCGTACTCAGCGCGGACGTAAACGTGACGCCCGCGTGGACTCTTATCTCGCGCACGCGCGTGCGCAGCGTCACCGCGCTGACCGACACTCCTCGGGACCAATGCCTCGTGACGCCGTTCAAAGTAGACGTCACCGATCGCGTTACCCAGGCGGTCGAGGGGGCGTTGCGCGGTAAACTCGCGGCCGTTGATCGACGCATCAGCGCATTCGATGTGCATACCCGGGTCGAGCGCTGGTATAACCTGCTCAATCGCAGTTTGCATGTACGGGACAGCGTCTGGCTCAACCTGTCGCCGGAGGGTGCACTCATCGGCGATGTCTCCATGCGCGACAGTCTGCTGGTGCTGGAGATGCGACTGTATGTCCGGCCAGCCTTTGTGTACGGCAAGCGCCCCCCGCCCTCGTTCACACCACTTCCACCATTTACGCGCGGACAGCACCAAGTTGGGGACAGCGCGTTGTTACGGCTCGAGGGCCTGTTGACCTACGAGGACGCAAGTGCCGTCCTGACCAAGCAGCTGGCAGGTCGCAAGTTTCGACGATTCAATCGGTCAGTCGTCGTGTCCGATGTTCGACTGTACGGCATCGGCGACGGCCGCGTGGTCGTAAACCTTCGCGTCACTGGTGACGTCAACGGCAATGCCTATCTGGTCGGCACGCCACGACTCGACACGCTCAACCGTATGCTCACCGTACCGGATCTGGACTTCGACGTCGGGACGTCGGATGCGTTGGTCCAGGGCGTCGCGTGGCTTCGCAAAGCGGATATCGTAACGGAGCTTCGACGTCGTGCCACCATCCCGCTGGGACCGCCGCTCGAAGCGCTCCGCCGGGCCGCCGAGTCCGCGTTGGATCGCGAACTGACTCGTGGTGTTCGGCTGTCTGGGCAGATTCATACCGGACGCATGATCGATGTCGTGGCGCAAACGCGTTGGCTGGTCGTTCGGGCGGAGGCAACAGGTTCGATGGCCCTGCGCGTTGATCGGGCGCTCCAAACCTCGGCGGGTGCCAAGAAAACGCGACGCAGCAATACTGCGCCAAACAAAGTGCCACCAGCGTAGCACGCCTGTACGACGGGGCTTGTCCGAGCGCGTCGCGATCGTCTGTTTTCACGTCTATGCCAATTCCTCGCTCGCTCTTTGCGCACCGCAGTGGTTGTGGCGTGTGCGCCGTCGTTGCCGCTCTCCTGACCCTGCCGCTGTCCGCGCGTGCGCAAGATTCGGTGCGCAAAGCGCCGTCTGGCTCGCTCGGTCCTTCGTCGGGAGAGCGACACTTGGCATTCCGAGGCATGGGGAGCGATCTCGATTCATTGTGGCCACCGAAGATGCCCGCCCTATTGCCGGGTTCGATCTTGCCAGCCAAACGCATCATCGCGTTCTATGGCAATCCGCTCTCAAAACGCATGGGTATTCTGGGCGAGTTTGAGACTGAGGACATGCTGGCGCGGCTCGATCGCGAGGTAGCAGAGTGGAATCGACTTGATCCGCAGCACCCCGTGCAACCAGCGTTGCATCTCATCGCAGTGGTGGCGAATCCCACGCCGGGCCGGGACGGCATGTATCGATCGCGCATGGACAGCGCGCTGCTGGAAAAAGTGTACGGATGGGCCAAGCGCAAAAACGCCATCATGTTCGTTGACGTGCAAGTGGGGCATAGCACCGTGCAGCAGGAACTGCCGGCGCTGGAGCGCTTCCTGAAGCGCCCGGAGGTGCACCTGGGCATCGACCCCGAGTTCTCCATGAAGGACGGCACTCGTCCAGGCAAGAAGATCGGCTCGTACGACGCGGCCGACGTGAACTTTGCCGCCCACTATCTCGCCGGGCTCGTCGACAAGTACAAGCTGCCGCCGAAAATCCTCGTGGTGCATCGCTTCACGAAGAAAGGCGTGACGAACGTATCGACCATCAAACTCGATCCGCGTGTGCAAATCGTGATGCACATGGATGGCTTCGGTCCGCCGTGGCTCAAACGCGATTCATTCTTCAGCTACGTCAAGCGCGAGCCAGTGCAGTTCGCTGGCTGGAAGCAATTCACGAAGACGAAGAACGACAACCCGGCCACCACGCGCGAGTCGATCCTCCGCCTCTGGCCAACCCCGATCTACATCCAGCTGCAATAGCGACTGCGCGTACGCGATGCGCGCAAGCGTCCGCTAACTCACACTGCGGATGGCGCGTCGCACCGCGTCGACGATCTCGACGATCTGCGCTTCACTGACCACGAGCGGCGGCGACAAGGCGACCGTATCGCCCGTGACGCGCACCAGCAGGTTCTCGCGCCAGAAACAGGTGGTCATCACGTCTGACGCACGCGCGCCGACCGTAGCGTCGCGCGCGCTCAGTTCGATCGCGCCCACCATGCCCATGTTGCGAACGTCAATGACATGCGGTTCGTCCGCGAGCGAGTGCACCGCAGCCTCCCACATCGGCGAAAGCGATGCCGCCCGTTCGAACAGCTGTTCGTCGCGGTACAACGCGAGCGTGGCCAGCGCCGCCTCGCAGGCAACCGGGTGCCCAGAATACGTGTAGCCGTGAAAGAGCTCGATGCCGCGCGGCGCTGCATCGACCACCGTATCGTGCACATGTCGCCGGACAGCGGTCGCACCCATCGGGATCGCTCCGTTGGTGAGCCCTTTGGCCAGGGTCATGATGTCCGGGGTCACGCCAAATCGCTGCGCCGCAAATGGTGCACCGAGGCGTCCAAACCCGGTGATGACCTCGTCGAAAATGAGCAGGATATCGTGAGCGTCGCAAATCGCACGCAATCGTTCCAAATAACCCACCGGCGGGACCAGCACGCCGCTCGATCCCGCCACGGGTTCGACGATGACCGCGGCAATCGTGTCAGCCCCATGTTCGGCAATGGTGGCCAGCAACGCGTCAGCGAATTCCGCGCCATGCGTCGGTTGGCCGTGGCTGAATGCATTGCGCGAAAGATCGTGCGTCGCCGGCAGGTGACTGACGTGTGGTAACAGGTGGGATGCAAACGGTTCGCGATTGCCCGCAATCCCCCCCACCGACATGCCGCCGAACCCGACACCATGATAGCTGCGCAGACGCCCAACGAATCGCGTGCGCAAGGGCTCACCACGTGCACGCCAATATGCGATGGCGATCTTGAGTGCGGTGTCGACCGCTTCCGATCCGGAATTCGAGAAGAAGACGCGATCCACATCGCCGGGAAGCAACTCGGCGAGCGCCGTGGCCAGTCGAAAACTCGACGGATGGCCCATCTGAAATCCGGGCGCATAATCCAGCGTCGTGACCGCTCGCTGAATGGCGTCGATAATCGGTGCCCGACAATGACCGGCGTTCACGCACCACAACCCCGCCGCGCCATCGAGCACCCGTCGACCATCCTCCGCGACGTAGTGCATGTCCTTCGCGCTCACCAATAATCTCGGCTGCGCCTTGAACGCCTTGTTCGCGGTAAAGGGCATCCACAGCGCGTCGAGGGCATGGTCCACCTGCGGCGCTGGCGGCAGCGGCTTCCGTTCGAGAGCGGAGGTACTCAGAGGGTGCTCCGATGAGAGGGATACCCGAAGCTACATCGACCGGCGCCGAGGGCAACCTCGCGGTGCAGCCAACATTCTCTCGGAACATCCCAAGCTCGTCATTCCGACTACTGGAAAACCAGTTGACAAAATCCCTATTGCGTCACATACTACTGGAACTTCCGTAGACACTCCAACCACACGACATGGACGACATCTACTTCCCACCCCGCGAACTCGAAGTCATGAGCATCCTCTGGCGACGAGGATCGGCCACCGTGAGCGAAATGCGCGACGACCTCGCCGAGCCGTTGGCGTACACCTCCGTGCTGTCAGCGCTGCAGACGCTCGAGGAGAAGGAATTCGTGCGGCATGAAGCCGAGGGTCGAGCCTATCGGTATTTCCCGCGCGTTGGGGCCGAGCGAGCCGGGGGGAGCGCCATCGACCGCATTCGGAACGCGATCTTTCACGGGTCGTCCGAGCGCATGTTTGCGCAGATGGTCTCCGACCACACGTTGAGTCGGGACGAGCTTGAGCGCATGCGTGAACTCCTCGCCGCTCGGCTGGGCGAGACAACCCCTGACGCCGAGGTTCGGCCATGATCGCCGCGTGTATGGTCCTGGTGCTGGCCGTCGGCAGTCTGTTAGCCACCGCCGCCGCGTGCCTGCACAGTCTGCAGCGTTCAGCAGATCGCCCGGTTCGGTGGGTGTGGGCCGGCGCCATGGCGCTGCTCGTCGCGCTTGCCGCAGCCGCGCCGATGCGCGACGGCTCGATGCAACGAGCGCGTGCCGTTGTCGGCATGTCCACGCCGGATGTGACGTCCTCGACGGTCGCATCGGCCTCGCCACTCGACCGGCTTACAGCGATGACGCGATCCGCTCGTAGCGCGATCGTCGCACCAATTGCGGGAGCGGTGACAGTCGCCGCACGTGCGTCACTCCTTGTGCAACAATCATTACTGGCCGCGTGGTTGCTGTCGTCGATTTGCGCCATGGTCGTGATGGGACGCGTGTGGGCCCGTGTGCGGCGGCTGCGGCGTGCCTGGCCAGACCAGATGCTGCAAGGCACGCGCGTTCGCGTGTCGCCCGACGCGGGTCCCGCCGTCATGGGCATCTCGCCCGCGGAAATCGTGGTGCCAGTCTGGATCCTTGATCGCACGAATGAGGAGCAACGACTGGTGCTGGCCCACGAACAACAGCACGTGCTGGCCCACGATCCGTTGCTGCTGCTTGTGGCCTGCCTCGCCGTCGCCGTCATGCCATGGCATCCAGCGATGTGGTACCTGTGGTCGCGGCTCCGACTGGCTGTCGAACTCGATTGTGACCGCCGCGTGCTGCGGGCGGGTGCGGCTCCATTGGACTACGGCCGTTTGCTGATTGATCTCACCGGACATCGGTCCGCACTGTCGTCGGGTATTCCTGCGTTTTCCTGTTCGGCCACTCACTTAGAACGGAGACTTCTCGCCATGACCCGTCAGCCCTCTCGCTTTCTCGTCGTCCGTCGCATCAGTGGTGCACTGGTCGCCACGCTCGCTATCCTCGCGGCATGCGAATCGAATTTGCCTACGTCGGCGGAGATCACCCGCATGGATGTGGCGAGCGCCACCAGACGCGCAGCAGCTATGGGCGTTGACACAGCGAAGGTGTCCTATATCGTGGACGGGCAACGCGTCACGAACGAAGCCGCGGACAAACTCGCAGCCGAGCGCATTGCCACAATCGACGTAGCGCGCGGCACGGACAGTCTCGGCGCGATCGTCAGGGTACGCACCATGCAAGGCCCCACGATCTTGCTCCGGAAGGACACCGCAACATTGGCGCGGAAGGCGTTCGACGGACTCTTGCTGGTGGATGGCGTGGTAACCGAGTTCTCGCGAATGAATACCATCGACCCCAAGACGATCGAGCACATTGAAGTCGTCAAGGGTGCAGCGGCAACAGCGGCGTTCAGCGATCCTCGCGCCGCCAACGGCGTCATCAAGATCACGACGAAGAAAATCCCGTAAGCCGACGTCGCTGCAGTTTCATCCGCATCCCGTGCTTCGGCCGCAACGTGATCATCGGCTGCAGCACGACCGGATGCCCCGGCACGAGCGTTGCCCGCCACTGCTGTGCGAGCGTCGCCAACATGAGCATCGCCTCCGTCCATGCAAACTGTTCCCCGATACAAATGCGCGTCCCGGCCCCAAATGGGAAATAGCTGAACTTTGGTCGCAGCGCGATTTGGGCTGGTGTCCACCGATCTGGATCGAAACGGTCCGGATCGGGGAACCAACGCGCGTCGTGATGCTGTAGGTACGGGCTCGTGATCACCACTGTTTTGGCCGGCAAAGCAAACGCACCGCAGGCGTACGGTTCGAGGGTACGGCGACCAATCGCATAGGCCGGCGGATACAGCCGCATCGACTCCGCAATCACCTGCCGCGTGTAGGGCAGGCGTGCGAGATCGGCAAACGTCGGTTCTCCGCCCAACGCGTCCACTTCCGCGTGCAGTCGCGCTGCCACCGCATCGTGCTGCGACAACAGGTACCACGTCCAGGTCAGCGCGTTCGCCGTCGTCTCGTGGCCCGCCAGAAAAATGGTGAGCGCTTCGTCGCGCAGCTGTGCGTCACTCATGCCGGTGCCGTCGCCTTCAACATCGGTGGCGCGAATCAACATGGAGAGCAAGTCACCGCGATCCTCGCCACTCTCGCGACGGTCGGAAATCATGCGAAAGATTGTCGCATCGAGGCGCGCACGTGCGCGTGCCAGACGGCGCGACGACGGCAACGGCAATCGCGCTCGCAGTCGCCAGAATGGGAGCATCATCGACTTGAAT
>JANMKU010000099.1:0-29589 GCA_031372205.1 Gemmatimonadaceae bacterium | reverse complement strand
GCAGTCCGCGCATCGGTGAACGCACCGGCCTCGTGCCCGAACAACTCACTCTCGAGCAGCGTGTCGGGCAGTGCACCCACGTTGACGGCGATGAAGGGCTTCCCCCGCCGAGGACCGAGGCGATGAATCGCGCGCGCGACTAACTCTTTACCGGTTCCGCTCTCGCCCTCAATCAGCACCGTACTCGTGACTGGTGCGATCTGTTCAATCTTCACCAGCACTTCACGAATGGACTCCGAGTCGCCGACGAGCCCCGTCAGTTCGGCCAATCGCTTCCGATCCAGACGACGGCGAATCCGATCCACCACCTCGTCAATGATCACGGGCTTGGGCCACGTGTCCACGTACCCGATATCGCGCAGCCGCGCTTCCATGGCGGCATCGGTCACTTCAGTGAAACCGACCACGGGCACGCCATCCCACAATTGCTGACGCACGAGCGACACATTGACGTTGTCCAGCAACGCGCCGGTCAACACCAGCAGATCGGGGGCCGCACGACGAAGGTCGCCACGCACGTCATCCATGGGCGAGATGGTGACCGTCGCAATGCCCTGCGCTTCCAGCGCCGCATTCAGTCGAACGGCCGGTTCAACATCGCTCATGAGAATGGCGACGACGCTTGTCTCCCGGTCGTCGAGGCCGCCGCGCCGCGCCGCAGCGACGCGAGGGCGACTACTCACGGCGTCGCGGCCCGTTTGTAAAACGGAAGCTTGACCACGCGCGCCGCCACGCGCTTGCCGCGAATGTCGATGTCGAATGGTGTGCCGATGACCGCGGCAGCGCTCGGCAAATAACACGTGCCCACCGATGTACCGAGCGTGGGACTCATGGTGCCGCTGCACACTTCACCTACGTGCACCCCACCGTACGATACGCCATAGCCGTGTCGGGGAATCGCCCGCTCGTCGACAGTGAACCCGACCAGCCGACGATCCGTGCCTTCCGCGTGCTGGCGCGCCAGCACTTCGCGACCAAGAAACGTTTCCGGTTTCGCGAGTTTCACGAGCCACGACAGACCCGCTTCAATTGGCGTGGTGTGATCATCGAGCTCGTTGCCGTACAGACATAATCCCGCCTCGAGACGCAACGTATCACGCGCACCAAGTCCGCAGGGCGTCACCTGCCCAGTGCTCATGAACGTGTTCCACACGTGTACGGCCTGTGACGCGTCGAAGTACAACTCGAAACCATCTTCGCCCGTGTACCCTGTGCGCGAGATAATGCATGGCACACCGGCAACATTCCCCTCGATAAACCGATAGTACTTGACACCATCAAGCGGCACATCGGCAAAGGATTGCACGAGTGCTGGTGCCATCGGTCCTTGTACCGCGAGCAATGCAAATTCGTCGGAGCGATCCGTCAACGTGCAGTCAAATGCCCCCATGTGCGCGCGCAGATGTGCGATGTCCTTGTCGCGATTGCTCGCGTTGATCACGAGCATAAGCTTGTCCGCGAACCGATACACGAGCAGGTCGTCGACAATGGTGCCATCGGCGCGGAGCAGTGTGGAATAGTGGATCTGTCCGACCTGCAACGCCGCCACGTCATTGCTCGTGACGGACGCCACGAAGCGTACGGCGTCGGGGCCCCGGACGTCGACTTCGCCCATGTGTGAGACATCGAACATGCCGCACCGCTCTCGCACGGCCTTGTGCTCCGCGGTAATGCCGTTGGCGTATTGCACCGGCATCAGGAACCCGGCGAACGGAACGATTTTCGCGCCGAGTGCGGCGTGGACGTCGTGCAGTGGCGTGCGATGCAATTCGCTGTCGTTCAGGTCGGTCATGGGGCCGGGATCGGGGTCAACGCGGTCCTTCCGACCGCCCGGTAAACATGCCGGGATTGGCAGGGCGGTGCCAGTGTGGCAGGGAGCCGGTTTTGCGCCATCAAATTCACTGGCCGAACGGTGTTTCTGGCAGTACGCTCCTGCTGTTCGGGTGGATTCGTCTCCCGTTGCTGCTCTCTCTGTATCTGACCGACCTCCAGAGGCTTTGTGATTCGTCTCCTGCCCGCTCGCTCCGCGCTCATCGCCACTCGTGTGGTGATCGTTGCCGTGTCGTTGGCCGCGACCGTTCCGATACTGCTGCGTGGACAGGCGCGGCCGACCGTTGCGCAGTTCCTGTCGCCCGCGTCGCCACTCACCCTCGTGTCGGCCCGGAAAGCAGATCGCCTGGCCTGGATGGCCTACGATCGTGGCATGCGCAACGTGTACACCGCCAGCGCGCCCGGCTTCGCGCCAACGCGACTCACCAACTTCACCGCGGACGACGGCACGGATCTGACCAACGTATCCGTCTCCGACGATGGATCGGTGATCGTGTTCGTGCGCGGATCGGCGCCGAATCGCTTTGACTGGGTGGCCAACCCATCGCACGATCCGGACGGCGCAGAGCGCGCGATCTGGGCAGTGCGTTCGACGGGCGGTCCGGCGTGGCGGGTTGCGCAAGGCGCATCACCGCAACTAGCACCGGACGGCCAGTACGTGTTGTATGTGAAAGACGGACAGATCTTTCGCGCGCGCGTGTCGCGAGGCGCTCGGCTCGCAGCGATGGACACCGGCGGCGTGCCGTACATTCGCGAATGGGGTCGAAACGGGAGCCCCAGCTGGTCGCCCGACGGCTCCAAGATCGCCTTCGTCAGCGATCGGGAGAATCATGCCTTCGTTGCCGTCTATGACGTGCGGCGGCGGAGCGTGACCTATGTATCGCCGAGTGTGGATTGCGATGGCGGCCCGACATGGTCGGCAGATGGCAAGCAGCTGGCCTTCTACCGTCGGCCCGGAACGCCGTTCGGGGCACAGGCGCAAAACGGACAAGGCGGCATTGGGAACCCGCCCGGGCCGGCGAGCAACGCGGCGGCGGCACGCAATGTGTTTGTTGCCGGCTGCGGTGGCGGTGGCGGTGGCGGTGGCGGTGGACGAGGTGCTGCACCGGCACAGGATTCCACGCAGCGTGGATCACTCCGTCGTTCGCCCGGATTCTACGCGGCCACGTTCACGGGCGGACACACGCTCTCATTGATGGTCGCTGACGCCACCACCGGCGTGGCGAAAGAGTTCTGGCACAACGCGCCGCGTGACAGCGTGTTCACCAGTGCGAACAACATGGTGTGGGCCGGCGACCACGTGATTTTTCCGGTCAACGTGCCGAGAGATGACTTCGAGCGCTGGTATGCCCTGCCGATTGCTGGTGGTTCGCCAACGCGACTGACGACGACGGACGGCATCATTGAGGATGCCACGTCATTGGCGCTGTCGAAGGACGGACGCACGCTGTTCTACTGCACGAACGCCAACGACATCGAGCGTCGCCACATCTGGTCGGTGCCCGTTGCCGGCGGAACGCCCACGCAGATTTCCACCGGACGCGGCATCGAGACGTCTCCGCAACCGCTGGCCTCGGGCAAGCAGGTGGCGGTGATCTACTTTGACGCGCAAACGCCGGCGTCGATCGCGCTCGTTCCCGTGACTGGCGCGGCACCAAAGATCGTCTTTCCGAAACTCGGAGCGGATTTCCCGACAGCGGCGCACGTGGAACCGTCCATCGTGATCACCAAGGCGGCCGACGGTGTTGAGGTGCACAACCAACTGTTCATGCCGAAAGACATGAAGCCTGGTGAGAAGCGTCCGGCCTTGGTGTTCGTGCACGGTGGTCCCCAGCGCCAGATGATGCCCGGCTATCACTACATGCAGTTCTACCATTGGGCCTACGCCTACAATCAGTGGCTGCAATCGCAGGGCTACATCGTTCTCTCCATCAACTATCGTGGCGGTGTGGGTTACGGAAAGAACTTCCGCAATGCGGCGAACACGAATTCTCGCGGCAATTCGGAGTATCAGGACGTCCTGGCTGGCGCCAAGTATTTGCAGCAGCGTGCCGACGTGGATACAAAGCGGATCGGCATCTGGGGGTTGTCATACGGCGGACTGCTCACATCGCAGGCACTCGCGCGCAACTCGGACATTTTCGTGGCGGGTGCTGACCTCGCCGGTGTGCACCTGTACGGCAATGTGCTCGACACCGCCAATCTGGCGTTCAAGTCGTCAGCGATTTCGGCGATCGACACGTGGAAGTCGCCGGTGTTCCTCGTGCATGGCGACGACGACCGCAACGTGGATTTCGCGCAAACGGTGGGCCTCGTGCAACTCCTGCGCGCCCGCAACATCTACCACGAACTGATCGTCGTCCCGGACGATCTGCATGAGTCGATGTTGCACAAGAACTGGATCGACACGTTTGACAAGATGGGCGTCTTTTTCAAGCGCTTCGTCTGGGACAAAGGCCTCGTGCCCTAACCGCCGGTTGCGACGATTCGCGGGCTGCAGTGTCTCGCTACAGCGCCGCGATGGCGGCCATGACCTCTGCCGCATGCCCAGCCGGTTTCACTTTGGCAAAGATGTGCGCAATGTTGCCGTGTGCATCAATCACGAAGGTGGTGCGTTCGACGCCCATGTATTTGCGCCCATACATCGACTTCTCCTTCCACACGTCGTACGCCGTGGCGATTGATTTCTCTGTGTCTGCGAGCAGTGTGAACGGCAGTTCGAACTTGGCCTTGAACTTCGCGTGCGACTTGACGCCGTCGGGGCTGACGCCGAGGATGACGGCTTTGGAACCGTCGAACCGCGGAAACATGTCGCGGAACTCACACGCCTGGACGGTACATCCCGACGTGTCGTCCTTCGGATAGAAGTACAGCACCACGGGTCGCCCACGCAGTGATGAGAGCGTGAGTGTTGCACCGTCGTCAGTGAGGACAGTAAAGTCGGGAGCAACAGCGCCTGATTCGATCATGAGTGTCGAACGTTGAAGGGACTAGTTGGACGTGAGGGACACGTTCCCCATGAGGGCAGCCATCAACGCCTTCTGAATGTGCAGTCGGTTCTCGGCCTCGTCCCACACCGCGCTCTGCGGTCCATCGATGACGTCGGCGGACACTTCTTCCCCGCGGTGTGCCGGCAGGCAGTGGAGGAAGATGGCGTCGCGCCTGGCCCGCGACATCAGGCGCGCGTCCACCCGAAACCCATCAAACGCAGCGACGCGCTTCTTTTGTTCCTCCTCCTGTCCCATCGACGCCCAGACGTCGGTGGTGACGACGTCTGCTGCATCTACCGCCGCGTCTGGATCGCGAAGCAACTGCACATCAGCATTGCGAGCGGTGGCGAGGAACCCGGCGTCCGGATCGTACCCTTCCGGGCAGGCCAAACGGAGGGAGAACCCGAGATGTGTTGCGGCTTCAATCCACGAATTGGCCATGTTGTTGCCGTCGCCGATCCACGCAACGGTGCGGCCACGTAGCTCTCCGAAACGCTGACGTACGGTGAGCAGGTCGGCGAGTACCTGGCAGGGGTGCGACAGATCCGTCAATCCGTTGATGACGGGGACGCTGCTGTACTGCGCCAACGTTTCCGCATCCGCATGCGCAAACGTCCGGATCATGATGCCGTGCACGTACCGCGACAGCACGCGCGCCGTGTCTTCCACGGGCTCGCCGCGACCGATCTGCACATCGCGTGGTGACAGAAAATGCGCAGTGCCGCCCAGTTGTGTGGCCCCGACCTCGAACGACACGCGGGTGCGGGTGCTCGACTTCATGAAGATCATCGCCAGCGCCTTACCGGCGAGTGGATGGTCCGCGTACGCACCGGTGCGCATGCGCTCTGCGAGTTCGAACAGGGCGTGCGTTTCCGTCGGCGAAAAATCACTGATGTTCAGAAAGTCACGATGCGGCACGGTCGTCATCACGTTCGTTGTCGTTGATCAGAGAATGTACTTACGCAGATCTTCGTCCTCGGCGATCACCTTGAGTCGTTCATGCACCATCGCCGAATCGACCGTGACGGCGTCCTTACCCCGATCGGGCAGCTCATAGAGCACGTCTTCGAGCAATGTGGTCATGACCGTATGCAGACGACGCGCGCCGATGTTCTCCATCCGCTCGTTCACTCGGGTGGCGACACGGGCGATCTCGGCAATGCCTTCAGCGTGAAACACCAACGACGCGCCCTCGGCTTCGACCAGCGCTGCGTATTGTTTGGTAAGCGCGTTTTCCGGTTCGGTCATGATGCGAACGAAGTCTGCCTCGGTGAGTGGCTTGAGCTCGACCCGAATGGGAAAGCGCCCCTGCAACTCCGGAATGAGGTCGCTCGGTTTGGAGACGTGAAACGCACCGGCCGCGATGAAGAGAATGTGGTCCGTCTTCACCATGCCATAGCGCGTCTGCACGTTCGACCCCTCCACGATGGGCAGGAGGTCGCGTTGCACGCCTTCACGGGATACGTCCGGTCCGCCCCCCTGCCCTCGTTCACCCGCGATTTTGTCGATCTCGTCGAGAAAAATAATACCCATCGTTTCCACCCGTTCGAGGGCGTCGGTGGTGACGTCATCGAGATCGATGAGCTTATCGAGTTCTTCATCCAGCAGGATGCGACGCGCCTCGGTGACTTTGACGGTGCGCTTCTTCTTGCGCTTGGGCATCATGTCGCGAAACCACTCGGAGATGCTGTCCATGCCGTCGGGGGCGCCGGGCGTCATCACGTTGTTCATGCCGGGACCGGACTGCGTCACTTCCACCTCCACTTCGCGGCCATTGAGTTGACCATCGAGCAGCAGCAGTTTGAGCTTCTCGCGCGTGCGTCGATAGCGGTCGGCGCTGGCCGTCCCGTCGCTTGGTGCGTCCGCCATGGCCGCTCCTGGCGATTTGGCGTCGTCGGTCGACGCAGCGGCGCCAGACGGCTGCGGCAAAAGCAGGTCGAGCAACCGTTCATCCACCTTTTCATTCGCCAGATCTTCGACTTCGCTTTCGCGCTCGGTGCGCACCATATCGATCGCGCTTTCGACCAAGTCACGGACCATCGATTCGACGTCGCGCCCCACGTAGCCGACTTCGGTGAATTTCGAGGCCTCGACCTTGGTGAACGGTGCGCCAGCGAGCTTGGCGAGCCGACGGGCAATCTCTGTCTTCCCAACGCCGGTTGGCCCAATCAGGATGATGTTGTTGGGCGAGATTTCATTGCGGATGGCTTCCGGGGCACGCTGTCGGCGCCAGCGGTTGCGCAGCGCAATGGCCACGGACTTCTTCGCGTCGGCCTGTCCAACGATGTACCGGTCCAGCTCCGCGACAATTTGGCGCGGGGTGAGGTCGGCGAGCCGAGCGAGCGCCTGTTCTGTGCGTGGGGTAGCCATACGTCAACGCTAACGCCTCGTCTCGCCGCGGCGTAGCGGGGCCAATTGGCCGTGCGAGGGAACGCACAATGTATGTGGGGCGTTTCGCCTTGCGGCTGAATGTGCTACTATTCCAGTGCGCTGAGATCAATGCGCTCATCCTCCACGCCTGGAACCCTGCCAATGAAGAGCTCGAATCTTTTCCGTATCTCGACCATCGGCATGCTGATGGCACTCGCGGCCTGCTCCGGAGAGCCGAAGGCTGCGGCCGACGCTGCGGGCGGTGCCGCTGCTGATGCCGTCGGCGCCGCCGCGACAGCTGGTGGTGCGATGATGGACAGCGCGGCCAAGGCCGGCGGCGCGATGGTAGACAGCGCGGCCAAGGCCGGCGGCGCGATGATGGACACCGCAAAGATGAAGGCCGGCGCGATGATGGACAGCGCGGCGATGAAGGCAAAGAGCGCCACAGGCGCCGCGGTGGACAAGATGGCTGACAAGGCCAAGGACGCTGCCAAGGCTGTAAAGAAGCCGTAAGGGTTTTGGGTCAACGTAAACCCCGGGGTGACGAGACTGTCGCTCCGGGGTTTTTCGTTATCGCACCGGCTAGATCGTCGGTTCGAGCACGGTGATGTTCGTATTGGTGTAAATACAGATTTCGCCGGCAATGGTGAGGGCTTTCATCACAATGTCGCGCGGTGACAATGCTGTCTCGCGCAACAGCGCCCGTGCTGCGGCCTGCGCGTACGCGCCACCTGACCCAATGGCCAATACGCCATCGTCCGGCTCAATGAGTTCGCCGTTGCCGGAAATCATGAAGCCGTGATCGGCATCGGCGACAATGAGGAGCGCCTCCAGACGTCGCAACACGCGATCGCTGCGCCACTCTTTCGCTAACTCAACGGCTGCTTTCGGCAGATTGCCCGGGTACCGATCGAGCTTTTCTTCGAACTTTTCAAACAGAGTGATGGCATCGGCGGCTGAACCCGCGAAGCCCGCAAGCACTCGGCCGCCTTTGAGCGGGCGCACTTTGACCGCCCGCGCTTTGGCCACGGTATCGCCAACGGATACTTGTCCGTCGCCGCCAATGGCGATCTTGCCGTCGCGCCGAACGGCCAGGATGGTGGTAGCGCGCATCTGAGGAAGAGCCATACCGAAACTTAGTGCGCGATGCGACGGACGCTACGCGCGCGGATGCGCCTGGCGATACACTTTCTTGAGACGCTCGACGCTGGTGTGCGTGTAGATCTGCGTCGTGCTGATGCTGGCATGGCCGAGCAGTTCCTGCACCGCCCGAAGATCGGCACCGCCATCCACCAGATGCGTCGCGAAAGTGTGTCGCATCGAGTGCGTGCTCATGCCGGCCCCTTCGTCCACTGCCGACAGTAGTTTGACGACCGCGTGCTGGATTGCCCGCGCACTCATGCGCGCGCCGCGCGCACTGAGAAACACCGCGCCGCGCGACAATTTGCCCACCGCATCGCGTCCAACTTTTGCGAGCAGCACATCGCGCTTGACGAGATAGTTGCGAACGGCGCGCTGCGCGTGATCGCCGACCGGCACGATACGCTCCTTCCGCCCCTTCCCGCGCACCTTGACCTGCTGCGACACGAGGTCTAAATCGGCCAAGTCAATGCCTCGCAACTCAGAGAGGCGAAGTCCGCACGAGTAGAGCAATTCGATGATGGCCATGTTGCGCACATCGGTGAACTCGCCGGAGTGTGACCGGGTGGCAGCGAGCTCCATCAGCGTTTCCGCCTGATGCTGATCAAGATACGACGGCAGCGTGCGCGGCAACCGCGGCGTGCCAACCGCACGCGCCGGATTGACATCGACGCGCTCGTCCCGGTGCATCCAGCGATAGAAACTCCGTATCGCCGAGAGCGTCCGCGCAATCGAACGCTTGGCCAATCCCCGTCGTGTGAGATGCGCCATGAAGCCGCGAATTTCCGTTCGGCCCAGTGCGCCCCATTGCCACCCGCCGATGCCGTGTGCCGTTGCCAGCCACGTCGAGAATTCCTGTAGGTCGCGCGTGTACGCGCCGACCGTGTTTGGTGACAGGTCACGCTCCTTCACGAGGTGCACGAGAAATTCGGACACGTCGTCTGGGAGCGCCACGTCGGTCATGCGACGGACACGGTGTCGGCCTGCGTACCCACGGCATCGCGCCATGATGCCAATGCCTGTAACCCGCGGTCGGCGAACAGACGGCGCTTGGCGAGCTTGTCACGCAGTACCTCGCGCGACACCCCTTCCAGATCGTCGAGCAAACCGAAATTCGCGTTCATGGGTTGGAAGTGTCGCGGGTCGGTCTCGCGTAGATACCGATAGAGGGCACCGAGCATCGTCGTCGGTGGCGGAACGACGGGCTCCTGCCCCGCGAGAATGCGCGAGAGGTTGACCCCAGCCAAAATGCCGGTGGCGGTGCTCTCTGTGTAGCCCTCGACTCCGGTGATCTGACCAGCAAACAGCGTGGTCGGTGCGTCTTTGAGCGACAGATGCGGCGTGAGCGTGGCCGGTGCGTTGATGTATGAGTTCCGATGAATGGATCCGAACCGAAGAAACTCGGCCTCGGCCAAACCGGGGATCATACGAAACACACGCTGCTGTTCCGGCATGCGTAGCCGCGTCTGAAAGCCGACCAAATTCCACATGCGGCCGCCGCGATCCTCCATGCGCAACTGCGCGACGGCCCACGGCTTGTTACCCGTTCGCGGATCGCGCAACCCGATTGGTTTCATGGGTCCAAATCGCAACGATTCGCGCCCACGCCTGGCGGTTTCCTCAACCGGCATGCACCCGTCGAAGTACGGCACGGCATCGAATTCGTGCGCCGTGAACTGGTCAGCGGTCGTGAGTGCGTCGAGAAAAGCTTCGTACTCATCACGCGTGAAGGGGCAATTGAGATAGGCGCCTTCGTCGTCCGCCGATTCCATCGTCTCCTTGCCCCACCGCGACGCCCGAAAAGCGATGTCGGTGTTCACGCTCTCCACGGCGATGACGGGTGCAATTGCGTCATAGAACGCGAGCGAGTCGGCGCCGAGTCGTGTACGAATGGACTCGGCGAGCAGGTCAGAAGTGAGGGGTCCTGTGGCGATCACGCCGACGGCCGGAATCTCGGTCACCTCGTCGCGTGTGACCGAGATGCGCGGATGGGCGTGGATGCGATCATGCACGTGCTGCGAGAATACCTCGCGATCGACGGCCAGCGCGGTGCCGCCAGGTACGCGCGACTGGTCGGCGCATTCCAGGATCAACGACCCGAGCAGGCGCATCTCCGCTTTGAGCAGACCGTGCGCATTGGTGGCCTCTGTGCTCTTGAACGTGTTCGAGCAGACGAGTTCCGCCAGTCGTTCGGTGCGATGTGCCGCCGTACCGCGCACCGGACGCATTTCGTGCAACACGACGTCGTGCCCACGTTCGGCAAGTTGCCAGGCGGCCTCGCTGCCAGCGAGACCGCCACCCACGACAAGAATCGGGTCGTGGCGCGTCATGCCACTTCCGCGACTTCCTCGGCTTCTTCAGGCGTTGCGACGTCCCATTCGTTGCTGCACTTGAGACATTTGCGGTATGGACCGCGCGTCTTGTTGCTCTTCATCTCGGCACCAACGTAGCCGCACTCCGGGCACACTTCCGCGACGGGTTTGTCCCAAATGACAAAATCGCAATTGGGATAGTTCTCGCATCCGTAGAAAGCCTTGCCTCGCTTCTTGCTGCGTCGTTCGGCGATATCACCGCCTTCTTTGGGACACTTGTCGCCCGTTTGCATGGACCGTGTGCCGCGACACTTCGGAAACCGGCTGCAGCCAAGAAAATCACCAGAGCGACCGTGACGCACGACCATTGGCGCGCCGCATTCCTGACAGAGAAATGCGGTCAATTCTGCCGGCTTCTTCTCGCCCTTGATCGGTCGCGTGTACTTGCAAACCTTGGGATGGTTCTCGCAGGCGACGAACGGACCGAAGAACCCGCCTTTGGCGACAAGTTTACCGCCGCACTCGGGACACCGCTCTGTCTCGAGCGCTGACAGATCGTACGCCTCACCAATGAGCGCGTCGAGGTCATTGTCGTTGAGGGTGGCCTGGAACGGCGTCCAGAAATCGCCCAGTGCGCGTTGCCACGACATGGAGCCGTCGGCGATCTTGTCGAGATCCTCTTCCATCTGCGCGGTGAAGAGAACGTTGAAGACGTCCGGAAACTTCTTCACCATGACCTTCTCGACGGTCTCGCCGAGTGTGGTTGGGAAGAACCGCCGCTGGGTGAGTTCGACGTAGCGACGATCGGCCAGCACCGAAATGATGGACGCGTACGTCGACGGCCGACCAATACCGAGTCGTTCGAGTTCCTTGACCAGTGACGCTTCAGAGAACCGCGGCGGTGGTTCAGTGAAGTGTTGTTTGGAGTTGATCGCTTTGACCGGCACGTTTTCGTTGAGCTCCAGCATCGGCAACGCCTGTTCGTCCTCGAGCGCCTTGCTGTCGCCTTCTTCGCGCGCCTCGCGATAGAGTGCGAGGAAGCCGGTGAACTTGATCACCGACCCGGTCGCGCGGAACAAACATTGGCGCTGTTTCGCGGCGATATCGAAATCGACCGTTGTCGTGTCGAACACCGCCGGTGACATCTGCGAGGCCATGAATCGCTGCCAGATGAGCTGGTAGAGCTTGAACTGGTCGGCCGTCAGATACTTCTGGACGCGATCCGGCCGCCGCGCGGGATCGGTGGGACGCACGCCTTCGTGTGCATCCTGCGCATTCGCTTTCCCACTGGGATAGAGTTGCGGCCCTGGTGCCAGGTGCGCCTCGGTGAGCGTCGGATCGGCGCGCAAGGCGTCGCGTGCGGCGAGCGCGGACTCCTCGGAGACGCGTGTTGAGTCGGTCCGCATGTAGGTGATGAGACCAACGGCGCCGTCTTCCTCACCGACGTCAATGCCTTCATAGAGGTCTTGGGCGAGGCGCATCGACCGCTTGGATCCAAATCCAAGCTTCTTGGCCGCTTCCTGCTGCAGGGTGCTGGTCGTGAATGGCGCGGCGGGATTCTTCCGCTTCTCGCGTCGCTTGACCTCAGTGACCTGAAACTGCTTGATGCCTTTGAGGGCCGTGAGGATCCCGTCCGCTTCATCGGCGTTCCGGATTTCCGGCTTCTTCCCGTCAATCTGATGCAGCTTGGCGACGAACGCCTGTGCGCCCTTTTGCAGATCCGCCGACACGGACCAGTACTCGACCGGATTGAAGGCGCGAATCTCGCGTTCGCGCTCCACAATGATGCGCAGCGCCACCGTTTGCACACGGCCGGCGGAGAGTCCTTTCTTGACAGTCTTCCAGAGAATAGGGCTGGCCTTGTAGCCGACGAGACGATCGAGCACACGTCGGGCCTGCTGCGCTTCGACTTTGTTTACGTCGATATCACGCGGGTTGGCGATGGCCGCCTTAACCTTCTCTTTCGTGATTTCATGGAACAGCACACGACGAATCGGCGCTGACACCGCATAGCGTTTGGGCTGCGTGAAATACTGCTCGACGTGCCAACCAATGGCTTCGCCTTCACGGTCATCGTCGGTCGCGATAAAGATTTCCCGCGCGCCCTTGGCGATGCGTTTGAGCTCGGTCAGCATGTCTTCTTTGCCGTCGATCGTCACGTACTCCGGCGAGAACCCGTGCTCAATGTCGATGCCGAGCTTTTTTGCCGGTAGATCGCGCACGTGCCCGACAGTCGCTTTCACCGTATAGCCGCGCCCGAGATACTTGCCAATGTTTTTGGCTTTTGTCGGAGACTCCACAATGACCAGCGCTGTACCACCGGCGGGCGGCGGTCCCTCATCATGCTCCGCCTCTGCGGCCGCGGTGGCGCGTGACCGTGCTTTCGTGCTCGTCGCCTTCTTGACGGCCGATTTCGTCGCCGACTTCTTGGCGGCCTTCGCGGGCGTGGCTGCCTTTGCCGCAGTCTTCTTTGCCGTCTTCGAGGCGGGGACGCGTTTGATAGGAATAATTGTGTCTTTCCGGATGGGCATCAGTTCAGTGTACCGTCAGTGTACCTGCGCGCGGTCGCTGTTCGTGCTGGCGTCGTCGAAGCCGCTTTCTTCCGCAATAGCGCGGATTTCAGGCAACCCGATTCGACCGTCCACGTGCACGAGCGCCCGTTCGACCAGCTGTTCAAAATCGTTGAGATTCACCGTGCCGGATCCTCCCAGCATGACCAGGTATCCCCAGGCCTCGGCCGTGAACCGTCCGCGTTCGTGCGGTCCCTGGACCCGCAGCGGCGCGTTCCGCGAAACTACCGCCCCGTCCCAGACCGGGGTCGGTGCAGCATCGCTGTAGAGTAGAGAAAGTATTTCACCAATCTGTCGCCGGTCGTATCCCTGCGACGCGAGGTAGGCTTCTACCTCCACGACATCAGTATCGGTCCCGAATCGTTCCCGGATCGCTTCGAGCACCGGCGCCCACCGTTCGTCCATTGCCTAACCTAGTTCTGGGGTCAAGTCGATGGCAAGCGAGACTATGGAATCTATAACTCTTTGAGAATCATGTACTTCCGTTGGGATCTCCACATCTGCCTGCGCATAGAGGTCGGCTCGGCTGGCCCACAATGCCTCCATGGTAGCGAGCGGATCCGCGGTACGGAGTAGCGGTCGGACCGCTTTGGACCGTGAGACCCGACGGAGGGCTTCGCTGGGAGAAACCCTGAGGTGGATGATACTTGAGCGCGGCCCGAGGATGGCGAGAACGCCGACATTCGTCACCCAACCTCCTCCTGGCGCGAGCACCATCGGCGGCGCGGCGACCAGTTCGCGCGTCAGGTCGACCTCCATTTGACGGAAGGCCGCTTCTCCTTGTTGGGCGAAGATTTGCGCGACGCTGCAGCCGGATCGCCGTTCGATCTCCACGTCGAAGTCCAGAAACGGGCGGTCGAGCCGACGGGCGACGGCGCGACCGAGCGAGGATTTACCGGCACCAGGCAGGCCGATGAGCACCAAGTGACGGTCCGTTTGACGCCGCGGCGCGGTACTCACCCCATGCGCTCGTCGAGTCGGGCGACGTACGCCTCAAAGTTTCGACGCATTTCGCGCAGACTGTCGCCGCCGAATTTCTCGATCATGGCCTGCGCCAACACGAACGCGGCCATCGCCTCGGCGATGACGCCCATCGCCGGTACGGCCGTCACGTCACTGCGCTCAGCGACTGCGGCGGCCGGCAGACCGGTGGCGACGTCGAGCGTGCCGAGCGGTCGCATCAGCGTCGAGATGGGTTTCATTGCGACGCGAATGACCAGCGGCTCGCCGGTCGTCATTCCACCCTCGGTCCCACCAGCGCGGTTGGTGCGACGTTGCACGTGTCCGGTGCGCGAACGACCCGGTGCGGATTCGATTTCGTCGTGCACGTCGGCACCGGTACGCCGTGCCGTTTCGAAGCCCAGACCGATCTCCACGCCCTTGACGGCCGGAATGGACAGCATGGCCTGGCCGAGTCGTCCGTCGATGCGCGTATCCCAGGCGACGTGCGAGCCCAAGCCCACGGGTAGCCCAGTGACCACGACCTCACAGATTCCGCCCAGCGTGTTGCCGTCCTTCTTTGCCTGGTCGATGCGCTCGATCATGCGCGCCTCAGCGGCGGCGTCCAACGTGCGAAGGGGCGATGCGTCGGCCACCGCATTGATATCGGTCGGCATGGTATCGGGGCGTGCGGCGTCAACACCGCCGAGGTGCACGAGATGTGATCCAATGTCGACATCGAACTGCCGCAGGAGCAACCGACAGATCGCACCGGCCGCGACGCGCGCGGTGGTCTCTCGTGCCGAGGCGCGTTCGAGGATATCGCGGGCGTCCGTGCGGTCGTACTTGAGCAGTCCTGTGAGATCGGCATGTCCCGGGCGAACGCGCGTCACACTGCGCTTGCGCATGGCATGCGCGTCTTCGTCGCGCGGCGCGGGATCCATGATCTCGGTCCAGTTCTTCCAGTCGCTATTGCGGATCTGCATGGCAATAGGCGACCCCAGGGTCTCACCAGCGCGCACCCCCGCGACGAACTCGATCCGGTCCGTTTCAATCTGCATGCGACGCCCACGGCCGTACCCTTGCTGTCGGCGTGCCAGCTCCAGGTCGACATCGGCCGCCAGCAATGGGACGCCGGCTGGCATGCCCTCGAGGACGGACACAAGGGCTGGACCGTGCGATTCACCGGCAGTTGTAAATCGGAGCATGCAGTACGGGAGAAAGCGGGCGGCGACGTGACCATGGACTACCGCAACGTAAAGACGGGGTCCCCCAAACGCATCCGCGCCGCGCCTCTAATGAGGGCACGGCGCGGGTGATACGAACCGTCATGCTGACTGGAAGACCGCCGCGCACTGCTGCGCGCGGTGGTGCGTCTACTGACAGGTCGTTGTGAAGTTGTCCGGCAACGCGACGAGTGTGACACCGCGGATGGTCGCACCAACGAGCACGATCTGGCCATTGGGGCGAATCGACGCGCGAACGGGTCCGATGATAGGGTCGCGAATTGGTACGGATGCGACTTTCTTGTAGCAGTACGTATCAAAGATATCGATGACCGCTTCGCTTGACGCGACGAACGCGAGCCGTGTGCGCAGAGGCGTGGAGTTCAAGCCTTTGTTGCCAGGATGGAAATCGAGCCCGCCGCCGCTGGAACGCGACTGCAGGATGCCCTGGAGGCGCAGGGTACGATCGAAGATATAGGTCGAGTCACCTTTGACCGCGGACAGTTCTCCGTCGAAGTTGATGCCAACACCTTCAACCCGGGCAAAGGCGTTGGAGATGAAGTCACTCACGTCCATTGGCCGAGAGAGCCCTCGGTCGACAACGGGGAATGGCGGCGTGAGATCGAATCCAATGGTCGCGTCGAACGTCATGGCGCGACTCCCGAGTACCGGTCCGCCTTCCCCGACCACGGCGCGACGGAAGTCGCCGGAGTTTCGGACGAACGTGGTGTCGCGGAAGGCCAGCTGATCGAGTCGCACGACGACGGAGTACGAGTACTGCGTCCCGTCAGGATTCGTGATGAGTTGGCGTGACGGGACGAGCAACGAGTCGTTGCCGAATCCAGCTGCCGCAAAGCGCGCCACTTCGAGTGTATCGGAACGTCCTGCCGACTGCCCCATCGCCTGCTCAAAGAAGAAGTGCGACGTGCGTTTGGAGAGATTTTCCCAACGCATCGTGCCCTGCTTCGGGAAGGGAACGGATTGGCCAGGTGTCGGCGTCGTGGAGTACACGAGCACCACGTCCTGACACGGCGCATTGGCGGTGTTGGCGCCAGTGCAGGTTGACGCAATGAACTGTGGTCGGTCGCTAAAGTCGTAGGCGGTGCGCTGCGTAATCGGCTGGTCCGTTGTGGCGGATTTCACCGTCGTGATGCTGTAGGCGATCATGTTGGGCAACGCGTAGCGGAACACTTCGCGTCCGTTCGTTCCGGCGCGCAAATCCACGTAACTGATGTTTGTGCCGCCAGAATTTGCAACAAGGAGCGTGTCGCCCATGATGCCGTCACGAGAACGTGGCCATGGCGCAATCCCCCACGGTCGCGAACCCACATTGATCGCGGCCTTGAACGACGAGTCCGCGAGATTGAACACCTCGAGCTGATTACGTTCGATGTTTGTCAGATACAAACGGTCTGTGCGCGGGAAATAGAGCGCGTCCGCGATCGTTCCACCGCCAGGGAGTGGATTCGTGGAGCCGGCGACGACCGTAGCGGTGTCGAGTCGGATCGCGCCAGACGTCGCGCGGGCCACGTCGCGTCGACCGTTGGCGTTTCTGGCGAATCCGGAGACGGTGACCAACGTCGGGAAAACCGATACGGGCAATCGCGTCTTGAAGGTGCGCACGAGTGTCGAGAATCCGCCCGTGGAGGTGACGGAATCGGCCGTGATCAGCGCACCACCGATGGCGCGCACTTCATAACCGAGCGTCGCAATGCCCACCGGATCGGTTGCTTCAACAAAAATCGTGTCGCTCACTTCCAGTCGTGCAAACACGCCCGTCTTCACGACCGGCACGGTGTTCGAGTTGCTGGGGCTCTGCACCGCGTAGCTCGAGACCACGCCGAGCACGCGCTGGTTGAGCGAGTCGACGATGAACGGGGTGACGGAAATGGTCGCGCCCTTGACCGTGTCCGGGATCACGAGCGTGTCGAGCACGGAGACCGAATCTCGTAGTGGCGCGCCAAATAGCGTGGAATCGGACGTGACGTAGGCGCCGGAGATTACGTAGCCAAGCGTGCGCACCTTGTATCGCGCTTTGGCGGAGAACGACAGCACCAGGGCCTTGCCGCTGACGACGGGGGCGCCAGCAGCGGGACTGGTGAGCACCGCTCGCGGCGGCTCGAGATTGCCAACCGTGAGCACCAGGCGTGCAGTATCCGACATGTTGCCAGCGCCGTCCACCACGATTGCCCGCACGTTGACCGTTGAACCCAATGGTGCAGACGACGGCACGCGAAACGTGAGCGCAATATCGGCCGTCTGCAGCGCCGATGTGAACGTCGTGTCGTACTGCGAGGTGACGCCGCCCGCGAGGAAGACGCGAATGCTCTTGAGGCCTACGTTATCCGTTGCGCTGACGATCATGCCGAGGAGCGAGTCTGCCTGGGTGTTGCCTTTGGCGACCGTGATGCGCGGCTTGACAGCATCACGAAATGGTGGGTCGATGAGTTCGTCGCCCTTGCACGCGCCGAGCATGGCGAGTGCCGCGAGCGCGAGCACCGCGCGGCCGGAGGCGAGTGGTCGACCTCGGCCCACGATGGGAGTTGGAGACACGGGGTTCATGAGTTTGGCTCCTCGTATCTTCAACGGCCCGGAGGCGGCGGCGGGCCGTCTTCGAGAATGTGTGGCGTGACCAGAATCAGCAGGTCGCGCTTGGTCTCGTTCTTCGAATTCTGGGAGAAGAGCCGCCCGACGAAGGGGAGATTCATCAGGATGGGAATACCGCTGCGGTAGCGGTTGGTTTCCGTGACCGTCAGTCCGCCGATGACTGCGGCTTCGCCGTCAGCGACGAGTACTTGAGACTCTGCACGCTGGCGATTGAAGATGACGCCAACATCGGTCGACGCGAGTTCTGCGCTCGAGTTCTCGGCTTTGATGTCGAGCAACACCATGCGGTTGTTCGTGATCTGTGGCGTGACGGAGAGTTTGATGCCCGCCTCTTCCTTTGACACAGTGGCGCGCGGGAAGAACGCCGATGCATTTGGCTGTCCACCGGAGCCGCCTCCACCACCACCGCCGCCACCACTGCCCCCGCTGCTGGCATCGATGACGCGGATGGGAATTTCCTGCCCAACGAATATTTCGGCGGACCGGTTGTTCAGGATGGTGATGCTTGGCTCCGACTGCACGTCGGCCAGCGACGAGGTCTGCAGGGCATTGAGGAACGCGGTCAGTTGATAGCGTCCGAGCGCCGTGCTGTAGATGAGATTGAGCGCGTTCGGCTTGATCGCATTGTTCGCGTTCGCGATCCCTGCGATGGCATTTCCACCGAGTGCGATGCGCGCAGGCCCTTCAAACGGCGTTCCGCCGCCGATCGCGTCCGGCACGCCATCGCCGTTCGTGTCGATCGGCTTGAGCGTGTTCGGATCGGTACGCGGCACAAGTTGCTGGAAGAACTGCTTGTTGCCGTTGCCCAGATCATAGGCAAGGCCGATGTCCTGCATGCCCGTACGATTCACGAAGATGATCTTGGCCTTGATGTTGACTTGTGGCGTGCGGACATCGAGTTCAGCGAGCCGCGCCAGAATTTCAGGCAAGCGCGCCGGTATTTCGGTGATGATCAGTTTGTTGGTGGTGCTGTCGGCGGTTACCGAGCCACGGACCACGCAGCCTTGTCCGCTGGCGGGATTGTTGTTGCTGCTCTGACCGCCGGCGTTGCCCGAGTTGACCGGCACGCCACTCTGCATCGTCGAGAGACCGGTACAGTCGCGGGTGAGCAGCGCCTGCACGGTTTTCTGGAGTACGGTCGCCTTGGCGTAGTTCACGTCGATGATCTGCGTGACGGTTGGCTCCAGCGCCTGGTTTGATGCGAGGTTCTTGTAACTGTCGACGGTGATGATGCCGCTGGCATCTTCCGTTGCCGCGAGTCCCTGCGCCTGCAGAATCGCTTGCAGTGCGACGTCCCACGGCTTGTCGCTGATATCGGCACTCACCGTGCCGGACACATCCTTCCCGACGACGATCGTGCGTCCAGAGAACGCCGCGAAGACGCCGATCACGTCGCGGATGTTGGTGCTATCGTAGCTGACCGTGAGGCGTGCCTTCGACGCGCGGCGAACCGTCGGCGTAAGCGCGAGAACTCCGGCGCTGTTCATAGGGGTGCGGTCGGCGCGTGCGGCTGACTGCGCGGCAGCGCGGGACGCGGCCTCCACCATGGCCGGCGTGTCCGGCTTGGCCTTTGGTGCGGCGCGCTGGGCGATCGGCTTGCGCGTAGTGTCGATCGGCGGCTGCGCGGGACTCTGGACGCGCACTTGGGCAACTGGTGCTGTGACAACTGGTACTGTGACAACTGGTACTGTGACAACTGGTACTGTGACAACTGGCGCTGTGACAACCGGCGCTGTGGCAACTGGCGCTGTGGCAACCGGTGCGACCGTTGGCACCACTGGTGTGATCGATTTCGGTGCGGCCGCCGCTACAGCGGGTGCGGTTTTGGCGCTCGGCGGAGTCTGCTCGACTGCAACCGTCGACGGAAGAGGTGCCGATACCGGTGCCACCGCTTTCGCGTCGCGTGTCGGCGTCGCGGGCGCAGTCGCAACGGGTTTCAGCGCGGGCCCGGCGATTGCAACCGTCGGCGCAGGCTGCGACGGCATCGGCTTGCTCGCTGGCGATGTCGTCGGACTTTGCGCGGCCGTTGGTATTGAGGCGATGCTCGGCGACGGCGCTGGCGGCATGGGCGCTTGCACTATCGCGCCACCTTTCGAGGACGCAGACGGAGCGCTTGCGGGACTTGCTGTTGTGGTGCGCAGTGGTGTGGGTTGCGTTGGTGCAGCCTGTGTTGGCGCAGCTTGTGTTGGGGCAGGCTGGGTTGGCGCAAGCTTCGTTGGCGCGGGTTGTGTTGGCGCGGGTTGTGTTGGCGCGGGCTGTGTGGGCGCGGGTTGCGCTGGAGCGGGCTGCGTGGGCGCGATTCGAGTCGGCGTTGGTGGTGTCTGCTTCGCCGATTCTGCAACCGCAACCGCTGCCGACGTTGGCGCAGCGGCCGTTGGCTTTGGTACGGCCGCAACGGCCACAGACGTGATTGGCGCACTACTTTTGTTAACGCCCGATGCGACAGCGGCCGGTTTCGTAGCCGACTTCGCCACTGGGCTCGCCAGCGATGCGGACTCCCAGCGCGGAAAGCTCACGCTCGACCCACTAACGGTCAGTCGCAGTACCTCACCGTCACGGACGATCTTGAACTCGCGCGCTGCATCGAGATCGACGACCAGTCGCACGGTGTCCGCGCGATACTGTGACGCGCGCAGGTTGCGAATTGGACCGCGGGTTGCACCGTCATAGCCCAGTCCCGCCATCGCCAGGCTCGCGCCACCGAGATCGATTACGAGGCGGGCCGGCGTTGGCAACAGGAAGTGTCGCTCACCGACCGCCGAGTCGATAGCGATCAGGATCTCGACGCCTCCCGATGCCGGCGCAATGCTGACGCCGGACACGCGGCCACGTGCTGGAGCATCGTCGACCGTGCGCTCCGCTCTTGCAACTGCGGTGGGCCGCGGGGGCGCACCATCGTTTGCGCCAACCGCGGTGAAGGCAAGCGCCGCAGCGAGCAGCGCGAAGGTCATCGGTCCCATCAGGGGTTCCTCGTTTTCGTTGAGTCGCTGCCAAGCGCCAGCGTTTCAATGCGATTGAATCCAAACTCTTCCATCGTGAACTGCACGGACTTCTGCCGAATCGCAGAGACGCGCAGACGACCGAGCTGCTGACCAACGCGAATGCGATACTGTGTCTTGGAATACGTGTCGCGCAGAAACGCGACGGACTTGTCCCCTTCCGCGTCAAAAGCCACGGCCGTGAGCCGCAGGTCGCTCAGGAGCGGGCGAATGTCGGTTGTCGTCATCAGCGACCGATACGGATCACGGCGTCCGTTCCCACTGTAGTCGAACACCTCGCGCTGGATGACAATTTCGGACGGGGTCCGATCACTCGGCGTCGACGGCGACGGCGGTGCGACGGTGCCCGCTGACACCGTCGTCACGGTGCGCGGCGCAGATGCCGATTGCGCGTGCGCCGGCACACTGACGACGAGTGTCGCTGCGGCAACAAGGAGAATGCGAAGGGACGGGGTCATGACGTGCGCTCCCGAGCGATCGCGGGCTTGCTTGGCTCCGTTCGCTCGACATAGGTCTGCAACGTGATCGTGGATGCGAGTTTTGCTTTGTCGATGGACTTGATGAGCGACTGCATCGGGCCGCGTGCCGCTGAGCCAGCGACGATCGAGACATTCACCGGTGCGACGATGCGCGCGAGTGACCCGACGTTGGCGAGAAACGCGCCGAACTGGTGATAGCCGCCAATGATCGTGATGGTGTATCGGTACGTATTGAACCGATCGCCGGGAATCATGGCCTCCGGCGTCACACCTCCCACATCAAGGCCAGCGCGGCGGGCAGCGGTTGACACTTCCTCGAGCAGCGCCGGCACTTCCTGTCCGGTCGGCACGAGGCGTCGCATGACGACGAGCGTGGATCGATTTTCGGCCGCCTGGGTCCGCAGCACCTCGATGCTGCCCGACGCGAACTCATGCGCCGCGCGCTCGTTTGCACTCTCCATTTGCACGAAACGCGAGTTCTCCGTGACGTACTCCTCTTCGCGCGCTGCGTATGGGTATAAGTAGAATGCGACCGCCAGCGCCACGGCGGCGAATCCGATTGCGAACGTTGTCTGGTCGCGCTTCGACTGTGGGAGCAGTGCCATGTGGGTCTCGGGTCAGCGGACGGGTACGACGAGTGGCGATGTGCGAACGAGCCCCACGGGCGGAACCTCATACGACGCGGTCAGTTCGAATTGCGTGACGTCCTTCGTGTCGACGATGACGATCTCCGATCGCGTGAGCGAGACTTTCTGGATGAACGGCGACGATTCGAGTTGGCGCATGAACGACGTCAACGCCTGAATGTCGACCGTTTGCCCGACGAGCCGAAATGCGAGATCGGGATGCAGATTGATCGAGTCCGGTACGACACGACCTTTCTTCGTGGAGTCCTTGACGACGGCGACTGGCGTTGGCCGGGCGGCTCCCGCGCGCAGTGTGTCCGCACCGGGCGGCAGCGGAGCCGGGGTCGTTTGCTCGAGGACGGTCAGCCACGTGTAGGCAGGCAACGCCCGACTGACTTCGTCGAGGATGTGCGCCCAATTGAAACGATTGTCATCGATGGTGCGGATGATGAGCAGTTGACGGTGCACCGAGTCGCGTTCAGCGGTGAGCTTCCGTCGCACCGCAAGCACCCGTGCAAAGCGCGTGGAGTCGCGTACGGCGACTTCCAGTTTGGCTTCGAGTTCCGTTGCCCGCGCCTGCTGCGACGTGAACAGTACGCCGACGAACGCGAGCGAGACGGCGACCGCGGTCGCCGATCCGATGAGCCACGGATCGCGGACCCGGCTGGCGACGCTGCTGAATGCACCGCCAACATCGAAGCGCGTGCTGCCGCGCGTTGCCTTCTTGGCGCCTGGGAGAAGATTGACTTCGATCATCATGGTCGGGATCCTCAGGCCGCAGCGCGGAGAGCGAGACCCACTGGCAGCATCAGCAGCGGTGCGACTTCATCAGCGGCGAGGTCGTCCAATGCGCCTGGACGAATGGTGACACGCGCCAAGGCGTTGGCTGGCTGCACGGGAATGCGAAGACGGCTGGACAGCCACTCCAGCAACCCGGGTACGCGGGCGCCGCCACCACAGCAGTACACAGCGCGAATTTGTCCGAAGTTGCGCGATGAGGTGGCGAGGAACGTGGCGGCGCGTTCGATACCGATGGCCAGCTCTTCACCGCGCATGCCAATGGTGCTATCGAGGATTGGTGTACGGTCGTAGCGACGGAGCATCGCCTCCGCGTCCTCCGCGCCTATGCCATGTTCGCGCTGGAGATCCTCGCGCAAACGTCGCGTGCCGACCGTGAGATCGCGCGTGAGGATCGGGATGCCGTCGTCGAGAATGTTCAGATTGGTGATCTCGTTGCCAATGTTGAGCAAGCCGACTGTGCCGTTCATCGCGTCTGGATGGTTTTTCTCGAATGCGTTGTGCAAGGCGAACGCATCCACGTCAATCACGGAGAGTGACACGCCCGCGTCGTTGAGGAGGTGGCGCTTCGCCTCGACGAGTTCGCGCTTTGCGGCGACGAGGAGCACCGCCATCTCCAAGCCGTCGGCGTCGGGGTCGAGAATCTGAAAATCGAGCTCCACGGATTCCATGTCGAATGGCACGTGCTGTTCCGCTTCCCAGCGCATCAGCTCGCGTGCCTGTGCTTCCTTCACGCGTTCGATCGCAATCTTCTTGACAATCACATCGCGCCCACCAACCGCCGCGACGATGTATTTGGTTTTCACGCCGGTTGCCGCGAGCGTGCGTCGAATGGCATCGGCCACGATGTCATGATCCATCACTTCGCCCTCGACAATCGCCGTGTCATTGAGCGGCGTGACGACGACTTTGACCAATTCCGGCGTACCGCTTGAGTGATCGATGACCACAGCCTTCACGAGACCGGATCCGATATCAAGACCGATCGTCATCTTCTTCCGACCGAAGAACTGCATGGCTCGTGGGGTTGCGCGGAATGGTTGTTGTCGATTTGCCCGACGCGCTTGCGGGACGCGATGGGTCGGACACTTTGACCTGCTGAAATCGGACGATTCTTCCTTCATACGACCGGCCTCTCACGAGGTAACAGCCGTCAGAGGGCCACAGCGGACCGACACTGCCAGTGGTGTAACGGAGTCGGCCGATCTTCGACGTGCTCCTGCACGCCCGACCGACAGATGCTGACGCACGGATTACCGCTCTTGCCACAGTGCAAACGGGACGGTCGACGGTATCGACACTGCGGCCAATGCGCGTCGCAGGGCACACTGGGAGTATCGGACGGTCGTGCTGTTTCCTAGAACGGACCCTGTGCGCGTGCGGTCGGCGACGAGCACGGCACCCTCGACCTCGAGTACGCCGGCCCGCGTGTCGAGCGCGCCGCGGACGATCAGCATCCCCCGCACGGTGAGCGTGCCGCGCACGACCAGATCGCCGTCGATCGCCAGTAGCCCCTCGTGTCGCCACGCGCCGTCCAGCAGGACAACGCCTGGCGTGCTGACGACAACGGCCGACCACGGGGTGGCCGTTGCCAACTGCCGGCGCAACGCTGCAACATCGGTGCTCTGTGCACGCCGAACCACCGTGACCCACGCGGCCTCCAACTGGGCGCGCGCACTGCTATCGACCAGCAGGCGTTCGGCCGGCGCACCACGCACGACGGCCGACATCATGTTGACGCGCAGCACCGATGCGACGCCCGCGACCGCCGCGGTGTCACGGGTCGGGCCGCATTCGTCACGGACACTCGCATCGTCGAGCCCCGTGACGCTGCCTCCGGCTTCGAATCGCAGCGCGGCGAGCGCCGTTAGCGCGCCGGCAATCGGAAGTGGCGGTGCCGACAAGAGGACAGCTCGTGCAATGCGACGACGCGCGGTGCGATGCGCCCCGTTGGTGGCGCTCCACGCATCTGCTTCAATCCAGCCTCCGAGCGGTTGCGTGCGCACGACCGTGACATCGACGTCCACACCAACCAATGACTGGATGCGACGTGTCTGACGACTGCCGATCGAGGACGCACTGAAGGCGGACGCATCCCAGTCGGCGAGTGTACGCGCAAGGACCTCGTCAGCCGCATGCAAGGCGCGCTGCCCATTCCACGCCAGTCGACCGACTTGCGCCGCTCGCCACGCGGAGAATTGCATCGTTCCCGCGAGCAGGGCGATACAGACTGTGGCGATCAACACTGGCGGCAGCACAAATCCGCGACGGTCGCGATGTGCACGACTTGTGCCGGTCTCGCGCGGCGCGATGCTATCAATCCGTTGCATGGGAATCTCCGCTGCGGTCGGCGCGCAGAATGAGGTCGACACGGACCGAGTCTGTGATCATGGGACCACCTGCGCGACCTGCGCCAGAAGGGCGACGTAGCGCATGCAGCTCGATCTGGAGTTGCGCTGGTCGAGCGCCCCCCGGCCGCACGGAGATTCCGAGTGAGTCCCGCACGTCGAATCGAATGCCGCGGGAACGTGGTGCGAGCACCGGACCAGCGACGGGTTGTATCACGTCCCAGGCGCCGGCGCCCCACGTGGTCCGTCCGACGTACCAGAGGCCGTCGCTGCTCTGGTATGTCGCGAGTCGCACGCGTCGCGTCACGCGAATCGGTGAGCCCAACAGCAGTGACCTCGGCAGCGTATCGGCGAGCAGGATGCGTTGCGCCAGCGCGGCCGGCGCCGACGAGTGCTGCTGGAGTGGTGACGCCACGCAGGCACGCGCACTGGTGATCCGCTGCACGCGTACCTGCACGGGACCCGGTATGCCGGAAATCCCCGGGGAGAGCCATGCGTTCACAGCATCGCCGAGTTGGGGCGCGCTGGTCCAGTTGGTGCGCGCTGCGTCGTCGTCAGTGACGGGCAAGAGATCCACTTGTCGTAGTGACCCTCGCCCCTCGCACACGATACCCGCGCCGATCACGGCGTTGAATTCGATCGCTGTGTCGCTCCACGCGATGAGATCGGTGCCGCGCAGCGGACGAAGATCGCTCGACAGCACCGCTACCGCATGGCGGAGTTCACGATTGGCAGCAATGATCCCATCGCTCCCGCGAACCGCGCGATGCGTTTGCAACAACAGCAGCACGGCCACACCGGCGAGCAGGGCGATGAGTGGCAGCGCCACCAGCAGTTAAAGGAGTGTGGTGCCCGAGGACACGCGTCGCGTCATGAACAATTCCTCGCGGTACTCAAGGCCAGACGCACTGTATCCCGCCGCGCGAACGGACTTGGCGTCAGCGTGATGTGGACCACGCGAGACTGGAGTTTGGCGACGCCTACATCGTGGACGTCGCCAGCAATGCGTACGCCGACTATGGTCGAACGATGTGACGCGGTATCGCAGACATGCAGCAGGCCGCGTTCCGCCGCCGCTCCGGCCGCGGCCTGTGCCCGCGCAACCAGTGTTGCATCATCAGTGAGGGTAGCGCTCGACTGCACGACGGCGGTGAGCGCGAGCGCAGCCACACTCAGTAATAGTGCTGCGACCAGGCACTCCACGAGCGCGCGGCCGACGCGCGGTGTCGTGGACTGAGGGCGATTCGTGATGGGCGGCGCAGCAAGGGTAGGCACATCGGCATAGTGCACCGACATCCGCCTCGCATCATCACCAATAGTTTGCGCGCGCTACGATTCCATTGCGCGCGGTCGCGGACTGGCGGCGTGAAGCGGCAGCAGGATAACAAACGCTGCTCCGCCTTCGCGTGCCCGTTGCACCCAGATGGTGCCGCCAAGATTTTCGATTGTGCTGGCGACAATGGCGAGACCGAGTCCGGTGCCCTTGCCTGGTTGCTTTGTGGAGAAGAACGGTTCGAAAATCCGTTCCTCATCCTCTGGTGCAACGCCCGTCCCGGAATCGGCGATGATTGCCTGGAGGAATCGCGTCGGTGCCTCAGGGCGTGACAACCACGCGAGCGCTCGACGACTCGGCTGATGCGCCCATCGGTCTGCGGGCTTGTCCGTGTGTCGCTTTTCGGACGCCTCATTGAAGACGCTCGCGTCAATGATGCGCGATCGCAAAACCAGCAGCCCTTCACCATCCATCGCGTCAACTGCGTTCAAGAGCAAATTGACAAAGACCTGCTCAAGATCATGGCGCTCGGCGTACACGGTGCACAATGCAGCGTCGAGGTCACTTGAGACAGTAAACCGACGCGTGAGCCCCTGATCCGACAGCAGCTGGAGCACGTCTCGCATCACCTCATCCACTTCCACGGGCTTGGGCGTAAGGCGTAGCGGTCGTGCATAGTCCAACAAGCCACGCATGATGCGGTCGATGCGCCCGATCTCGTGTTCGAGGGCATCGAGGGGTTGCGCGACGCCCGGCGCTTCACCGATCCGCATACGGAGCACATGCGCATAGTTCGCGATCGCCGATAGCGGATTGCCAATCTCATGCGACACCCCAGCCGCCAGCCGGCCCATGGTGGCCAACTTCTCGACGCGCATCCGCAGCTGATTGGCCGCGAGGAGTTGCTCAGTCATGCGATTGATGCTCGTGGCCAGCACGTCAAACTCGTACGTGGTGCCCGGCGCCAACCGTTTCGACGTTTCGCCGAGCGCGATGGCTTCCGTCGCCGCGACGCATTCTTCGAGCGGCGCTTCAACGAGTCTCGTGACCTGGCGCCGGAGCATGCTGCTCCACAAGAGCGACACCAGGAGGAGCACCAGGAGTACGACGGGCCAGCGTACTGCGCCCGGCAGGAACTCTGTCAGCCACATCGTGGCCACAACACTCGCGAACGTCATGACACTGACAACGACCGTAGTGGCCGCTAATCGTGAGTGGACATGAGGAAGGGGAGTTGTGCGCACGAGACACAATGTGCGCATGCGCAGCCCGGGGCAACCAAGCTGTGCAAACGACAAGAGGGGTCGAGCACTGGGCTCGACCCCTCGCCGACTCACGATGCTACGGAGGCGCTTAGGTGCACTTCGGCTCGCCTTCGCCAACGCCCGCCACCACCGACGTTCCCACACCGATCGTGCATGACTTGCCCGCCACCGAGGAATGCGTCGCCGTGGCGCTCCAGCCCGTCGCCGTGACCGTCTGCGCGATCACAACGCCTGACGAACCCTTCGGCGCGGCCGACAGACCGACGTAGGTGTTATTGTCGGAGAACCAGGCTTCGTTGGCCGCGACCAGGTTCTTCAGGTCGGATTTCATGGCCGTGATGTACGCCTTCGACTTTGTATCGGCAAACTTCGGAATCGCGATCGCCGCAAGAATGCCGATGATGACGACCACGATGAGGAGTTCGATCAGGGTAAAGCCTTTGCGCGTCTTTGACATATCGGTCTCTCCGAGAGGGTTCTTTACGCGGGACCAGTCCCCAGCGTGATGCGGACAAGCTGTGCAGGAGATGTGCCAGCGGTTGTTCGCGGCTCAAGCGCGTTGTGTTATCTGCACTTACGACGTTGCAACGCAATTCCGGCGAGTCGACAGCTCCGCTGATATGCACGATCTCTCGCATGGTGCAAGAGGAGCGGATTGGACGCGTGGTAAATAGCAAAACGAGAGGGCGAGCTATTGGCTCGCCCCCTCGATTCGTCGGCTGTCGCGACCGACGCAGTTCCATGACGCGCTACAGCATCAGATGCTCACTACGAGCATTTCGGCTCGCCTTCACCAACGCCCGCCACGACGGACGTGCCCACGCCGATCGTGCAGGACTTGCCGGCCACTGACGAGTGTGTCGCGGTGGCGCTCCATCCCGTCGAAGTCACCGTCTGTGCAATCACGACGCCAGACGAACCCTTCGGCGCCGCGGACAGGCCGACATACGTGTTGTTGTCAGAGAACCATGCTTCGTTGGCAGCCACGAGGTTCTTGAGGTCAGACTTCATCGCGGTGATGTACGCTTTCTCTTTCGTATCTGCAAACTTCGGAATCGCGATCGCGGCAAGGATGCCGATGATGACGACCACGATGAGGAGTTCGATCAGGGTAAAGCCTTTGCGCGTCTTGGACATGCGGTCTCCGGAAGAGGTTCTCTGCGCGGGACCGCTCCGGCCCCTTGCGACAGTGTCGACAACGGCAGAAGCCATGCCAGCCGTTGCGACGCAATCGAACACCCTGCACTGCAATCACTTACATCGTTTTGACGCGAGTAGTGTGCTAGCAACGCCTCCGTCGATGTGCATGATGTCGTGCAAGCTGCGAACGCGTGTGCATCTGATCGTGACGGCCGTGCGCACCTCGTGACAGCGCACACCTGCGGTACTCAGTGGCAGTACGGCGCTGAGGTCACTGGTACGTCGGCCGTGGGATCGGTGGTCAACGTGCAGAGCAACCCGGGGAGAAACTCGTGCGTGGCCGTTGCGGTCCACACCTCACCAGATGGCACAAACGTCAGCGTGATACCATTGGTAGGGATCGGCGCTTTCACGTTGACGTACGATCGCTCCACCGAATAGACGGATTCGGCGGTCAGCGCCATCCCGCTGAGATCCGATTTCATCGCCGAGATGTACGCGTTGCGCTTGGCGTCGCCGAACTTCATGATCGCCAAGGAGGCAAGGATGGCGATGACCGCGGTCACCATCATGACTTCGATCAGCGTGAAGCCACAACGCGGCCGCATTTACGCCTCGCCGTATCGCGCCAGCTTGCGATACAGGGTGGAGGGATCAATGCCGAGCATATCCGCGGT
>JANMKU010000060.1:0-4743 GCA_031372205.1 Gemmatimonadaceae bacterium | reverse complement strand
GGCATGGCGGCCGCGATTACAGCCCGCGATTGCGGGCTCGAGGTGTTGGTTATCGACGATCAGCCTGCGCCGGGCGGCCAAATCTGGCGCTCGGTCGAACTGACGACGCGACGCGACGCGATCCTCGGGCCGCCCTATGTCGAAGGCCGCACGGTGACCGAAGCGTTCCGCGCCAGCGGCGCGCACTATCTGCCGGGGGCGCAAATGTGGCAGGTCGAACCCGGATTTCGCGCCTTCGTGAGTCGGGACCGGCAGGCACAGATCGTCCACGCCAAGGCGATCATACTCGCCACCGGCGCCCAGGAACGACCAGTGCCCTTTCCCGGATGGACATTACCCGGCGTACTGACGGTTGGGGCAGCGCACATTCTGCTGAAAAATGCAGGGCAGATCCCAGTGGGGCCCGTTTGGATAGCAGGCAGCGGCCTGTCACCCTTGGCTTTTGCGTTCGTTCTGCTCCGCGCTGGTGGGAAGATCGCCGGATTTCTGGACACGACCCCGGCCGGACAATGGCGATCCGCGCTGCCGCATTTGCCGGGTGCACTCCGCGCGCCGGGCGAACTCAGCAAGTGCCTCGGCTTGATGGCAAGGCTCCGTGCGAGCAGGGTGACGACTATCCGAGGCGTCGCCGATGTCGAAGCGTTCGGTACGGATCGGATCGAAGGTCTGCGCTATCGTACGAGGAACGGTACGACGACCTCGGTCGCCGCGGCTACGTTGCTGGTGCATGAAGGATTCGTGCCGAACGTACACCCGGCCATGGCACTGGATGGCGCCATGACCTGGAACTCGGCGCAGGACTGTTACCAGCCCGCTGTCGATCGGTGGGGCGAGACGTCGGTGGCCAACCTATATGTTGCAGGCGACGGGGCTGGTATCGCTGGGGCGAAGGCGGCACTGCTACGGGGCCAACTCGCGGCAATCCGAGTTGCCGAGAAAGGTGGTCGCTTGACTGAACAGTTGGTGTCTGCGCGGGCTAGCGCCATCGATCGACAGCTCCGGCGCGAACTGGCGGCGCGGCCGTTCCTCGATGCCCTCTTTCAGCCGCGTCCACAAATCTTCAGTCCGGTCGATCAAACGATCGTCTGTCGCTGCGAGGAAATCACCGCCGGTGAAATTAGGTCGCTCGCCAATATCGGTTGTCCCGGTCCCAACCAGATAAAGGCCGCCACCCGGGCTGGCATGGGCCCATGTCAGGGCCGACAATGCGGCTACACGGTCACTCGCATTCTGGCTGAGGCCCAGAAACGCCAGCCGAGTGACGTAGGATTTTTCCACGTTCGGCCACCACTCAAGCCCGTGACGCTTGGCGAGCTGGCCTCACTTCATGAGCCCGTCGCATCATGATGGACGCCGACGCCGAACGACCGACCTTGGTTAGAGGCTGATGAATCACGCGTTCCAATGGAAAGCACGGCACACGATGCTGTCCGTCCTGTTCATGACGTCGATCGTGTCATTCATGGACCGCATGGTCATGTCCTCGGTGATCCCGTATATCGCCACCGACTTTCATCTCAGCTCAATCGAGAGCGGCGTGGTGTTGAGCGCGTTCTTTGCGAGCTACTCGATCGTGCAGATCCCGGGTGGGCTGCTGGCGGACAAGTTCGGTGTCCGACGCGTGACGACGATCGCGATGTTGTGGTGGTCTGCCTTTGCCGCCCTCACTGGTGCGGCGGCTAACCTGACGCAAATGCTCGTCGCCCGATTCCTGTTTGGCCTCGGCGAAGGCGTGTTTCCGGCGGCGGCGTTCAAGGCCGTCGCGGTGTGGTTCCCGCAGAAAGAGCGCGCGACCGCCAACGCGATCAAGCTGGCCGCGTCACCGCTCGGCGGCGCTATCGCACCCCTGTTTGTGGTCGCCATCATGTCGTTTGGGACCTGGAGGACGGTCTTTTACTGCCTGTTCCTTCCGGGTGTCGTGATGTCGCTGCTGTTCTGGATGTTCGTCGCCGACAAGCCGTCCGAGAGCCGCCGCGTTTCACCCGAAGAGCTGGCTGAAATAGAAGGCGCCGACGTGACCACGGCGCAGACGGCGCTCCCCAAGGTGAAGTTCCTGGACGCGCTCAAGCAACCGAATATCCTGCGATACTTCATCGTGCTGTTTTCGTTTGATATTGGGTATTGGGGGTTCACGAGTTGGCTTCCAACCTATCTCGTCAAGGCGCGTGGCTTTTCGATCGTCGGCATGGGCGTAGCGGCCTCGCTGCCGTTTTTCGCAGCGACGATCGGATGTGTCGTCGGCGGCTGGGTGTCCGACCGCTTTTTCAGCGACAATCGGCGGCTGCCCATAGTCGCCACTCAATTGCTGGCGGCTTTGCTCCTGTACCTGATGTTTGTCTCCACTTCGGTGACGATGCTGATTGTCTGCCAGACGCTGGCGGGATTTTGCCTGAGTTTCTTTACGTCAGCATTTTGGGCGTTGCCGATGAGCACTGTGCCAAAGTCGCTGATGGGCATTATCAGCGGCGCCATCAACATGGCGGGGCAGATCGCCGCCTTCATTTCGCCGATCCTTGTAGGGTCGCTTGTCCAGGCCGCGAAGGGCGGCTTCGCGTCGACCTTTGGGCTCTTGATCGGATCAATCCTGGTCTCGTGCGCGGTCGTTTTCACGCTGCCGAGCAAGATCCGATCCGAACCTGTCACTCTCGGATGATCGGACGGACGGTGAGTGGTTTGGGCGAGCACGGGCGGGCCGCACAAAGCGGTGGACAGTGACGCTCGGCCTGTCGCCGTGGTTATCCGTGCACGAGCCGACCCAACACTGCGGCGCGGTGTTTGGCGCCTTGGTCCGTTCGATTGCTCCGTTTTCGCTTCCGCTTGCTCCGGTGAAACAGGGCTTCTAGCTTCCCCGGGTCGCAGCGCGCTCCGATGACGACGTCCCGCCGCCGACGCGACACCCTCCACCACCTCGGACCCGATTCTTCTATATGCGTATGCAGCGTTGGCTCAGCCTCGGCGTGTTGGCCCTCACCCTTTTCGCCGGCAGTGCTCGCGAAACAGCGGCACAAGGCCTGACCACCGGCGCTGTGAGCGGTACCATCAGTGACGCGACGGGCAAGGCGCTCGAGAGTGTCCAGATTGAGATTGTCAACGCGGCGACGGGATTTCGCGCTGGCGTCATCACGCGATCGAACGGCCGGTACTTCGTGCAGGGGCTCGAGGTTGGCGTGTACCGTGTTTCGGCTCGCCTTTTGGGTTACGCACCTCAAAGCCAGAATGAGGTTCGGGTCTCGCTCAACATCACCACGCGCGTAGACTTCACGATGGCCGCCGCAGCGGCTCAACTCGCCGTCGTCAAGACAGAAGTGACGCGAACGGGAGCCGATTTCAGCCCGTCGCGACAGGGCGTCGGTACCACGGTGCCGGACACGTTGATTCGCCGCGTGCCAACGCTGCAACGCGACTTCACCGATCTTGTCAAGTTGACGCCGCAAGTGACGTCGGGGTCGTCGCAGGGGCCCTCGGCCGGTGGCTCCTACAATCGGCTCAATAACTTTCAGGTCGACGGAACCAACCAGAACGATCGGTTCAATCTCGGCTCGTCTGGTGGCCAGCCGGGTGGTGCGGTGGGCGGTCGGATCATGTCGATTGATGCCGTCAAGGAATTTCAGGTGTTGCTGAGTCCTACCGACGTGCGGTACGGCAACTTCGCCGGTATGCTCGTCAACGCTGTGTCCAAGAACGGCACGAACACGTTTCAGGGCGGCGGCATCTACGGCTTTCGCACACCGTACATGGCAGCCAATGTCGACGCCATTCGCACCAGCGGCTTTCAGGTGAAGAATTACGGATTCACCGTGGGCGGCCCGATCATCAAGAACAAGCTGCATTTCTTTCTTGCCCCGGAGTGGCAGTCGCGTACCGATCCCACCTCGGGACCGGGGATTGATCTGGCACTGAATGCGGTCGCGAACTCCACCACGCGCGTATCGCTCGACTCGATCAACGCGATCACGAGCCTGCTTGGCTCGAAGTTTGACGGCGGCAATGCTGACGCCTACGCGCGAGGCAATCCCCTCACGAACTTGATGGGTCGGCTCGACTGGTCGATCAATAGTGCGAATCGATTGACGATGCGGGTCCTGGACAATACGGCGCAGAGCGAGAACCTCTCGCGTTCGTTCACGAACGTTCCGGCCAATTCCAACACGCAGGGCACGGGAATTCGGCTCACGTCCAATTTGTACAAGACGCAGGACAAGAATCGTTCGTTCACTTCGCAGCTCTTCACGAACCTTGGCAGCGGCCTAGCCAACGAACTGTTGGTGGGATACAACACCATTCGTGACCAACGCATCATTCCGGTCAGCGCACCCGAGATCTCGGTGGGCGTGGTTTCGACCACGACAACCACGCCGTCGGGCACGACACCGAATGCGACGGTGACCCTGGGGAGCGAGCGTAATTCGCCGGGCAACGATCTCAGGCAAAAAATCTTCGAGGTGTCCGACAACCTGACGATCCCATTGGGCGCGCACACCGTGACCGTGGGCGGGCGGTTTGAGCACACCTACATCTACAACTACTTCGCCACCGGATTGAACGGCTCGTATCTGTTCCCGTCGATCGCCGCACTGCGCAACAGCGCTCCGACCAGCTATCTCGTTGCCTACGCCAATGGTGGACCGATTGCGGCCGAGTTCAGCGCCAATCAGCTGTCCGCATATGCGCAGGACTTCTGGAATGTGGGGCGGAACCTGTCGGTGACGTTTGGTGTGCGGCTCGATATGCCGATGTTCAAGG
>JANMKU010000023.1:0-12742 GCA_031372205.1 Gemmatimonadaceae bacterium | reverse complement strand
CCGCGCAGTGCCGGCAACACAGAACCGTGAATGTTGACGGTGCCTTGCGCAGGCAACGCGATCACATCGTTGGGGAGGATCGCTCCGTAGGCCACGACTACGGAGATGTCCGGCGTGAACTCGCGCACCGCGTGCACAAATGCATCCCCGCGCGGTTTGTCAGGCTGCAACACCGGCAGCCCTTCTTCAAGCGCGACGAGCTTGACGGGTGACGGATCGATATGCGAACGCTTGCGACCGCGCGCCTTGTCGGGCTGTGTAACAATCGCCACGACGTCGTGGCCTTCACCGAGCAGCGCCCGCAGCGGCGGCACCGCAAACTCCGGCGTGCCCCAGAACAGAATTCTCATCGCCGTGCGGTGTGGTCGCTACCGCGCGTTCGTGTCGCGTTCCGGTGGCAGATCGCCAACCGGCAAGACGCGCAGCAGCTTCGGATAGTTGATTTTCTCTTCGTCCCAATCGCGCAGCGCCGAGCGTTTTTTGAGCAGGCTCAGGCGATCGGTAAAGAGCTTGCCGTGCAGATGGTCGATTTCGTGTTGCAAGCACCGTCCGAGCAAGTCGGTGCCGTCGATTTCATAGACGTTACCGTCAATGTCCTGCGCGCGCACGGTCACGCGGGCGAAGCGTGTGACCTCGGCGTACACCTCGGGGATGGACAGGCAGCCTTCCTCTCCGCGCACCGAGCCTTCGGTGAAAATGATCTCGGGGTTGATGACAACGAGCCGCGTATCGTCCGCGTCGACGATCGCCAGACGCTCGCGTCGACCGACTTGCGGTGCGGCGAGTCCAACGCCTTTGGCCGCGTGCATCGTGTCGAACATATCGTCAACGAGGCGGCGCAGTTCTGGCGTGATGGTGGTGACGCGTTCGGTTTCCTGACGCAGGACCGGAGAACCTAGGACGTGAATGTCGAGCAGCGACACGAACGGATCAGGCGGAGGTGGCTGGCGCGGTGAGTACGCGATCAATGCGTCCGCGTTCGATGATGAGGCGGGATTCGCCGGACTTTATCGTGACGCGATCTCCCATCGACGGCACTGATTCTCCGTCTTTGGACTGCTGCGCGATGTGCAGCACTTCGCCGATGATGCCGCCGGCGGTGACGATCTCGTCGCCCTTCTTGACCGCGGACACCTGCGCGTCACGCTTTTTGCGCTGCGCCTGTTGCGGACGAATAAGCACGAAGTAGAAGATGGCAAAGATCGCTCCATACATAAAAATCATGGAAGAGATCTGAGTGGTCGGCGCCTGGAGTACGGCGAGGGTTGCAGCTATTGGCATGATCATGTCGTGGTCGATCGGGAGTGATAGCGGGCGAGCCAATCGCGACTCCAGCCCGCAAACGAGCCACTTAACACAGCGGATCGCGCGTCGCGCATCAAGGCGACGAGGAAATGTACATTGTGGAGGCTCAACAGGCGGAGCCCGAGAATCTCCTCGGTGACGAACAGATGCCGCAGGTACGCTCGGGAGAAGCGGGTACAGGCGACGCAGCTGCACGTTTCGTCCAGCGGCGCCGGGTCGAGCCGAAAGACCGAATTCTTGATATTTCGGCGCCCGGTCGTGGTGAAGAAGGCGCCGGTACGTCCCATACGCGTAGGGGCGACGCAGTCAAAGACGTCGACGCCGCGCGCCACGCCTTCCACCAGATCTTCTGGAAACCCGACGCCCATGAGGTAGCGCGGGCGGTCCGTTGGCAGTGCCTCGTTGACCACATCGAGCATGGCGTACATGTCGGACTTGGCTTCGCCCACCGAGAGTCCACCGATGCCGAACCCGGTCCAGTCGGCGCTCTCGCGAATGGCGGAGGCTGATTCGCGGCGCAGCGCCGCGTGGATGCCGCCCTGCACGATCGGGAACAGGGCTTGGTGTGGTGATGGTGCGTCGGGGTCGTCGTCGCGGAGACGATCGAATGCAATGCGGCAACGTTCGAGCCATCGCACGCTGCGTTCCATGGCTTCACGGGCAAGCGGTTCGGCGGACTGTCCCGGGACGACATGATCGAACTGCATGATGACGTCGGCCCCGAGGTTCCGTTCGATGCGCATGACGGATTCGGGGGTGAACTGATGCAACGAACCGTCGAGGTGACTGCGGAACTCGACGCCGTCTTCTTCAATGGTGCGCAATCCTTCGAGCGAGAAGACCTGAAATCCGCCCGAGTCGGTGAGGATGGGTTTGTCCCACGCCATGAAGCGATGCAGACCGCCGAGTGCGCGCACGGTGTCGTCGCTGGGGCGCAGGTGGAGATGATAGGCGTTGGCGAGAATCATGGTCGCGCCGAGGCGATGCAGGTCGTCAGGGTCGAGCGCTTTAACGGAGGCCAGCGTGCCGACGGGCATGAACTGCGGGGTATCGACGACACCGTGCGGCGTGGAGAAGTGGCCGGCGCGTGCGTGTCCGTCGGTGGCCGCGAGCTCGAACGAGAAGGGGTGGTTCACGCGGAGGCGTGCAGCACGGGTTCACGCTTAGGCGCCGAGAAGGGTTCACGCGGAGGCGCGGAGGCGCGGAGGAACAGCGAGGGGGCCAGCCGGAGGCACCCCGAAGCATTTTGGGGTAGATTGATAACTCGCTTTCTCCGCGTCTCCGCGCCTCCGCGTGAATTCTTTTCCTGTGCCTCCCACTTCCGAGCGATCATAGAATGCACATCGAGTCACCGTACGAGTAGAAGCGGTAGCCGTCACGCACCGCGGTCGCGTACGCGTGCATCGTCTGCTCGTATCCTGCGAAGGCCGCGACGAGCATGATCAGTGTAGAGCGCGGCACATGAAAGTTCGTGATGAGGTGATCGACCCCGCGAAACGCGTACGGTGGTCGCACGAAGATGCGTGTTTCGCCTTGCGTGGGCTGGATGCGACCGCTCACGTCGGCTGCAGTCTCCAACGTGCGCACGCTGGTGGTGCCAACCGCCCAGAGTTTACCGCCGCGATCCCGAACGGCGTTGAGCGCGGCCGCTTGGTCGGCGGACACGTCACACCATTCCTCATGCATGACGTGCGCTGCAGGGTCGTCGGACTGGACGGGTCGAAAGGTGCCTGCGCCGACGTGGAGTAGGACGTTGATGCGCTGCACGCCGCGCGCTTCAAGGCGGGCCAGCATATTGGCGGTGAAGTGCAAGCCGGCTGTTGGTGCGGCGACAGAGCCCAACTGGTTGGCGTAGACCGTCTGGTAGCGCGTGGTGTCGTTCGTTTCGTCAGCGCGTGCGATGTACGGTGGCAAGGGCACGTGTCCGTAGCGTTCGATGGCGGCGCGTGCGTCACCGTCTGCATGCAATCGCACGATGCGCGTTCGGCGTTCGGTGGTTTCCACGATCTCGACGCGGAAATCCGGCGCGATCGTGACCACGCGGCCGGGGCGCAGTTTGCCGCCCGGATGGACCATCGCTTCGAAGTGCGTGTCGTCGATTGGGCGCAGGAGCAATATCTCCGCCTGCCCGCCGCTGTCACGATGACCAAGCAATCGTGCGCGAAATACGCGTGTCGTGTTGAGGACCAACGCATCGGTTGACGGAATCAGATCGGCCAGATCGCGGAACGTTCGGTGCGTTAGTGCGCCTGTCGCGCGGTCAAGGACGAGCAACCGACTGGCATCGCGCGGCTCGACGGGCTGCTGTGCGATGAGGTGGTCGGGGAGCGCGTAGTCGTAGTCAGACGTACGGCTGCCCGTGGGCTGGACGGACATGTCCGCGGTGGCGTGCGAATCGGTGTGCATGGAGTCGCGAAAGACAACCGATGACGGGCGCGAATGCAACCAGTGACAGGAGATCGCGGTTGGGTAGTGCGCTGGGTGATATGAGGTGATGACGGTGCGATGACGGACGGATGGAAACTGCAGGGTCACGCGGAGACGCGGAGGCGCGGAGAACTGAACGGCTGGAGCAATGCTGCGAAGCCTCAGTGAGAATCTCGAGACTAGGAGGTGGAGTAAAGGTGGACATGAACAACCTTGATGATGTGACGGAAACGATCATTCAGGAATCGCTCAAGATTCACAAATGGCTGGGTCCTGGACTGATGGAGGTGGTTTATGAAACTGTGCTCGCGCGGGCACTGGAGCGGCGAGGGCTGGGAGTGCAGCGGCAGTTGGACATTCGGTTCGAATACGACGGGATGGTGTTCGAGAAAGGCTTTCGTGTTGACCTGCTGGTCGAGGGAACTGTGGTCGTCGAAGTGAAGTCCCTCGAGAAACTCGCACACGTCCACCCCAAGCAACTCCTCACGTACCTGCGTCTGATGCGCCTCCCAGTCGGCTTGCTCATCAACTTCGGCTCGCCGCTGCTCAAGCAGGGTCTCCACCGCGTCGTCAACGGCCTGGTTCCCTCCGCGTCTCCGCGCCTCCGCGTGAACCAACCCATTGCCGTTCATTCTCCTCCAAACCCAGTCACGCGCCAAGATACGGATACTGTGCCGTCAGCGTGACGCTCATCGCCACGCACAGCACTTCAAGTCACGCGGGCACGCGCTTACTCTACGTCGCCCAACCTCATTTCATGTCTCAACCTCGACCTTCACAGGCCTCCGGGCCGACCTCAATAGCCTATGTGGAACGAACTCTGTGATGACCAGCACGATGCGCACGCGATGAAGACCATCAACCGCACGTTCCTCGTCATCTTTGCCTGCTTCCTCACGTTTGCCGGCTACGCTCTGTCGACACGTCTTGGCGCTGGCGCCCCGCCCGGATCGGTGTCTTATGGTACTGAGAAACCTCATCCGACGAACTTCGTTATTGGCGATTGACACGTTGGCGATGTGGTATCAGGCCCTGCGGCTCAATTGCCTCGTCGCAGGGCAGTAGCGCAATCAGTTCGGCGTGAGCACGAATTCCGTGGTTCGCTTTGTGCTGCGTCCTGACACTTTGTCAAAGATCTCGACATCAAGGCGATACGGACCGGGCACCGCGCCGCTCAGGTTAATGGACAGGAAATCAGTCACAACGGCCGCCGACTGTCGCAGCTGGTCGTAGCTCACCGTCACGCTGCCGGTGCCGCTGGCGTCCATCTCCAACACGTTGCGCAGATTTGCCTTGATGCGGGCGGCGAAGCCCTTCACCGAGCTCTCAAACGTGCGACGCAGGGAGATCGTGGTGCGGTAGTTCACGTTGCCGTCGAGCGCGGCGAGTTCGTAATTCTCCCACACGAGCCCGAGCGGCTGATTCCACACAAACAGCCCAATAGTTGGTGCAATACTGACGTCGCGCCATCGAGACGGGTCTTTGTCCCCGAGCCGTTGCGGGTTGGTGCCAAAGAGAATGTCACTCATGCCGAACCCGTTGCCCTTCTCCACCAACGCATCGCTCGTCGCCGATGCCGCTCGGCCCACATCGTCCTGCTCGGCGTCGATCCGAACAATATTGAGCCCAGGGCCCAGTCGACGCACCCACGTGCCATTGATGCCCACGGGCAACGAATCCGACGCGACAGTGACCTTGCGCAGTTCGCGGCCAACGATGCGTGACGCCGAGTCGTGCACATCAAGCTGGACGTCGATCGGAAAGCGGCCGCTCAGCTCCGCGTCACCAAGAAACGAACGCACTGGCACAGCAGCGGTGATGACGGCGTCCATGGAGTCTGCAGTCGCGCGAAAGCGCGCCACGCGCATGCGCATCGGCCAGGTCTTCCGGGCGAGCGGCATGTTCTCCCAGCCGGACGGTTCCAGAACGAGAATGGAGTCTTGCACAACGCGTTCCTCAGCGGGCGAGAGTCGCGCATTACCGTACGTCATCGCCCGACGGAAGAAAAAGATTCGACCGTTGCGATACGTCCACACGGCGTCGCCTGGTCCGTACGCGTGATCCGGTGCGCCAAATCGGATGTGAATCATGCCTCGCGCGGATTCGGAGCCCTGTATCCGGAGTTCCTCGTAGCCGTAGCGCAAGTCGGCGAACGTGACGCGGGCGAGATACTCCAGGCGCGCTTCATTGTAGGTCGTGCGGGCACGCGGGTCAGCAAGGTTCCAGTACAGCGTCTCCCACCGACGTCGCTGCATCGCGTCCATACGCGCGAACGAAATGGAGTCGGGGAAGCGACGATCGTTCGCGTACTTATTTGGCGTCAGCAAGCGCGACAGGTTGGTGAATCTCAACTGCGCACTGTCGTCCATCTGCCGGAGCGCATTGTCGAAGGACACGGCGGCATCCTTGTAGCGCTCCACGCGTTGTGTAGCCAGGCCGCGCGCGAGCCACGCTTGTGCATCTCCGGAATCTCGGCGGATTGTTCGTTCCGTGGCCACGAGCAACGCGGGCCAATCGCGTGATTCGGCGAGCACCATGAACAGATGTTCGCGTGCGGAGCCGCTGGTGGGGTCGAGATCCACCGCAGTACTGAATGCGCGGAGGGCCACTTCGAGGTCGGCGGCACCGGACGGCGGCGTGACCAGCACGGCATTCCTTTCATACCACTGCGCCAACTTGTGCCGCGGCGTTTGCGCAAACGTCTCCTGCACCTTGGCCAACGCTTGCGGATCGACCAGCGGACCGTACAAAAACGGCTTATCTACGGACTGTGGCATGAGAACATCACGCGCGTCGTTCGGATTGCTGACGACCGTCCGATTGGCGACAAGATCGTAGTTGCGAAACGCAACCAATCCCTGTTCGTCGAGTAGCGCCGACGCAAGTTTCGCGCGCCCGGTGCGCTGCGCCAGCAGGGTCGGCGCCGAGAACATGTCACGGATTGTGCCACGTCGAGCGCTGTTGTCCGTAAAGCGCACAAACCGACCAAAGTCGAGCCAATATTGGCCGCTATCCGGCGCCAGTTGTGTGGCCAGTCGCAACGCGGTGTCGGCGCGGACACGACGTGCGAGGACCAGTTCGTCGTCCAGCGCCCGCACCGATTGAGCGCGCCCTCCCCAGTTGAGTACCCCGAGCGTGTGCCACAGTGCACCGTTGCGCGGATCGGCCATGACCGCTGAATCGAGCAGCGCAATGGCGGCCGCTGTATCTGCGCGGGCGATGAGATTGTCCACGGTGCGCATCACGCGAGTGCTGGCCGCGGCCGCAGGTACCGCGGTCCGCGTTGCCTGTGCAGACAGTGGCGCAGCGACTCCGGCGGTGGCGAGCGCAGCAACCCACGCGGCCCGCCCTAGCACGCAACGAAAATCGAAAGCCTGCATCGTCTCTCCCAATGCAACGGTTCAGCGAATACGGAACTCCGTTTGGCGCGACGTCTTGAGTTGATTCGCCAGGTCGGTAACCTCGACGCGCAGCCGGTATTCCCCAGCGGGTGAATTGGAGAGGTCCAGCTTCAGGAACTCCACCAGTGTGGCTGCCGATGCGACCGCGCGATCGAACGAGATGGTCAACCGGTCACGTTCATTCTTGGTGCGGCCAATGGCGCGACCGAGTCCGTCGAGCAACTTGGCGGCCGCGAACCCAACACCACCTTTGCCTGTACGTTCTACGACTATGGCCAAGCGATACTTGCTTTGCCCGTCGCGCGCCGCGAGGTCGTACATCTCCCACACCAAGCCAATGGGGGAACCCGCGGCGTAGGTACCGACACTGGGCTCCATGGCCACGTCACGCCAACGTTTCGGCGCGATACTCGCATCACGCGGCACTGGTGTCGTGCCGAGCAGCACATCGCTCATCCCGAACCCGGCGCCAACGACAGGGTTGAGTCGGGTGACGGCGCGCGCCGATCGACGACTGTCCGCTTGCTGTGCTTCGACCCGTACGACATTGATGCCGGGACCGATGCGTCGGGTCCATGACTTGGACAGTGGCGCACGCGCGGAGTCCGGGCGAATGCTCATCTGCTCGGATTCGACGCCGCGTACGCGCACAAACTGATCGAACACGCGGATATCCATGTCGACCGGGGCGCGGACGAAATCGAGTCCGCGCACAAGTGAGTCGAGCGGTACGCGCGCCGCGATCACGAGGTCCGTCGAGTCAACGCCGCTCCGGAAGCGCGCAATACGCAGCGGAATGGTATCGAGCAGTTTGGTAGCCGCGATGTTGTCCCACGTTACTGGCAGCGCGCTCTTCATTTGCTCGACGTTGTCCCGGTCGCTGAAGGCAAAACGGGCTGTGCCGAACCCCGGTGGCAAGTCGAAGAAGAAGACGAGCCCGTTGTTGTACATCCAGACCAGTGCCGTTCCGCCCTCAGTGCCAGATGTGGTGCCCGGAATCGTCATCTCGAGGTCGGCCGGACCGTATCGTACGTGAATGTCGCCGCGGTCGGAATCGGCGCCGAGCAGTTCGACGTCTTCGTTGGTCCAGCGGAAATCGGCGTAGGTGACGCGCGACAGAAACTCGAGCCGATGTTCGTTCTCTCGCGTCAGAGATAACGGATCGGACAACATCCAGTACATCGCTTCGAGCCCGCGTTGCTGGGCGAGTGGAAGTTTGGCGAAACCGATCGTGTCACCGATTTGGCCGTCCGCGTTCTTGCCTGGCCGCGGTCGCAGCACGCGTGTGAATCGCGTCATGCGGTCACGGTCCCTGTCATCCATGAGTGCGAGGGCGCTGTCAAAGGCAATGGTCGCGCCCACTTCATCGTTCAGCCGGTGTGACGCCAAACCGCGCGCCAGCCACGACTGATAGTCCAGAGGGTAGCGACGCCCGCGCTGCGCGCCGAGTTCTCGCATTTCCTCCCATCGTCCCCGTTCGCCGAGAGCCATGTAGACGTGGCGACTGATGCGCAAGTTGGTGGGGTCCGCCTGGAGGGCGATGCGAAACTTCTCCAGCGCGCTGACGAAGTCCGTATTTCCAGTGGGCGGCTCAATGCGTTTGGCGAAACTTTCGACGTAATCGCGGGCTTTGTCGCGCGACCAGTTGTTGAAGCTGGTGAGCTGAATGCGTTGGTTGTCCGTCGTCAGCGCCCGGTAGGCGATGGCTTCGTAGCGGCGCCACGTGGCCATGCCCACTTCGTCTGCCGCAACCGCCAGCAAGAGACTGTCTCCCGTACGACTCGCGGCCTCAAACGCGCTACCGACTTCACCGGTGGCGGCGAAGCGCATGGTGGACACGCCCGACGTGAGGTTGAACTTGCTGAGCACCAGCCAGTAGCGGGCGCTGTCGGGGGCAAATTGTGTTGCCAGGCGGAGCGCCGTGTCGGCGCCCTGCAACAGACGAATGGTGCGCTTGTCGCTGATGAACTGCGGGCTGCGCTTGGATTTGGCCATGTTCCAGTTCAACAATCCGAACTGCAACCATCCGGCGGCGTTCTTTGGGTCTTTGCGTAGCGCCGAATCGAGCAAGGCGTACGCGCGTGTTGTGTCGCCAGCGGCCGCGATCGAGTCGGCCAGCGCCACAATATTGCCCGCGTCGGTGTTGCGCGTGGGGCGCTGCATCTCCGCGCCCTGGGCTTGCGCGCGTATGGTGCGCGATGGCAACACGACGCCCGCCATAGCCAGCAGGAGCAGGGTGGCGACCTTCACCTGTGCCCGTGCCCAATAGCCAGCGATGACCGCGCGCATTGATCCGCTCATTGTCTAGAACAATCTAGGTTGTTCGGCGCCACGTGCTGGTGGCTCGTAGCCGAGGTGTCGGTAAGCGTGCGATGTGGCCATACGTCCGCGTGACGTCCGTTGCAGAAATCCGTTCTGCACCAGAAACGGTTCATACACTTCTTCGATTGTGCCCGCATCTTCTCCAATGGCGGCGGCGATCGTGCTCACGCCTACAGGCCCGCCGTCAAACTTTTCGATGATCGTTTTCAGGATGCGGCTATCCATATCATCGAGCCCGAAGTGATCAACGTCGAGCAACGACAGCGCCGCCTGTGCAACATCGAGGGTGATGCGACCATCGCCACGCACCTGCGCATAGTCACGTACCCTTCGCAACAAGCGATTCGCTACGCGCGGTGTGCCGCGCGACCGTTTGGCAATCTCGTGCCCGCCCTCGGCGTCCATCTCCACCTTGAGCACCTCGGCGGTGCGACGCACAATCACTTCCAGCTCCCGCTCTGGATAGTAGCCGAGTTGATGCACGATCCCGAACCGTGCGCGCAGCGGCGCCGTGAGCATGCCGAGCCGAGTGGTGGCGCCGACGAGCGTGAAGCGCTCGATGTTCATCGTGACCGTTTGCGCCTTGGGACCTTCGCTCAGGCGGATGTCGATGCGATAGTCCTCCATGGCCGGATACAAAAATTCCTCGATGATTGGCCGAAGGCGATGAATTTCGTCGATGAAGAGGACGTCACCGGCCCGCAAGTTGGTGAGCGGTCCAACCAAGTCACCCGGCTTTTCGAGCGCTGGTCCCGACGTGGTGGTGAGGTTGACGCCCAATTCGCGCGCCATCAAATCAGCCAGAGTGGTCTTGCCGAGCCCAGGTGGACCAAAGAACAGGGTATGGTCGAGCGCCTCGCGCCGCGAACGCGCCGCCTCAATCGCGATGGACAGACTCTCCTTCACCTTGCTCTGGCCGATAAACTCCGCAAGGCGCTGCGGCCGGAGCGAAAGCTCGGGCAGCCCATCCTCAGGGAGCTCTTCAGGAGTCGTGATCTCGGCGCGGCTCATATCACTGGGCAGGGACGAAGTATTCAGCACCAGCAGACGCACCGTCTGGGAGTGCAACATTGGAAGCGAGGAACGACGGCGTGACGGAACAATGGAACGATCGTGTCGTCGCTGTGAATATACGAAGGGACGCGGTGCGCACCGTACCGAAATCCTGCCCACAGTACCAGCGTTTGGCCCGCCATTGCGTAACATTAGACAGCTCCGTTTTGGCTCGTTCCGTCTACCCCGTGCCCCATGCCTCGTCGTCCGTCGTCCTTCGCTGTCCTCGCCAGTCTGGTCGCGATGGTGGCCATGACCACCGCCGCAACGCCACCGCGAGCGCCACATGCGACTCGTCGAGCTGCTGTGACGGCAACGCCACTGGCCGAAGAAGCCGTCAACATTGATTGGCGCGTGTTGGCCGGCCTCGACTATTCCAACGGCAAGGCGACAGACACGCTGAAAAAGCTGGACGGCAAGTTGGTACGTATTCCCGGCTTCGTGGTGCCGCTCGACGATTTCCAGGACGAAGGGGCCGAGTTTTTGCTCGTGCCGTACTATGGCGCATGCGTCCACACGCCTCCGCCGCCGCCCAACCAGATCGTGATGGTCGGCATGACGGGAAAAAAGGCCATCAAACTCAATTTGTTCGACGCGGTGTGGCTGTCCGGCCGTCTGAAGATTGCGTCGGTCGAAAGTCCGTACGGGACGGTCGGCTACCAGCTCGAAGGCCTCAAGGTCGAACCGTACTCTGCGAAATGACGAACGGAACGGTCGGCGTGCCGGCCGTGGAGTTGCAGCAGCTTCGTTTTTCGTACCGTGTCGGCCGCGATGTGCTCGCCATCGATCACCTGTCGATCGCGCGCGGTGAGTCAGTGTTCTTGCATGGACCGAGTGGAAGCGGCAAGACGACGCTGCTCGGGCTGCTCGCGGGTGTGCTCGTGCCGACCAGCGGCAGTGTGAAGGTGCTCGGCACCGACTTCGCTGCGATTTCCAGCGGTGCTCGTGACGCGTTCCGGGCGCGACATCTGGGCTACGTGTTCCAGATGTTCAACCTCATCCCGTATTTGTCCGTCCGCGACAACATCCTGCTCCCCATCCGGCTCGACGCTGGTCGGCGCGCTCGGCTCGGTGCGACGTCGCTTGATGATGCGGTGGCCGGCATGGCATCACAGCTTGATATTGGCGAATTGCTCGATGCGCCAATCGCCGAGCTGAGTGTTGGACAGCAGCAGCGCGTTGCTGCCGCACGCGCGCTGATTGGACATCCGGAAATCGTGATCGCCGACGAACCAACATCAGCACTCGATACCGATCGCCGCGAGCAATTTCTGTCGCTGCTCTTCGCCTCGTGCAAGAAGGCAGAAGCGACGCTCATTTTTGTCAGCCACGATCACACCCTGATGCCCTTGTTCTCGCGCACCGTGGAGTTGACCGAGCTCAATCGCGCGGCAACGCCGCGGAGTCGCGCGTCGTGAGCCGGTGGGTGCCGCGATGCTGATTCCGCGACTGGCGCTGCGCTCGTTGCGAAGCCGCTTGCTCACAACGTCGCTCACTGTGGCATCAATCGCGCTGAGTGTGACACTGTTGGTTGGGATTGAACACGTGCGCGCTGGTGTGCGCGAAAGTTTCGCTGGCACGATCAAAGGCACGGACCTGATTGTCGGTGCACGCGGCGGCTCGTTGCAGGTCTTGCTCAGTTCGGTCTTTGGGATTGGATCGCCGAGTGGTGGCGTGAAGATGTCGACGTTCGAGCGATGGCAAAAACATCCTGCGGTGAAGTGGGCCGTGCCGTACACGCTGGGCGACAGTCATCGTGGGTTTCGTGTAGTTGGGACGACCGCTGAATTCTACGAGCGGTATCGTTACCGGGCGGACGGACGGGTGACGTTTGCCTCGGGGCACGCCGGTGCGACGGACCGTGATGTGGTGGTGGGCAGCGAGGTGGCCGAGAAGCTGAGGTACGCGATTGGGTCGCCCGTGCTGGTGACGCACGGCATGCGAGACATTGGCACCTCAACGCACACGTCGCATCCGTTCACGGTGGTTGGTGTGCTCAAACGCACGTTTACGCCGATCGACCGGTCCGTGTTCATCACGCTGGCGGGCGTTGAGGCGATGCATGAAGGGTTCGAGAAGCCCGTCGCCGTGAAGCGGGTCGTCGCCCCACCGGCAATGCCCGGCGCGTCTCCTCCGCCTGGCACGCCCATGGCAATGCCTGGAGCGTCGCCACCGGCCATCGCGATTCCAACGGCGGCTGCCCCACCAGACACGCACGGCGACGACCAGATCAC
>JANMKU010000544.1:0-14797 GCA_031372205.1 Gemmatimonadaceae bacterium | reverse complement strand
GGTTGGCACATCTGCTTCGACGTGCTGGACTGTTTTCTTGCCGGACAGCCAATGGGCCGCATTGTCGGGGGCGACGCCATGAAGTTCGATGGTTGGCGCCGTCTGCACGCAGAATACGCCAAGCAGTTCGGTCATGACGAGAGCGACGCATACCCACAACCTGACTCGGGCAGAGCACCGTGACGACCACGGCCACCCGTCTTGCCAGATTCATCAGTCTTCAGCAGAGATACGCGTGAACTGGAACACATGGATTCGGACGATCCACCGCGGAGTATGCATCGTCTTCACCGTCACGGTGACCGCCAACTTCGTGGCCATGGCACAAGGAGTGCCTCCCGCGTGGGTGACATACTCGCCGCTTCCCCCACTCGCGGTGCTCCTGTTCACGGGTCTCTACCTGTTCGCGCGGCCATACATCGCCAAGTGGCGCAACGTGCGAACACCAACGGCATAACACCCCAACCGCTATGGTGTGCGCGTGGGATGAATCATTACAATTGCCACAGTCCGCGCCTGCTCGTCAGTCGCCCCCTACGATTTGCAAGGCTCAAGAGCACATGAAAAAGTCGGACGCGATCCAGGGTCACGCGGCATCGGAGCTCATCTCGAAGCGCATCACGGAGCTCGGTGACTGGCGTGGGAGAACCCTCAGCCGAATGCGTCAGCTCATCACGGACGCCGATCCAGACGTCGTCGAGGAGTGGAAGTGGATGGGCACGCCGGTGTGGTCGCACGACGGCATCATCTGCACCGGCGAATCCTACAAAAGTGTCGTCAAACTGACCTTCGCCAAAGGTGCGTCGCTCAACGATCCAGCCGGCCTCTTCAACTCAAGTCTCGACGGGATTGTGCGCCGTGCGATCGACATCCACGAAGGAGACGTGGTAGACGACACCGCCTTCAAGGCGCTCGTTCGACAGGCGATCACTTTCAACAGTGTTGGCAAGTCAAAGCCAAAAAAGCAGACGAAAAAGACGACGTGAGCAGAGTCCGCGTGATGCCAGAAGCGTGTGCCGCGCGCACCATTCGCCGACATCGACAACCGCAGACCGTCCTCTACCAACCGCACCGCGACCACGGCCGAAATGGGTTTGGACACCGACGCAATGTTGAACGGCGTTTCCGGCGACACCGGCACATTATGTTCAATGTCAACGACACCCAACCCCTGGGCCAGCACCACCGTCGTGACGGCAACACATCGAGAGGAAAAACCGATCCTGCGTGCGTGGTTCGGCGAAGTATGCGGACGCGTGCGTGTCAATGGCATGATTGTTGCGCGCGGCTATCTGCCTCGTCCGCAGTCAGGGAAACAGGCGCCTGTTTCCGTCCCAGCTCATCCTTAAGCGTGAACCCGTATGTATGCGATTGCACATGCCGCCGAACGATCGATGTCCGGCGGGCCGGAATTGTCGATTATCGTGCCCACCTTCAATGAGTCGGGGAATATCGGGCTACTCATTGATGCGCTCGACAAAGCCATACCAGACACGCACTGGGAGGTCATCTTCGTTGATGATGACTCAAAGGACGAGACGGCGCGCATTGTGAAAGAGTTTGCGCGCGTACGCGGGGACGTGCGATGCTTGCATCGCGTCGGTCGCCGAGGACTGTCCAGCGCTGTAGTTGAAGGGATATTTTCGTCGAGTGCGCCATACGTCGCGGTGATGGATGGCGACATGCAACACGACGAGCGCGTGCTCCCGCAGATGCTCACCCTCTTGCAGTCCAATGGTGCCGATGTGGTGGTTGGGTCGCGCTATGTGGAGGGAGGAAGTCTTGGGGACTGGACCTCGTCACGGATCTTCATGAGCAAGGTGGCGGGGCGACTCAGTCAGGCCATTCTCAAAGGGCAACACCTGCAGGATCCGATGAGTGGATTCTTCATGACGAAGCGTGCTCTCTTTGAAAGCGTGTCGCCTTCCATGTCGATCGAGGGCTTCAAGGTGCTGCTCGACTTCATTGCCTCGTCGGCGACAGCGCTGCGGATATCTGAAGTCCCGTATGTGTTCCGTACGCGTGCCGTTGGGGAGAGTAAGCTCGACAGTCTCGTGCTCTGGGAGTACGGGATCTTGCTGCTCGACAAAATGTTTGGGCGCTTTGTTCCGCCTCGACTGGTGCTGTTCGGATTAGTTGGAGGGACCGGTGTCGCGGTGCATTTCACGATGCTGTCCATGCTCATGCGATTGGCCGGTACGGGCTTCGTGATGGCGCAGGGCATCGCCACCTTCGTTGCGATGACGACAAATTTCATCCTCAACGATCTGCTCACGTATCGCGACAAGCGACTGAAGGGATTCCGGTGGGTCACTGGACTGCTGACGTTCTATCTCGTGTGCGGTATTGGTGCGCTCGCCAACGTGGGCATCGCGTCGGCGCTGTTCGAGAAGAACTATGCGTGGTGGTTAGCCGCCGGAGCGGGTGTGATGGTCGGTACTGTGTTCAACTATGGGCTGACGTCGGTCTTTACCTGGAAGAAGTAGGCGCGACACCACCAGGCACCACCACACGAGTCACCGCCCGACCCCAGTTTTTGTTCACCGCTTTGTACGCCGACGGAATGTCCGTCGCGATGAGCCGATTGAGCAGCGTCGTCGACGCGCGCGCATCGTCAATCGCGTAGTCGAGTGCCTTGCGCTGATCCACACTCGGTGTGCCGCTCCACCCTTCAATCGGCCCGCGCGCGCCATTCACTGCGGTGAACGCGCGGTCTACATCCGTCGCCACGCGCGTGATGCGCGCACGCAGCGAGTCTGCGATTGCACCGGCACCGATGTCTGCGGTGATGGAATCGCGCTGTGCCGTGAGCGCACGCGCAGCCGCACGCGCCAGACCAAGCGCTTTCGTCCAATCGTACACCCGCATCAGCAGCGCCTGACGCATGACGCGATCACTCGTGCGGAACTTGGGCAACGGATCTGCCTCCACGACAACGCGCCCCGACAACACAGCCGCAGTGCCCGGCACGGTCACGCGAACGCCGTACGTGCCAGGCATGACGAGCGGACCGTTCGGAGCGCCGCCACGACCGCCCCCATCACCACCGCCCGGAAACCCAACCGCCACCGATGGCGGCGCACCCCCGCGCCCACCACCGCCGGCACCCGCGCCACGTCCACCAGCCGCCGGCAAATTCGCCGAGTCAACAGGCGGCGCATAGCGAAGATCCCATACCACGCGGTTCACGCCTTTCGCGGTCGGGCCGGTGAGTGTGCGAATGCTCTTTCCCGTCGCGTCCAACACGTCGATACTCGCACGCGCGCTCGCGCCGTCACGCAGGTGATACGAGATCACGGCGTTCCATTCCGGATTGGGCGCAAAGAACTCACCCTGGCCATACCAGGCCTGCGGGGCGAACGTGCTCATCAAACGAGCCGTTGGTATGGGCAGCAGCGTCGCACTCGCATTCATTGCGTCGGCGGTGAGACGCTCCAGCGCACCGACGTCATCAAGCACCCAAATCCCTCGGCCGTGTGTGCCGAGTACAAGCGCGTTGTCGCGCTCGTGAAAGACAACGTCGTCGACGGAGACCGTCGGCATGTTGGTCGCGAGTGAATGCCACGTCACGCCCATGTCGTTGGAGAAATGTGCGCCGCGCTCATGCGCGAGCACGAGCAGGCGTGGGTTCTTCGGATGCTCGCGAATACGATTGACCGACGTCTCCGGCAATCCGGTGACCAAGGTTCTCCACGTGGCGCCGAAGTCCTCGCTGACAAACACATAAGGCGCGTAGTCGTCCGTGTAGTGGCCGTCAAAGGTGACATACACACGCCCAGCACTGTACTTGGACGCCAACACCGTGCTGACGTACGTCTGCGCTGGCATGGCAATGTTGCGCGTGAGATTCGTCCACGTCTTGCCGCCGTCCTTGGTGCGCTGCACCTGTCCGTCGTCGCTGCCCGTGTAAATGAGTAAGGGATCGACCGAGGACTCCCCAACCGATGTGATCGATCCGTAGTTGGACTGTCCATCGTGACGTGAAAGTGCGTCGATCGGCACGACACTCCCCATCATCTTGAGCGTATCGCGGTTGATGCCGAGTGTGAGGTCGCCGCTGATCTTGCTCCAGCTTGAGCCGCGATCGGTACTCTTGAAGAGCATCTGCGAGGCCATGTACCACACTTTGGGACTGTGGTGCGAGACAACAATCGGCGTATCCCAGTTCCAGCGATTTGCCGCCGCCCCTGTCGGCGTTGGAGCACCAATTGGAGTGGGCGGTGTGGGGCGATCACCGGTACCAGGACGCGCGCCCTGGCGCTCCATGGTTTCGATATTGACCCATGCGGCGTTGCCGTTCTGCGAGGACTGCAACACCATCGCGTTGTTGAGCGGATCGAAGTGGGCGTGAAATCCGTCACCACCGCCAATGTTCCACGCGTCACGATCGGCAATGCCGTTCCGGTTGCGCACCGCACTCGGCATGCACCAGACGCCGTTGTCCTGCAGGCCACCGCAAATGCGAAACGGCACACTGTTGTCGACGTCTACTTCATAGAACTGCCCGATCGGCATGTTGCGACGGAAATCCCAATTCTTGCCGCGGTCCCAGGTGATGGAAATGCCACCGTCGCCGCCGATGATCATGTGATTCGGCGCGTCGGGATCAATCCAGAGGGCGTGATCTTCGCCGTGCACATTGCTGAACAGTTCCGTGAACGCTTTGCCGCTATCACTCGAGATGTAGAAGCCGCGATTGGAGCCGAGGGTGAACAGGTTGCTGACGTTGCGTGGGTCGAGGCGGATTTGCGAGTAGTAGTTGGGGCGCGAGTTGAGTGCCGAGGTTTTGGTCCACGTGGTGCCGGCGTCGAGTGTGCGGTAGATGCCGCCGTTCGGCGCGGCCGCTTCGACCGTGGCATACACGATCTTTGCATCGTTCGCATACAGTGAGAGCCCGATGCGTCCCTTGTTGCCAGTGGGGAGACCGTTGGTGAGTTTGCTCCACGTCGCGCCACCGTCCGTGGACTTGTAGATGTTGGAGCCCGGGCCGCCGCCGTTGAATCCCCACGTGCGACGCTGGCGTTGATACATGGCCGCGTACAACAGTTGCGGGTTGTTGGGGTCAATGACGAGATCGGTCGCGCCGGTGTGCTCGTCGACGAAGAGGACCTTGGCCCATGTCCGTCCACCGTCGGTGGTTTTGAACACACCGCGTTCGGCGTTGGGGCCCCAGAGATGTCCTGCGGCGGCGATGTAGACAATGCTCGCATCGGTGGGGTCGATGACAATCCGCGCAACAGAGCGTGTGTCCTTGAGCCCCATGTTGGTCCACGTCTGGCCACCGTCGTTGCTCTTGTACACGCCGTCGCCCCAACTGGAGCTCTGTCGCGTGTTCGCTTCTCCCGTGCCCAGCCAGACGGTTTGGGGAGAACTTGGCGCGACGGCTACGGCGCCGATTGACATCATGGCGTTGACACCGTCAAAGACCGGATTCCACGAGATACCGTTGTTGGCGCTCTTCCACAGGCCACCGCTGGCGGTGGCGACGTAGATGGCATCGGCTTCACCACGCACGCGGGCGACGGCGATGTCGTCAATGCGACCGCCGGTATTCACCGGACCGATGGAGCGCCACTGCACAAACGCGAAGGGCGATTGCGCACCGACGCGCGTGGAGATTGTCAGTGCGATGGCAAGGGATACGCCGGTGAGGCGCGGGGTTCGGCTGGACACAGTCGCTCCGGTGGGTGGCAGGTGAAGGCTGTGGAGAAGCTACGTCTGTTGGCTGCGACAGAACAGCCGTGCGCAGTCGCGAGCGAATGTGGAACGCCGTTCGACGTGCACTTTCCCGCACGCGATCGTATCATCACCAGCATGACAATCTCTTCCCGACGGTTTCGCGCGCGGCTCTTCGTGCGGTCGCTCGTGTGGGTGAACGCCCTCGTGGTGTGCTCATTCGCCAAGCTGTTCGCACAAACGCCGCGCCCGCGGTTCGAGGCCATTCAGCCGGCCTTGTTCGCCGCCGGTGGTGCGTTGGCGAATGCCTTTGCCGATATCGATGGCGATGGCGATCTCGATCTGTTCGTCGGCTTCAATGGAACGCCTAATCGGTTGTACGAGAATACGGGCGGTCAATTCCGTGACATTGCTGCCGCGGCCGGTGTTGCCGATGCGCGCGCCACGCGGGCAGTGGCGTGGAGCGATGTTGACGAGGATGGTGACCCGGATTTGTTGGTGGGCTTTACGCCGGGTGCGGGCCCCGTGTTGCGCTTTTATCGCAACGATGGTGGTCATTTCACGGACATCACCGCGGCCAGCGGATTGCTGGTCGAATCCGGGGCTGTGCGTCAACCGGCGTTTATTGATATGGACGGCGACGGTGATCTCGATCTCTTCGTCGCGTTTCGTGATCGCGCCAACATGATGTTCCGCAACACGAATGGCGCGTTTGCTGACGTGGCGGCCGAACTTGGTCTCGCCGACAAGCGGCGCAGCGTGGGTGCGGTCTGGTTTGACTATGAGCAAGACGGGGATCTCGATCTCTACGTAGCCAATCAGGATGGCGACGCGAACGGATTCTTTCGCAACGACGGTGGACGCTTCAGCGATATCGCGGAGTCGGTCGGACTGGCGTGGGGTGGACGCGCTGCGGGTGTTGCGACGCAGGGCACCGTGCGCCCCTGTGTAGCCGACGTGAACAACGATGGCGTGGCCGACCTGATCATGGCCAACTACGGGCACAACGGCCTCTTTCTGGGCGCGCGCGACGGTTCGTTTCGCGATGCCAGCGAGGCGTGGGGGCTGGCGAAGGAAGGACACTACGACACGTGTGCGCCGGCCGATATTGATCATGACGGGTTGGTCGATCTGTACGTGAACGGCACCGTATCCGCCACGGAGAGCTTTCGCGACTACTTGTTCACGCGAACGGCAACGGCGTTTGTCGACGTGACTCCGGCGAACCTGCTTGCCTTGAACGCGAGTCACGGTGTGCAGTGGGCCGACGTGGATGGTGATGGCGCGCTTGATCTCGCCCTGGCTGGCTCACGCGCTGATGCGTCACACCCCGTGATGCGCAACGTGTTGCTGGCGAGCGTTGCACGACGCTCGTTGCAGGTGCGCGTAGTGGACGCGCGCGGGCACGCCACACAGGCGGGGGCTGAGGTGCGCGTGTATGCGGCAGGTACACGGAGATTGCTGGCGACGCGCTGGGTGGATGCCGGTTCTGGCTACGATGCGCAGAGTGACATGCCGGTGCACATCGGCCTGCGCACGATGGCCGCGGTCGATGTGGAAGTGACGACGCTGTTGAACGGCGTCCGCAGCAGCACGATATCGCGGCGTGTGTTGCCGGCGGCGTATGCGAAGCGATGGCTCACGATTCGCTTGGCGAGCACGAAGTAACCGCCACGCACCGCTCAAGCGGCTACCAACCCGCGGGTTTGCCTCGGTTACGTACTTCCAGCCACACGGTGAGCGGCTGGAAGTACTCCGAGATCGCACTGGCGTCGAGCGAGTGTTCGCCGGTCATCTCGAACAACACCTCTTGCCACGGTCGACTCTGGCCCGCTTGGAGCATCTTGGCCAATTTGGCACCCGCTTCCTTGCTACCGTAGAACGAACAGGTGTAGAGCGGCCCCGTGTGTCCTGCCGCTTTACACATGGCGCGATAGAACTGGAACTGCAGAATGGTGGCGAGGAAGTACCGCGCGTACGGCGTATTGCTGGCCACGTGGTACTTGGCGCCCGGATCAAAATCGGCCTCCGAGCGCGGTGATGGCGGCACCACCCCCTGATACTTGAGCTTGAGATCCCACCACGCCTGGTTGTATTGCGCGGGCTTCACGTCGCCCGAAAATACTTTCCAGCGCCACTGATCAACGAGCAGACCAAAAGGCAAGAACGCAATCTTGTCGAGCGCCTTCTGCAGCAACAACAGCGTGTCGCCCGACGCCGGTGGCAGTGTGGCCAGTAGCCCCACCTGTTGCAAATATTTTGGCGTGATCGACAACGCGATGGCGTCACCAATCGCTTCGTGGAATCCATCATTCGCGCCATTCACAAAGAGTGGTGGCAACTTGTTGTACGCGCGTTGATAAAAGTTGTGACCGAGTTCGTGATGCACGGTCTGAAACATCTCGCCTGTGCGTTCGATGCACATCTTGATGCGCAGATCGTCCTTGCCATCGATGTCCCACGCGCTCGCGTGACAGACCACGTCACGATCTTTGGGTTTGAGAAAGAGCGAGCGTTTCCAAAACGTCTCTGGCAACGGAGCGAAGCCGAGCGACTTGAAGAAGTTCTCGCCAAAGTGCACCATCCCAATCTCGTCGACGTTCCTGGCCTTGAGGAGCTGCGTCACGTCCACGGTACGCGCGCTGCCTTTGGGTGCAACCACATCGTAGATGGTGCCCCACTCCTGCGCCCACAGGTTGCCCAGCAGATGCGCCGGGATCGGGCCCGTGGGTGACACGACCGTGGCGCCGTACTTCTCCACCAACTTTGCGCGCACATATGCATGCAGCGCGACGTACAACGGCCGCAGTGTGTTCCACGTGCTGTCCATCTGCAGGGCGAACGCGTCCGGCGTCATGTCGTACCCACTGCGCCACATCGCCCCGACGTCAGCAAAGCCGAGTCCACGCGCCCCTTCATTCGACAAGTCGACAAAGCGCGTGTAGCGACCACGCATGGGCACCGAGATCGTGTGCCACCCGGTCCATGCCTCCGCCAACTTTGTGGGGTCTCTGCTCTCCGCGAGAATGCGGGACAGATCCTGTTGCTGAAAGCACTCGGGCTTGGCCGGTGGCGCTTTGGCGGGCCGACACCACGTGCCCTTGCCGTAGTCCGCGTCGAGACCTGCGGTGAGCTTGGACAGTTCGGTGGCCTTGGCCGGATCGGCTGGCGGCGGCGCGACGAGCGCCAGCTTGAGCAGCATCAGTTTGCGCTTCTCAACCGGCGTGAGCGTGCTGCGTTCGTACTGCACGGCCTCAGTCGCGAGTTGCTGGATCGCCACGTTGAGATCGCGTGACGCCTCCGCATTCATGATCTCGCTGTCGTCGGTGATGAAGTTCTCCTGCACCCACGTGGCGCGCTGCGATCGCGTGCCGAGCGAGTCGAGCGTGCGTTCGGCACGGGCGAGAAACGCGACGACGTTGGCGGCACCAGCGTCGTGACCAGATCCGCCGCACGCAACGGCGACGGAAGTCGCGGCGACAGTAATCGCGGCGGCCAGGGCGGAACGCGAGGCGGCTCGAAGGATCATCGCGCGGGCTCCTGTGAGATACTTGAAGAGATAGGTGAACTTCCTGCGTTTACCACACCGCTGCAACTTGGCATCGTGCGAGGGAGGTCGGCAGGTGCGCGACGCTCACGCGCGAAGTGCGAGCGCGAAACGCGTGCGCCGATGGCAGATTGCTGCGTACCCCCGACCCGAGCATCGCCATGATTCGTTTGTCACTCGCAATCGCCACGCGCTGGCCCGTACTTGCCCTCGCGCTCACTGTCTGCACTGCTGCGTGCGCCGGCCGCGACGCCGCTCGTTCATCCGCCACGCGCTCCCTCGCCGGTGACTGGGACGTGTATGTCGCGCTCGGCGCACAGGCGGGCGACGGATTCGAAGGGTGGCGCCGAATGGGTTTTGCACACTTCGCTGGTGCAGACTCCGGATATACGGGAGCCGTCCGTCGTCGCACCGGCACGCCGATGCTGGCGGTCACACGCGTTAGCGCCAGTGGTGATTCGCTCTCCCTCCTGAGCGCTGGTGCGGCGTCACTCGTCGCCACGTGGCACGGAGACACGGTGAGCGGTGTGCTCATGGACAAGGACAAGCCCGCAGGTCGACGATGGCGGTTTGTCCGTCGCACCTCGCCATTCGCGGTGGAACAACCGTACGCTTTGTGGCCGGGCGCGTTGTCCGACTCCACATACGCCGTCACCGAAGACACGGCCGTGTTCATGACAACGCGAGATGGCGCCAAGTTGGTGAGCTACATCGCCCGACCCGTTGGCCCGGGCCCGTTTGGCGTCGTGCTGCAGCGCACGCCGTACACGCGCATCCTGCATCCGGCTGGGCGTTACTGGGCGTCACATGGCTACATCTTTGTCGCGCAGCACGTGCGCGGTCGGGACATCTCCGATGGCGCGGACTTTGGCGACTACGACACCGACGTGCGCGACGGATATGACGCTGTTGAATGGGCGGCCAAGTTGCCCAGCGCGAACGGCAAGGTGGGGATGATCGGCCATTCCGATGAAGGCCGTCTGGCGTGGTACGCGGCCGTGAGTGCGCCTCCACATCTAGCAGCGCTCGCACCATCGGCGGCCACGGGCGATCCATGGCGCATTGTGCCGTACGAAGACATGGTGTTCTCGCCGATCAACGTGGCGTGGGCATGTCTCATGCGCGCACGCACGCTTCAGAGCACCGACAATCTCGATATCGGAACGGCGATGATGCATCTGCCGCTGTCCGACCTGCCACAGACGCTGGGATGTGGTCAGGTGCCGCTCTGGGATCGATGGATCGCGCATCCGAATCTCGACGCATACTGGCGTGCACACGCGGTCACCACCAACATCGCGAAGGTGCGTGCGCCAGTGTTGCAGATCTCCGGCTGGTATGACGATTCCCGTGGTCCGATTGACTACACATTGGCGCTGCAACGCGTCCCCGGACATCCGTTTATTCGTGTGGTGATGGGACCCGGTGCGCACAAAGGCGTGGACTATGTGGCTGGCGACTTTGGCCCGCAGTCGCGCGTCGACACGCGGCCGTTGCAATTGCGCTGGTTCGATCACTACCTGCTTGGCAAGGCCAACGGCGTCGACAAGGAAGCGCCGTTCGACATCTTCGTGTTTGGTGACAATGCCTGGCGCAAGGAAGTGACATTCCCCCTCGCCCGAACGGTGCCCACCAAGTGGTATCTCGCCTCCGGAGGCAACGCCCAGACCAGCAACGGCAATGGCACGCTTGACACGGTGCCACCACTCGGCGCGGCGGCCGACACGTTCACGTACAATCCCGCCACGCCTACCCCGTATCTCATTGATTCGCGCGAACTGGAAACATCACTCAACGAAGACTTCACGGCGCTCAACGTGAGCCGACACGACGCGCTGGTGTTCACGTCCAAACCACTCACCACACCGATCGAGGTGACCGGCGTGATGCGCGCCACGGTATGGGCCGCGACCGACGCGCGCGATACGGACTGGAACGTCATGCTGCTGGACGTGTTTCCCGACGGGCACGCCGAGCGTGTGCAGGACGGCGTGGCCCGGGCGCGATTCCGCCGGGGCAATGATGCGCCGTCGTTGCTCACGCCTGGGCGGGTGGAGCAGTACGACATCGACCTCTGGTTCACCTCGCGCGTGTTTTCGGCGGGGCATCGATTGCGTGTGAGTGTGTCGTCCGCGCTCTTCCCCAAGTACAATCGCAACCTCAACACCGGTGGGAACAATGAGCGCGACTCCACATTCGTTGTCGCACACCAACGCCTGCTGCACGATGCGGCGCATCCCTCGCATGTGACGTTGCCGGTGATTCCGCGCTAGCCGTCACATGTCACGGTGAGTGCTCTCCGGCACGACGCGAATCAATTGCCCGGAGACGTCACGTAACTACACGCCAAAGTGCGTGAGATGGTGATCCAGATGCTTGTAGAACATCACGTTGCACTCCGACGAGGAGAGCGGGCAAGGGACATCGATTCGCGCCCGTCGAATTTCTTTTCACCTTGTTGCTGGACGCGATTGAGGAAGGCAATCAACCGTTGTTTTTCGTCGGCGAAATTCCGGCGGTCGACAATCTTGAACACGGGCACGGTTGGCGAATTCCTTTTGTACGGCTTGGACCCAACCACCGCGCTCTTGATGAATGCCGTGAGCAAAAACCGTTTCAACGGCCCGGGCATGGTGGACATCAAACTCCCACAAACTTCTGGACCGGCGCCAGAAAACACAAACGCAGCAAATGGCGGGGGTCCCGCCTATCGACATCCGGGCGCAGCGCGCACTATTTGCGGATTGCCAAAACCCACGAAGCCACAGGACACCATGCGCTCACTATGGACTCTCGTTCTTGTCGTCGCGGCGACCTTTGCCAGCATCGCGTCGCCCGCTCATGCACAAACAGCAGGCCAGCCTCCGGCACCGCGCGCTGGCGCCACACCATCGATCGAAGACCGCACCGCGGGCACGCGCAAGATCGACGGCTACTTCCCACTCTACTGGGACGAGCGCAGCGGCTCGATGCTCATGGAGATTCCGCGCTTCGACAGCGAGTTCCTCATGTCCACCGGCCTCTCAGCCGGACTCGGCTCCAACGACATCGGCCTCGATCGCGGGTCCGGTGGACAGGGGCGCGTGGTCGTCTTCCAGCGCGTCGGGCCGCGCGTACTGCTCGTGCAACAGAATCAGTCGTTTCGCTCCAGCAGCGCGAATCCGCGCGAGCGCAAATCGGTAGAAGAGTCGTTCGCCAAGTCGGTACTGTGGGGCTTCACCGTTGCTGCGGAATCGAACGGGCACGTGCTCGTTGACGCGACACTATTCTTGTTGCGCGACATTAATGGATCTGGCGGTTTGTTGCGCCCGGGTACGTGGCGCATCGATGCGACGCGCAGTGCGTTCTACCTGCCCAACACGCGCGGCTTCCCCAAGAACACCGAAGTGGACATGACGCTCACGTTTGTCAGTGATCCCGTGTCGGCGGCGCAAGGCGCAGGCGGGCCAGCGCAGGGGCCTGCAGCAATCGGCGCACGTGGTGGTGGAGGAGGCCGAGGCGGATTGTTTTCAGGCACGGTAGCGAGTGTGACGCCGTCTGCCGATGCCGTCACGTTGCGTGAACATGCATCGTTTGTAGAGTTGCCGGACAACAACTACCGCCCGCGTGTTGACGATCCGCGCGCCGGCTACGGTGGATTGAGTTTCCTGGACTACAGCACACCGATCGGCGATCCGATGATGATGCGCTACGTGCGTCGGCATCGTCTGGAAAAGAAAGATCCGAGCGCGGCGATGAGTGAGGCGGTGAAGCCGATTCAATACTGGGTGGACTCTGGCGCCCCAGACGATGTGAAGAGAGCATTGCTCGAAGGCGCGAGCTGGTGGAATCAGGCGTTCGAGGCCGCTGGTTTTCGCAATGCTTTCAAAGTGGATGTGCTCCCCGATGGCGCGGACCCGATGGACATTCGCTACAACATGATCAACTGGGTGCATCGCTCCACGCGCGGCTGGAGTTCCGGCGGTACCGTCGCCGACCCACGCACTGGTGAAATCATCAAGGCGACCGTCACACTCGGCTCGCTGCGCGACCGACAGGACTATCTCATCTTCGAAGGGTTGCTGTCGCCATACACCACCGGCAACGAGAAGCCGTCGATCCTGTATGAGACCGCACTGGCGCGCATTCGTCAGCTCGCCGCGCATGAAGTGGGACACACGCTGGGATTGGGACACAACTACTACGACAGCGAGAAGGGCTGGATTTCGGTGATGGACTATCCGCATCCGCTCGAGCAGTTGAACGCTGACGGTACGATTGACCTGAGCCATGCGTATGCGGCGCGCATTGGTGACTGGGACAAGGTGACGATCAACTACGGCTATCGTGAATTCCCCAAGGGCACAAACGAACTCGCGCCACTCACCAAGATTCTTGACGATGCGTGGGCGCAAGACTTGCGCTACTTCACCAATCAGGACATCGACATTCATCCGCGCACCGATCAATGGTCGAACGGACTGAATCAGGCCGACGAACTCAATCGCCTCATGAAGGTACGTCGTTCAGCGCTCAACCGGCTGGGTGAGCAGTCTATCCGCAACGGCGCGCAAATGGCGACGATTGAAGAGCCGCTGGTGCCCATCTACATGTATCATCGCTATGCCGTCGAGTCCGCGTCATCCATGCTCGGCGGACAGGATTTCATCTACGCCATTCGCGGCGATGGTCGCACACCAATGAAATGGGAATCGGCGGTGAATCAGCGCAAAGCACTCGACGCACTGGCGGCGACACTCAAGCCGTCTGAGCTCGTGGTGCCGACAAAGTTGCTTGGGCTCATCCCGCCGCGTCCACCTGGATTCGGCCTGCATCGCGAACTCTTTCCGCGCACCACCGGCGACGGCTTCGATCCCATTGCGCCCGGCGCCATCGCCTCCGACGTCACCATCGGGTTTGCACTCGGCCTCGATCGTGCGTCGCGTCTTGTCGCACAGCACGCGGTTGACCCAACGTTGCCGGGACTTGAAGAAGTGATCGACCGGTTTACGAAGGCCACGTTCGATGCACCGACGGCGAATGCGTACGAAGCAGAAGTGCGTCGCGCCGCTGAACGTGCGCTGGTGAGTCGTGTGGTGTGGCTTGCGGTGGGATCGAGTAACGGTCAGGTGCGCGCGGTAGCGTCGTATCGATTACAGAAACTCACCACGCGTCTCAAAAGCGAAGCGGCAAAGTCTGACGCGGACGCATCGCATCGTGCGCTGCTCGTCGCCGACATCAAACGGTATCTCGAACATCCGAGCGACGTAGCAGCGATTGTCGCTGCGGCGGCAGCTCCGCCGGGTGCGCCGATCGGTGACATCGGAGAAGAGTGGCTCGCGACGCCGCCATGGCGGAAGTGACGTGCCGTTCGACTCTACCCACTACGAGAAATCAGCTATGCTCGGATTCCGTCACGCCATTCTGTTGGCCAGTGCGCTCGCGCCGGTGATGGCGAACGCACAGGTCGGGCTCGGACTCGTGGTGGCGGGCGTGTCGTCCACGGCGTCGATCAAACCCGAAACTGACCTGCCCAACAAGGAATCGCGCATGGGCTACGCGGCCGGTGTTCCGCAAAGCGTGCCCATCGCAAAG
>JANMKU010000508.1:0-1691 GCA_031372205.1 Gemmatimonadaceae bacterium | reverse complement strand
CAAGCAGATGATTTAACGCGTGCTCGAACGTCCCGGGGATCAGCTGGCGGGCGAGGTCCACCGCCAGCACCCGCGGGTGGGTATCGATGTACTTGTAGCGGGCCATGGCGGGCTCTCGACAGCAAGGCGAATTGGCGGCACGTTCGATGTCACCAACACCCATCACACGGCGGCAAGTTCCGTTTCCACATTGGTCCGTCGCAGGACTTATTCTACAGCTTCGTTAGACATCACCACACGGAACCGTATGAAGACCTCGTTCGTGCTGATCGTCATCGACATGCAGGTGGACTTCTTCGAACGGGTGCCGGCGCTCGCGGCGCAGCGCGCCTCGCTGGTGGCCGCCATCAACGCGCTGGTCGCGGATTTCCGGCGGGCCAGCCTGCCCGTCGTCTGGGTGCGCCAAGAGTTCGCCGCCGATCTGAGCGACGCGTTCCTCGATATGCGTCGCCACAACACGCCCATCACGATCGCCGGTACGAATGGCTGCGAGGTCCTTCCCGACCTCGACCAGCGTGCGGGCGATCACGTGATCGTAAAGAAGCGGTATAGCGCGTTCTTTGGGACCGGATTGGAGGACGTGCTGGCGCCCTACTCGCCGGCGACCCTCGTCCTCGCGGGGATTAACACCCATGCCTGCATTCGGACGACGGCGATTGATGCCTATCAACGGGACTACGAGGTGATCCTGGCGGGCGAGTGCGTTGGCTCGGGTGATCGCGCGCACCACGAGATGACCCTGAACTACCTGGATGATCACATCGTGCGGATCTGGAGCAATGCCGACCTCGCCGCACGCCTCCGTGACGTCTGACGTTGCATGCAGCAGCCAGCCGCACCGCGGTGGGCGCGCTGCGCGTGCTTGGTCGAAAGCGGCCGCAGCTGCTGCTTGGCGCTAGACATCAAACCACCTTGAACGCGCAGGCCACATCAGCGAGGTTCATCGTATGGCACCTAGGTCATTCGATTTCAGTCGGCTGAGCGCTGCCGAGCGCATCAAGCTCGCTGAAGAACTCTGGGATAGCGTGGGTCCGGCGGACGTGCCGCTGTCGGCCGTGCATGCGACCGAGTTGGATCGGCGCCGCGAGGTGCTCAGGCGCGACGGAAGCCGCGGACGCCCGTGGCGCGATGCGCTGGAGGATCTTCGGAAGCGCGGCGAGTGACGCCGCGTTTTGTACTTGAACCCGAAGCGGAGGCAGATCTCGACGACGCCGTCGCCTGGTACGACGAACACGCGCCAAGTGCGACCGCCAGGTTTCTCAACGCCGTGGAAGACACATTCGTCGCGGTCGAGCGCGCGCCACTGCAGTTTCATCTTGAGCGGGGCGACGTGCGAAAAGCGCTCGTCAACCATTTTCCGTATGTCGTCTTCTTCGTGATTCTACCGGACGTGATCGCGGGTATGGCTGTGTTCCACACCAGTCGGGATCCCGCCATCTGGCACCGGCGCGCTGATGTCTAACATGCGCTGCTGCAGACAGCGCGTTTTCGGAAGCGCGCTGCGCGCGCATTTTGTTGAGAGCGCTGCAGCAGAGCTCAAGCGTTGAGGTTTCTATGAGCCTGTAGTTGTCAAGTCGACGATGACGGGCAAGCGGCGGCGGACTCGTATTGTTCCGAGCGGAATGCGATGCGAATACGACGTGGGCACTGGCGGCTTCGCAGTTGCGTGTCGAGGACATGGGCCTCGCTCA
>JANMKU010000406.1:0-6143 GCA_031372205.1 Gemmatimonadaceae bacterium | reverse complement strand
GACCCATTTCGTAGGCGAGCACTGTATCGCGCGTGGCACCGATGCCCATCTGATACGGGAATGACGTGGCACCGCCCAATTCGATCGCATTGGGCAGAAACCAGCCACCGCGGGCGCGAAAGGCCGCACCAGTTTCGAGGTCGGCGCCAATCAACAGCGGCAAGCGGGCCGCACGCTGCAACGCATTCGTTTTCGCCGCGATGTCGAGAGGGCCGCCGACCGACACGATGACGCCACCGAGTTCCTGTTCGCGGACCAGACGTTGAATGCTGGTGAAGGCCGGCGCGTCATCGGCCGTGTAGTCGCCGAGTGTCCACACCCAGACCATCTGTGCGGCTTTTTGGCGGAGGGTGAGCTTTGCGAGCACGGCGTCGGCCCATCGAGCGTCCGCTTTGGTGCTCGTCTGCGCTGTGCCCGATTTCGCGGAGGCTGATTTCGCGATGCGTGATGAGCCGCTCGGTGATGCTGGCTTGCGAGTGCCCTGCGCCTGCGCTGTGGCGGCACGCACACCGCTGGCAAGGATGAGGGCGGTCAACGTGGACCATGTGCGGACGCGCTGTATCATGGGGGGTCAGGCCAGAAGAGGACGGCACGCCGGTTATAGCGCACGGGCGTTGGCGAATCAGGCGGCAAGCGGTGTGCAACAGAAAGGTGTGTTGAAGAATGCTCTGATGACGCGGTCCTGACACGAGTGCGCTAGCGTCACGTCGAAGCTTGGTGACAGACGAACCCGGGGGCCTTGACGTGACGATGGAAAGTATGCACTATCCATATACGGAGGTGGATATGGATAGCATTTCAAAAAAGACAACCATCCTTTTCACGTATGAAGAGCATCGGCGCCTGACCTCGTTAGCCGCGCGTCGCGGTGTGAGCTTGGGGTGGCTGGTGCGGGAGGCCTGTGTGGCGCAATACGGAGCGGTTGATCAAGCGGCCCGGGCGGCCGCGGTATCGGCACTGGCGGCGTTGTCGTTGCCTGTGGGAACGCCGAGCGAGATGAAGCAGGAGTCGGTGCTGTCGGCCGACGCATTGATGCCGTGATGCGGTTATTGGAGTACCCGTGATTCTGATCGACGCCAATATCCTGATGTATGCGGCGGGTGCGCCGCATCGGTACAAGCAACCGAGCGCGCGTCTGCTGCAGCGTATTGCTGACGGCGACGAGGATGCGCTAATCGACGCCGAGCTTCTGCAAGAGATTTTGCATCGCTATCGTGCGATTGGCCGGTGGGCGGACGGGCGGCAGGTGTACGATTTGGCGCGTCAGATATTTCCGACGGTATTGCCGATCACGGCAGACGTGATGGATCGGGCGCGAGAGTTATTGGATGCCCGCGACGGCATGATGGCGCGTGACGCGCTCCATGCCGCCGTCGTGCTCACCGAGGGCTTGGATGCGATCTGCAGCTATGATCGCGACTTTGACGGGATTGTGGGCCTGCGACGGATTGAACCGAACGTGTGAGGCTCGGCGTTAGCGTCACGCGGGAGTATCGCCGGGGAGCCATCGAGGGCTAGTGCGCCGAAGTGCCGCAGGTCGAGCGTGGCAACGTCCGCTCCCAGGCGTTCGGCAACGGCCGCCACGCACGCATCGACCAGCCCGAGCCGAAAGTCGCGATACTGGGTGCAGAGCCCATTGGCCCGGAGGAGGTCCGTCTCATCACCCCACTCCACCGCAAAACTCGCCGCAGCGAGGTCGCGCAAGAAGTCGCGCTGCGCTGCCACGCTAACGTGCGTCGCCAGCATGTAGTCCACCTCGGGCAGAATGGCCCAGGGCAGAATCCAGTCCTGTGGTGCCTGCTCGTACAACAACAGCACCGCGCCATGGTGTCGATCATCGGCATCGATGAGGGCCAGCATCGCGCTGGTGTCAGCGACGATCACACGGTACCGAAACCCGTGAGCAGCTCGTCGACCCGCTCCGAGATGTCGCTACGGCCACTGCGCGCCGATCCAATGCTCGACGGCCGAACGGTGCCGGAGCGTTTGGCGACATACTGCGCGACTGCCTCACGCACGAGTTCGGCAGACGGACGCCCGTCGACCCGCGCCAGCGCCTTGAGGCGACGATAGTCGGCGTCATCGAGATATACGGTGGTTTTGGCGTTGCCTGACATATGGCTACCATATATCAGCTGTGCCACATTGTCAAGCGAGCGGTCCGGCTCGGCTGAACGACGATGTCTCGCAGGAGGCGAGCTCAATAGTCGAGCTCGGCGTTGTCACAAAACTGACGGCTTGCGTTTGGTGCTCAGATCTCCAGTAGTCGTGTGAGGTGTTGGATCGTGGCCCACCCAACGAAGTCGCAATCGAACTTCCTGCCTTCAGCCCCTTCGGAGACCTCAATGCGCATCCGAACCCTCGCTGGTGCGCTTGCCGTTGCCGGATGCTGCGTTGTGCCCTTCACCGCACAGGCGCAGTTCACGACTTACACCACGCTTGCGTCGTACCTCGCGGCGCTTGGCAGCACCGGCACCGACACGTACGACGACCTCCCGATCGCTTCAACCGGCTCGCCGCTCAGCCGCACCGCGGGTGCCTTCACCTATCGCGCGACGGCGCCCGTAAACTTCTTCCCCGGAGGAGCAGGGACCGATCACTGGCTTGCGACGAACATCTCCGCGCCAGTTATCATCCTCGATCAATTCAGCCCAACTGTGCGTGGCGTTGGCGGTAACTTTTTTGCCAGTGACATCAACGGCGCCTTCGTCGCAACGAGCCAGGTTACGCTATTCTACGACAACGGCGCTACCTTCTTCACTACTCTCACCAATCCCACCCTGTCCAACTTCTTTGGCGTGATATCTGCCTTTGCGGCGATTACATCGTTTGGAGTGCAAACCGTAACGCCAAACTCGGCTGGTGCTGCCGTGTGGCCATCGATCAACAATCTGGTGCTTGGCGCTGCCGGAAACTCAGTCGTGCCAGAACCGGAAAGCTTCGCGCTCGTGGCGGCCGGTTTGCTTGCGATCGGTGCCATTGCGCGCCGCCGACAGCGCAGCTAAGCGCGCGGTCGCCTCACCTCTGTTTCAAATGACGGCGCCCATCTCGGCGCCGTTTTCTTGTTGACCCGCTTGGTGCCCGTTGGTGTCTCGCTCTTCACAGCTGCATGCTTCCGTGCGACAGAAGCGCCATGCTGGTCGGGTCGATGAACGCGTCGGGCCGCGCCAGCATGTCAGGAACAGCCGCTGAACGGTGATATAATCGGCTTCATGTTCAGCAGCGGGCAGCGCAGCACCCAAGCCGCAGCTACCCAACGATCGTCGCGATGTCCATAACGAATCGGTACTTGACGTCGCTCCGGAGCATCCGCTCGTAGGCCTCGTTGATGTACGACGCCTTGATCAGCTCGATATCGGAGACAATACCGTGCGCGCCGCAGAAATCGAGCATTTCCTGCGTCTCCGGCAGACCGCCAATGAGCGAACCGGCGAGACGTCGTCGTCCCGTGATAAAGGGCCACACGGATGTCGCCGGATGCGGTGTTGGCGACCCGCCGAGCAGCACGAGGGTTCCGTCGCGTCGCAATAGCGCAAGTTCGGCGTCCAGGTCGTGAGGCGCGCTGACGGTGTCCAGGATCAGGTCGAGGGAGTTCCGCACCGTCCTCATAGCCGCCTTTTCGCTCGATACCACCACAGTGTCGGCACCGAGCCGGTGTGCATCGTCCACTTTCCCGTGCGAGGAGGTGAACATCGTCACATGTGCACCCATCGCGTGCGCCAGTTTGACGCCCATATGGCCCAAGCCGCCCAGGCCGACCACGCCAACGCGAGTGCCAGGACCGCACTTCCATTCGCGGAGCGGTGAAAACGTGGTGATGCCCGCGCAGAGGAGCGGCGCTGCGGCGGCGGGGTCCATCCCGTCCGGAATTCGGAGAACAAAACGCTCATCGACAACGATCGCCTGCGAGTACCCGCCCTGCGTTGGCTTGCGGGTCTGCTTCTCAATGCCGCCGTAGGTACCCGTCGATCCTTTCTCGCAATACTGCTCGAGTCCAGCACCGCACGACGGACACTCCTGACAGCTGTCGACGAGGCAGCCGACGCCGACTATCTGCCCGATGCTAAACCGTGAGACCTCGGCGCCCGTCGCCACAACGCGACCGACAATTTCGTGGCCGGGCACCTGCGGAAAAGCGATCTTTCCCCATTCGTTCCGCACCGTGTGCAGATCGGAATGACAGATGCCGCAAAACAGAATCTGAATCTGCACGTCGCGCGCACCGGGCTCGCGGCGATCAAAGGTCCAGGGGGCGAGGGGAGCGGTGGGATCGAAGGCGGCGTAACCGGTCGTGATCATGTCAGTTTGGTGGCGTAGGAGGAACAAGTCTCAACGGGCGCGCGTCGCCTTGCGTCAGAGTCAATGTGTCACATCGCTTGCGCAAACGAGCCGACCTCGGTCATCGCGCACTCGCGTCAGAGGAAGCGATCGCGGCTTGCTGGATGTTCCCGGCGGTCCGTAATTTCCGTCGTTGGTCTTTCTGGTCCTCCCGTCACCCCTCCCATGCTTCGATTTCGATTCCTTCCGTCGCTCGGCGGCGCCGCGCTGCTGTTCTTCGCGGGCACTGCCTCGGCGCAAACGCTTGACTCCACAACGGTCGCTGGGCTTCGCTGGCGCAACGTTGGACCGGCCAACTTCATGGGACGTTTGTCCGATGTGGTCGGTATTCCGGGTCCCTCCAAGACGCTGTTTGTGGCGGCCGCCGCCGGTGGCATCTGGAAGACCACCAACAACGGCATCACCTGGCGCCCGGTGTTTGACGACAAACGGGTGATTTCAATGGGGATGCTGGCGATTGCGCCGTCGGACACGCAGCAAGTGTGGGCCGGTACGGGAGAGCCGAACTCCCGAAATTCCATCGAGGCTGGTGGAGGGATTTACAAGTCGGCTGACGGCGGACTGACGTGGGCACTCAAGGGGCTTGAGAAGACCGAACACATCGGGCGCATCGTCGTGCATCCGACAAATCCGAATGTGGTGTATGTCGCGGCACTCGGCGCCGCATGGCGCAGCAACGCGGAACGTGGTCTGTACAAAACCACCGACGGCGGCAACACGTGGACGCTGATCAAGTTCATCAGCGACAAGGCCGGCTTCATCGACGTGGCCATGGACCCGTCTGACGCCAACACGCTGTATGCTGCGAGCTGGGAGCGGTTGCGTACGCCCTATTCGCTCAAGAGTGGCGGCCCGGGGTCGGCGTTGTGGAAGACCACGGACGGTGGTACGACGTGGACCGAAGTGAAGGGTGGCGGATTTCCGGCCGGCATGAAGGGGCGCATCGGTCTCGCGATTGCGCGCAGCAATCCGAAGATGATTTATGCCATGGTCGAAGCGGCGGCGCCGCAAGTTGGCGGCGGTTACACACCGTCCCGCACGCCGCAGGACAACGGATTGTGGCGTTCCACTGATGCCGGCGTGACGTGGACCAAGATGAGCAGCATCAACGTGCGGCCGTTTTACTACTCGCAAGTACGCGTCGATCCGAAGAACGAGAACCGCGTGTATTTCTCGAGCACGGCGGTGCAAGTCTCCGACGACGGTGGGAAGACGTCGCGCAATGCGGCGAACGATGTGCACGTGGACACGCACGGCATCTGGATTGACCCGAACGACCCAGAACGGTGGGTGATTGCGAACGATGGCGGCATTGCCTTCACGTTCGACAAGGGCGGCAACTTCACGCAGATGCAGAACCTGCCGCTCGGTCAGTTCTACGAAGTGAGCTACGACATGGCGGTGCCGTACAACATTTGCGGCGGTGCGCAGGACAACGGGTCGTGGTGCGGACCCAGTCGTCGCCGACAGGGTGGAACGACACTCGGCTACTGGTTCACGATTGCCGGTGGTGACGGCTTCTATACCGCACAGGATCCGACCGACCCGAGTATCGTCTATGCTGAGTCGCAGGGCGGCAGTGCTGCACGGCTCAACCTGAAGAGCGGCGAACGGCTGCAGTTCGGCAAGCCGTCGTGGCAGGCGCAGTACCGCACGTGGGAAGATTCGATCGCCGTGTTGCGGGGTGATCCGCTGGTGCCCGCCACCAAGGACGTGAATCTCAAGATCGCGGCGCTCCACGATACCCACGTGCACACCGCAGCGCACCGACAGCGTGACGCCTCCGAGCACGTCGACCTCGGGGC
>JANMKU010000379.1:0-19549 GCA_031372205.1 Gemmatimonadaceae bacterium | reverse complement strand
CACCGACATCGGCGGCTTCAGTGCGGTTGAACGCAGTTACGCGGCCTTGTACTTCCCACGATTGCGCGTGCCCGATCCGCTACAGGAAGGTGGCCTGCAAGACTTCGCACCGTCGGGTGCGATGGCCGGCATTATGAGTCGTACCGATGCAGAGCGTGGCATCTGGAAAGCACCGGCGGGTATCGAAGCCGGCGTGCGCGGTGTGCTTGGGCTTTCCATTAACGGATTGCCCGCCAATCTCAACGACAAGGAGAACGGCGATCTCAATCCGCTGGGCGTCAACTGCATTCGCGCATTCCCAAACATCGGGCACGTGTCGTGGGGAGCGCGCACCCTCGAAGGATCGGATATTCTCGCGTCGCAATGGAAGTACGTGCCGGTGCGACGGCTCGCGCTCTACATCGAAGAAAGTCTTTTTCGTGGCACACAGTGGGTGGTGTTCGAGCCCAACGATGAACCACTCTGGTCGCAGATCCGCCTCAACATTGGTGCCTTCATGCAGACCCTCTTTCGGCAGGGCGCGTTTCAGGGGTCCACGCCGAAGGACGCCTATCTCGTCAAGTGCGACAAGGAAACCACCACGCAAGACGACATCAATCGCGGCGTGGTCAACATCCTTGTGGGCTTCGCGCCGCTCAAACCCGCCGAGTTCGTGGTGATCAAGATCCAGCAACTCGCCGGTCAGGTACAGGCCTGACGTCACTGATTCCCGAGCCCGAGGACCGCGCAGATGGCCCAATTCAGCGTCAACGCTCAACGCTTTGATCCGTACAAAAACTTCAAGTTCCGCGTGCGATGGGACGGACGGTATGTGGCCGGCATCAGCAAGGTGTCGAGTCTCAAACGCACCACCGAAGTTGTCAAACATCGTGACGGTGGTGATCCGTCTTCCACGCGGAAATCACCAGGTCGCACCGAGTTCGAAGCCATTACGCTCGAACGCGGCGTCACGCACGACACCGAATTTGAGAAATGGGCCAACAAAGTGTGGAACTACGGCTCAGGACTCGGCGCCGAAGTGTCGCTCAAAGACTTTCGGAAAGACGTGATCATCGAGCTGTACAATGAAGCGGGTCAGCTGGCGCTCGCGTACAAGGTGTTTCGCTGCTGGGTGTCGGAATTTCAGGCGCTGCCAGATCTCGACGCGAATGCGAATGCTGTCGCCATCGCGCACCTGAAGCTCGAGAACGAAGGCTGGGAACGCGACCTCGATGTTGGTGAGCCGAGTGAGCCGACATTCAACGAGCCAGCCGCCTAACGCGACGGCCGGATTGAGGCAGACGTGGTGATCCGCGCCATCGCCTTCGATGATTCGCGACTGCTGGATACGTGGGACCGCGCGGCGGCCCTCGATCGCCCGTGGCGCGAGCTCGCGGTGCTCGAGATCGCCACTGATGTGACGCTCGACGAACTCGCTCGCCTGCCGATCGGTGAGCGAGATCGTTTGCTGCTGACGCTGCGCATCGGCGCGTTTGGTTCGGCGCTCAACTGCGAGACTACGTGTCCGTCGTGTGGAACGCGGCTCGAGATGTCAATGGATGCGCGTGACCTGCTCGTGCCTGCACGAGTGGCCCACCCGTCGGACTTTGTGCTGTCGGATGACGCCGTGACCGTGCGGTTCCGGCTGCCCGATAGCACGGACATTGCGGAGTGTCGGACCGATGCGGGCGTTGCGCGCGGTGCCGCGTACGTGCTTGCCGACCGGTGCATCGAGGTGCTTGCTGTTGCCGATGACGCCGCGCGTCCGGTTGCAATCTCCGACCGGCTCCGCGACCACGTCGCGGAGCGGATGGCGGCGCTGGATGCACAAGCCGATGTCGTGTTTGCTCTGCACTGTGTCGCCTGCGACCACCGCTGGCAATCACCGTTCGATCCAGCGGCATTTCTGTTATCCGAAGTTGATGCGCACGCCGCGCGCCTGACGCTCGAAGTGCATCAGTTGGCGCGGGCATACGGGTGGCACGAAGCGAGCATTCTGGCCATGGGTGCCACACGCCGCCGCCGTTACCTCGCACTGCTCCTCCAATGAGGGCGAGCCGGGCATGAGCAGCTATCTCGATCGACTCGGCGCGCGACACACCGACGCACCGGCGATTCGTCCGCGTGCTGTCTCGCGGTTTGAACGCGTCGCGGCATCTGCGCCACTCGCTGATGACGCCGCGCCTGGCGACGAGGCGCGAGAAGTCACCGCGCGAGACGCCACCTCGGATCTGTCGGTCAACAACGCGACGCGCCATGGCCCGCAATCGCGTGGCATGCTGCGGAGCGACGAGACGCGCGCGCACGCGGATGCATGGCATACGGGCGTCGTCACGGCGAGCCCGCCGGCAGAGGTGATCGATCCCGATGCGCGCGAGCGGTTGGACACGGTTCGGCCTCGTGCTGAGCCGGCAGACCGTGCGTTCGCTTCAACGCCTTCGGCGACCATATCGCCCGCGCCCGTCGCGACTGAGTTGCGGCTGAGCAGCGCGTCGCCAGTGCGTGGTACGCTCAGTGCTACGCCGATTGTGCCACGGCCCAGCATGGACGCGCGCGTCGACGGCGCCGCTGTCGCACCTCGGTCGCGAACACAGATGCCAACTGACGTCGGCGATGCGCTGGCGCAGATCGGCGCACCCGTAGTGCGCGAGCCTGACGTTATCCGTGTGCACATCGGGCGTGTCGAAGTGCGCGCGATTCTGCCAGCGGCACGTCCAACGCCGCGACAGTCGACATCTGCGGGCGACTCTCGTCCCATGTCGCTCGATCGGTACCTCGGCGGCAAGGATCACACGTGAGCAACGCCCTTGCGATCGCCTCGGTCACGGCCGTGATCAAAGATCTGCTGAACAACGGCGTGATCGATCACCAGTTGTCTGGCGTCGTGGGCGAAGTCACGGTATCGGCGCTGCCCCCGGATCGACTCCTGGTCGCGGGGCAAGCGGAAACGAGTCGCATCAACGTGTTCATGTATCAGGTCACACCAAACGCGGGGTATCGCAACAGCGCGTTGCCGTCCCGCGCATCGACCGGCGATCGCGTGAGCAATCCGCCGCTCGCACTTGACCTGCACTACCTCGTGTCGACGTACGGCGCCAACGAGTTTGACGCCGAGATTTTGCTGGGGTATGCGATGCAGCTGTTGCACGAGACCCCCGTGCTCACGCGTGACGCGATTCGGCGCACGCTCGCACCCGCGTCGCCGGTGAGCGGTTCTGTCCTTCCGCCGCCGTTCAATGCACTCGTTGCGTCGGAGCTCGCAGACCAACTGGAGCAGATCCGCATCACGCCGGCGAACATGGGGATTGAAGAGGTCTCCAAGTTGTGGACGGCCATTCAGTCGCACTATCGACCGACCGCGGCGTATCAGGCCTCGGTCGTCCTGATTGAATCCAAACGCTCCACACGATCGGCCCTGCCGGTGGCAAATGACCGACGGCGATTGTATGTGGTGCCGTTCCGCTTTCCGGCCATTGAGGATGTGGTCAGCACGCTTGGCGATCGCGCACCGATTGCGGTTGGTTCAACGATGGCCATTCGCGGTCGCGATCTCGTGGGTGAGCGTACGCTGGTGAACCTGCACGGAACGGAAATCACGCCACTGTCTGCGGCGATGACGCCTGAGCGTATCGAGATTGCACTCACCTCGCCACTTCCCGCTGGCCTGTACGCCGGAGTCAAAGGCATTCAGGTCATTCATCGGATGGCCATGGGTGAACCACCCGTTGATCATCGTGGCTTCGAGTCGAACGCCGCAGCGTTCGTGTTACGACCGACGATCACCAACGGTCCGGTGATTCCGCCCGCCGATGTAACTGGACTGGCGTCGTCGACAGAAACGATTAACGGTGTCGTGACGTTGCTGCGCGCCGGGAGTCTCCGCGTGACGTGTGATCCACGGGTTGGGCGCGACCAGCGTGTCACGCTCGTGCTGAACGAGATCAACGTCGTCGCGGGCGCCGTCACCCACGCGTACACGTTTGGGGCGCCGGCCAGCAACGGACTGGCGCTCGGTGTGCCTGACACATCGGCGATCGCATTTCCGTTCTCGCGCGTAGTCGCCGGTACATACGTCGTCCGGGTGCAGGTGGACGGGGCGGAGAGCGTGTTGGCGCAGGACGCCAGCGGACTGTTCGTCTCACCGCGCGTGGCACTCCTGTGAGTGACGCGATGAGTTGGTCGACCGCGAATCAGCGCGATTTGGTGCGTGCCGTCGATCGCGTACGGCACCTGCTCGAGCGGTACGGCACGAGTGAGCCGCAAACGGACGCCGACGGCAGTCATGGGGCGGAGCCATTCGCGTTGGCGATGCTCGTTCGCGCGTTTGACTTGTCGCCGTTCGAGCGCGACATCGTATTGTTGTGCGCTGGCGTGGAGCTTGATGCGCGGTTTGCGTCGCTGCTGGCCGACGCACATGGCGAACCGTCACGTCGAACGCCAACATTTGGACTCGCCCTCGCGCTGCTGCCGCACGCGCACTGGAGTGCGTTGTCCCCGGATGCGCCGCTGCGCGCCTGGCGATTGTTGGAGCTCTCTGGATCGGGCGTGACCACGGCAGCGCTTCGCATTGACGAGCGCGTGCTCAACTTCCTGGCCGGCGTTGAGCACCTGGACGAGCGGCTGCACGGTATTGCGGAGGTCACTCGGGCGTCCGAGCACGTGCTGGCTACGCACGGTGAATTTGCGTCGACTGTCGCGCGCAGTCTTGCTGTCCGTCGCGAGGACAGCGCACAGTCCGCCCTCGGGCAGTCGACGTCAACGCACAGCGGGTCACCACGCGCGGTGGTGGTGCAGCTGATAGGTGCGGATGCCGAAACGCGTGTTGTCGTCGCTGAGTGCGTCGGTGCGGTGCTCGGTTCGCCAACGCTGCTACTGCGTGCCGCGGATATTCCGGCCCCAGCCACAGAGCGGGCAGCCCTCGCTCGGTTGGTGAGTCGGGAGTCGATACTGAGTCTTGCGCTTGTCGTCATTGAGGTCGCGGCAGACGTCGAGGAGTATCGCGTCGTGCAGTTTGTGCGATGTTTGACGGTGCCCGTAGTGGTCACCGTGGCCGAGGCGATTCGAGCCCTCGGTGCGCAGGCGCAAAGCTTCGCCATCGCGCCGTCAACACCACGCGAACGACTCGTGCTCTGGCGGGAGGCGCTCGGCCCGCGCGCGACGGCGCTCAATGGCGCACTCACGCGCGTCACGTCACAGTTTGCGTTGGACCGCGCGATGATAGAGACCATCGCCACGACGATGCATGTCGCAGACTATGCGACAGCGGACGATGACGCGGCAACGTTGTGGGACCATTGTCGAGCGGCGACCCGTCCGCGCATGGAGGGGCTTGCTCATCGCATTGAGGCCGTCGCCCGGTGGGAAGATCTCGTGCTGCCCGAGCCGCAACGCCGAGTCATGCGCACGATTGCGTCGCACGTGCGCATGCGGCACCGCGTGTATGAGGAGTGGGGATTCGCCGACAAGAGTGCGCGCGGACTTGGCATTGCCGCGCTATTTGCGGGCGCCTCGGGTACTGGAAAGACCATGGCGGCCGAAGTGCTGGCGCGCGAGCTGCAACTCGATCTCTATCGCATCGATCTTGCCAGTGTGGTAAGCAAGTACATCGGCGAGACGGAGAAGAATCTCAAACGTTTGTTTGATACCGCGGAAGGTGGTGGTGCCATCTTGTTGTTTGATGAAGCGGATGCGCTGTTCGGCAAACGCTCCGAGGTCAAGGACAGCCACGACCGCTACGCCAACATCGAGACCAGCTACCTGTTGCAGCGGATGGAGTCGTATCGCGGGCTCGCCATTCTGACGACCAACATGCGGAGCGCACTCGATCCGGCATTCCTGCGACGCATTCGCTTTGTCGTCAATTTCCCGTTCCCCGACGCAGAGCATCGCGCGGCAATCTGGCGCGGCGCATTTCCATCCTGCATGCCAAGTGCTGATGTGGACTGGGATCGACTGGCGCAACTCAATGTGGCCGGCGGTCAGATCCGCAACATTGCGCTGGGCGCCGCCTTTCTCGCGGCAGATCGGAACGAAGCGGTGGGTATGCGCCATCTCGTCGAATCGGCGCACGCCGAGTATGCGAAGACGGAGCGCGCGCCGTCCGACGGCGAATTGCGGGGGTGGGCATGACGCGGATCGAGTTCGTCATCGATGAACTGGTGCTTGTTGGCTTCGCGCCGGGCGATCGTCATCGTATCGCGGATGCGGTCGCCCGCGAGTTGGCGACACTGGGTACTGACGCACAGCACGCATTGCGACACGCGGCAATGTCTGGCGGCTTGACATCGACGTTGCGTGCGCCGGATGTGTCCGTTGGCGGTGCACTCCACCATGGCGTTCCGTCTGGCGACGCAATCGGCACTGGCGTCGGTCGGGCCATTGCCAGCGCCATCGCGAACACAGGCGGGGGTGCGTCCCATGGCTAGCGCTCTGCGCACGTCCGCCCGCGAGGGGCTTGCCGCGATCGTCGCGCCGGGACGCGGGTTTGCGCTACCCGATCTTGCGGTTCGCGATTCTGCGTCACGCGGCCTTCCGGTGACGCAGAGTGCCGCGGACCCACGTGAGCACGAAGCGCGCGCTGCCGAACGTGCGATTCACGCGCCAGCGCCGCATGCGGTGTCGAGTGCCGGGAACGGCGTACCACTGCCGCCAGGCACACGCACGTTTATGGAGAGTCGATTGGGGCACGATTTTGGCGATGTGCGCGTATACGCGAACGCGCAGGCGGCTGCATCGGCGCGTGCACTTCATGCGCACGCTTACACGGTGGGACGCGACGTCGTGTTTGGCGACGGCAACTTTGCGCCGCACACGTTGCGTGGCGCCCGCCTTCTGGCGCACGAACTCACACATGTTGTGCAGCAAGTGCAGAGCGGACACGGGCCAACGCTCCAGTGCAAGTCAGCGGACGAAGAGATCAACGACGAGTTGGCCGCACGAAACACAGCGACGCCCGGCGTGCTCAATCCCGACCACGAGGACTACGCGCTCACCCTGCAACAGTATGGTTTTGAGCTGACCCACGATCAGCAGATGGCACTCCTCAGCAAGCCCACCGTGGCCGCCGATGTGGCCATCTGGCAAGCGAAGTTTCAGAAGGCGGGATTGCTCGCCGACCGCATTCTCAAGGCTGGTCCCAAGGTCACCAACAAAGAAGTGCGGGCTGGCATGATCGCGCAGGACCTCGCGACAGCGGGATTTCTCGCTCGCGCCATGGCAATTGCGGCGGCACTGACGGCCGCTGACCAGCAGCAGTACGTCTACACCAACGTGCTCACGCAGCCAAGCGCGATGACGGTCGCGCAGGCAACGACCATTACGCAATTCTTCAATGCAAGCAGCGCTACCATCGACGCGCATCCGGTGATGGTGCTCCTGCGCGATCGGACAGGCGACTACAGCAAGGCACTGCAGACCGACAAGCTCAAGACCATACTCGGCCTCATCGTTACCAAATACAGCAGCGACACGGCGTTCATCGAGTCGATGAGCGAAATCCTCATCTTCTACAAGCCGATACGCGCACCGTTCGCCACCATGATGTCGAGTATGGGCAAAGGCGCGCTGCTGTTCAGTATCCTGCGGTCGCCCTTCTTCGCGGATGAAGACCAGGCCGACCGGAAGGAGTTTGCTGACAAGGCGGGCAATAGCGTTTCGCTCGATCGCGAGAAGGATCAGAACTGGGTGGTGGCGGAAAAGCAAAAGTACTATGTCGACTATCTGATTTCGCTGGCCGCTGCGCAGAAGATCGCGATCGCCAAGCCCACGGGCATGACACTACCTGCGTTGCGCGCATGGCTTGACGCCAACACCGAGAACATTGGCGCTGCGCTCAAGGCCGGTGGTACCGACGCAAGCCAAGTCTATCGGGAGATTGCCGATATCTTCTTCTACCACGTGTCGCAAGCCGAGGGCGACATCAAACCGGACCTTGGTGGCAAGCTAGCCAAGCTGCAAGGCGGAACACCGCAGTTGCTGCGCCTCAAATCGGATTGCGATGTGCTGGCGTCGTACGCGATGCGATTGCTCACCGCGAGTGGCATGCAACCGGTGCTCTACATGGCGCTCGTGCCGACTGATACCGCGCGGCAACCCCACGCCGTCGCGCTGATGCTCAAGGGCACCGTCTATCACGCGATCAGCAACAAGACAACAGCCGCGTTGGCTGGTGCGGCCACAGAAGCCGACGCACTCGTCGCGCTGCGTGACTACGGGATCGCCGAAGCGTACGCCACACCGAAACCCACGTCGTACGCCGTCTATGTGGGCAACGCCGGTGCGAAAGGTGAGCTGCCACAGGGCGTGATCGACTCGGATGCCGCGTTGCGTCGTGCATCGCTCGAACCCGCTGCGACTGGTGGGAGTGCACCGTGAGTAGCTCACGCACCATACAGGGCACCGCCGCATGACGACCTTTCCCGGCTCTCCGCGACTCATTCGTGGCGGCATCGTGTTGATCGACCCGGAGTCAGGGCAGGTCAAGCGCGTGATCGCTATGCAATACAACCCGGATACGCTGACCCGCACGTTGCAACCGCAGACGATGGCCGATGAGGGGCACAATCGGTCGCAGGCGTTTCGTCTCAAAGGGCCGCCCGTCGAAACGATCAAACTCGACGCCGAAGTGGACGCGACGGATCAACTAGAGTTCCCCGAGCAGAACCCGAGCGCCGTCCAGTCAGGCATCGCGCCACAGTTGGCGGCGCTTGAAACGCTGCTCTATCCGTCGAGTGGACAACTGATCGCCAACAATGCGTTGCAGGCCGTGGGAACGCTCGAGATTGCCCCGTTGGTCGCCCCACTCACGCTCTTTGTGTGGAGCAAGCAGCGCGTGGTGCCGGTGCGGATTACCGATTGCAGCATTGTGGAAGAAGCCTTTGATCCGCAACTCAATCCGATCCGCGCAAAGGTCAGCCTGTCAATGCGCGTGCTGTCAATTGACGATCTCGGATTCAGCAGCAAAGGCGGCTCGCTCTTCATGATCTATCAGCAAAACAAGGAGCGCCTCGCGCAAGCCGGCACCAGCGCGTCGCTCCCGGCACTTGGCCTCACGGGGATTCCATGACGAGCGACAAATTCGCACCGACCAGTCGGTACTACAACATCGAAGTGGCAACGCGTGAAGAGGCCAACGGACGCACGGTCAGCTACGTGCGACGGCGATTTGTGCCGCAGCCGGAGCGTTTCGCGCTGCTGCGGGAACATGTCGTGCGCGACGGGGAACGTCTCGATCAGATCGCCGCTCTGTACCTCGGTGATCCGGAGCAATTTTGGCGCATCGCCGATGCCAATGGCGTCATCGCCCCGGAAACGATGACCGATAACGCCGGTGCGATTGTGCGCATTACGCTCCCCGCCGATGTCCCAGCGATCACGGATGAGCAGTAGGCCACCGTCATGTCGCTGATCAAGCAGATCCAACTCACGCTGCTCATCGGTCCCACGGTGCCCATTCCGGCGCCGCGCCTGGTCATGGAGGCGCTGCAAAGCGTTGAGGTGACGACGAGCGCAGGTTCGCGATCCGGCTTTCAGCTCGTGTTTTCGTTGTCCAACCACTCCCCGCTGCACACGGTGTTCCTCATCGCGGCGAACGCGTCCCCGTTCGCGATCCGCGTGATTCTCATCGCGACCATCAATGGCACACCGAACGTGTTGGCCGATGGGGTCATCACGCGTCAGGAAATCGCGCCGGCGCAAGGCGGCTATTCAACGCTGACAATTACCGGCGAAGATCTGACGACGCTGATGGATCGACAGGAATTCAACGGCATTCCGTATCCCGCGATGCCCGCTGAAGCGCGCGTTGCCCTCATCTGCGCCAAGTACGCGATGTACGGAATCATTCCACTCGTCATTCCATCGATCTTCCAGGACATCCCCATTCCCGTCGAACGGATCCCTTCGCACCAGGGCACCGATCTGGCGTACATCAACAAGCTCGCCGCCGATGTTGGACACACATTCTACATCGATCCTGGTCCGCTGCCAGGTATGAACACGGCGTACTGGGGTCCCGAGATCAAGATAGGCGTGCCACAGCCCGCGCTCAACACCGACATGGACGCGTACACCAACGTCGAATCGCTGACCTTCAACATCAAGCACAGCGAGAAGGCGATGCCGATCGTGTTCATCCAGAACATGCTGACGAAGGCACCGATTCCCATTCCAATCCCAAGCCTCAATCCACTGCAACCACCGCTTGGCGTCGCGATTCCCATCCCAACGCGCTTCGATCTCATGAAGGACACTGCCAAGTTGTCACCGATTGCCGCGATCGCGAAAGGCTTGGCCGCCGCAGCTGGCACGGCGGACGCAGTCGAAGGGAGCGGCTCACTGAACGTGATGCGCTACGGACGGTTGCTCAAGGCGCGACAGTTGGTGGGCGTGCGTGGAGCCGGCATGGCATTCGACGGGCTCTACTACGTGAAGAGCGTCACCAGTACGCTCAAACAGGGAGAATTCAAGCAGCGATTCTCGCTCAGCAGAAATGCGCTCGTCTCGATCACGCCCGTGGTGCCTGCGTGAGCGCGGAGACGAGATTCTACGGCAAGTATCGCGGCATGGTCATCAGCAACATCGACCCGATGATGATGGGGCGATTGCTGGTGCAAGTACCCGATGTGTTAACGCTCATTCCCTCGAGTTGGGCGCTGCCATGCTTTCCCGTCACGGGCAAGCAGATGGGCTTCTGGTCCATTCCGCAAATCGGCACAGGCGTGTGGGTCGAGTTCGAAGCAGGCAATCCGGACTATCCCATCTGGAGCGGTTGCTGGTACGGGTCCGCAGCCGACGTCCCCGCGCTGGCACTCGCCACGCAACCGCCGTTGTCATCGGTGTTCATGCAAACGGCCGGGCAGGTCACGTTCCAGTTGTCCGATATGCCCGGGCCGGCTGGCGGCATTCTTATGAAGACGGCTACCGGCGCGATGATCATGGTGAACGATGTGGGCATCACGATTTCCAACGGCAAAGGCGCGACCATCGTGATGGCTGGACCCACCGTCACGGTCAACGCCGGCGCCTTGGTTGTCACATGACGCGGAGCACCTAACATGCCAGGCCCCATCGTCCACTTGGGTGCAACCGTGATCTGTTCACACGGCGGTCAGGCCACACCGATCGCGCCGTTTCCGCGTGTGCTGGTCAGCGGACAACCGATCGCGACCCTTGCCTCGCCGTATGTCGTGGCTGGTTGTCCGTTTCCGCCAGTGTCCGGTGGTCCGTGCATCACCGCGCAATGGATGGTGGGTGCGACGCGGGTGCTTGCCGGTGGCACACCGGTGGTCGTGCAAAGCGGCAGTGCCATCTGTGCGCCAACAGGTGTGCCACTTATGGCGCTCGTCGTGCAACCACGTGTCACCGCACTGTAAACGGGAAATTGATATGAACCTGAGCTTTCCCTACGGCTACGATGGACGCGGGCGCACGATCGAAGCGGACGACGAGCGTCACATCCGCGACATGATCGAGCAAGTGCTGTTCACAGCACCAGGCGAACGGGTGAACCGACCGACGTTTGGCAGCGGTGCGCAACAACTGGTGTTTGCGCCCAACAGCGACGCACTGGCCGCGGCGTTGCGTCTATCCGTGCAAGCAGGACTGCAGCAGTGGTTGGGCGATGTAATCGAAGTACACGACGTGCGTGTCGAAACGAGCGATTCCACGTTGCGCTTGGAAGTGCAGTACGCACTCCGCCGCACCGGCGAAACCCGCGTTGCCACGCTGGCGCGATAGGAGCGCGACCATGTCTGGCACCGTCTTCCTCTGCTGCGACGATCACCGTCGCGCCGCCCTGCAAGCTTCGCCGACGCTCAATGGGATCGATTTCCTTGAGGTGAACGACCTGCTACCGGCTGACCTCGATCCGCTCGAAGGCGCACTCTTTGCCGCAATGCCGGTGAGCGAGCGTGATCGATTGCTCTGGCAGCGTCGGCTCACTGTGGTCTTCGTCAATCCGCTCACGCCAGCGCACCTCGCCGCACTGTCACCGGCCACGATACGTATTGACGGTGGCGAACGGCCAGACAGCCGCAACATCGGTGTCACGATCCTCTCCAGGTCCGCGAACGCAATCATTGTACGCACCAGCGCGCGCGGTGATGGATCCACCTATCGACTGTCCGTCGTAGCGAGTGCGGACACACAAGACCCGCCGTCGAGCTTTGATCCGATCCTCTCAGCGGTTGATTTCTCGTTCCGCGCCGACTGTCCGAGCGACTTCGATTGCCCCGAGTCGTGCGAGTGCCCGCCCGAGGAATCGCCGAGCATCGACATTGACTACGCCTCGCGCGACTACGCGACGTTCCGGCGCATGATGCTCGATCGCATTGCCGCCCTGAGTCCCGGGTGGACCGAACGCCACGCCGCCGACCTCGGCATTACGCTGGTGGAACTGATTGCGTACGTCGCCGATTTTCTCGCCTATCGACAGGATGCCATCGCCACCGAGGCGTACCTCGGCACCGCACGAAAGCGCGTCTCCGTCCGTCGACACGCTCGGCTCGTGGACTACCCCATGCACGACGGCTGCAATGCTCGCACATGGGTGCACGTTGCGCTCAATAACACCGCGCCGCCAACGGGCATCACACTGCCTCGCGTCAATGCCATCACGGGCGCGACCACACGATTCTTCACGCGCGTCGCGGCGGCACCGGTGCTCGACGACGTGCACGGAAACGATGCTGTCGCCACGCAACACCCGGAAGTCTTCGAATCGCTCGCTGATGCGCGTCTTTTTCCGCAGCACAACACGATGTTCTTCTATACATGGGGCGCAGCGAACTGTTGTCTGCCCACTGGAGCAACTCGCGCCACGTTGCGAGGGCGCATTGAGACACTGCGCGTTGGCGATGTGCTGATCTTCGAAGAGGTCCGCGGGCCGGAGACCGGTGCACCCGCCGATGCCGATCCGTCACATCGCGTGGCCGTACGTCTCACCAACATCACGCTCACCAGCGACCCACTCGGCGGACGCTTTGCAACACCGCCAACCAGCGCCGCGGTCGATGTCACCACGATCGAGTGGAGCGCCGCTGATGCGCTACCGTTCCCAATCTGTGTCTCCGCTACCGTCGACGACGGCCGTGGTGGCAATGCGTCGATCGTCGTTAGTACCGTGTTGGGTAACATCGTACCGGTCGATCACGGACTGAGTGTGGTGGAGACGTTGCTACCAGCGGTACCGGCGCCGAGCATTGTGCGACCAACGGCTGATGCGTGCGCATGTGACGATCATCCGCGCGTGATGGTGCCCGTGCGATTCCGGCCTGTGCTCGCGCGACGACCGATCACCTGCGCCGCGCCTTTCGATGCAACCGCATCAGCGACGGCGCAGATGCGGCGGGTGATTGGCAGCGCACGGGCAGCGATGCGTCTTGAGAGTGACGCGGTGCACGATCGCTGGACCGTGCGACGCGATCTGCTCGGCTCGGATGCGACGGCGCGCGATTTCGTGGTGGAGGTCGAGAGCGATGGCACGGCGCAGCTACGGTTTGGTGACGGCACCAACGGCATGCGTCCCGTCACTGGCACACAGTTCACCGCGTTCTATCGCGTGGGCAATGGCGCGCGCGGCAACGTTGGCGCGGACTCCATTGCGCATGTCGCAACCACCATCACCGCGGGCATCGATCATGTGCGGAACCCGCTACCGGCCGTCGGCGGCGCAGATCTCGAAACCGTGGACGATGTGAAGCGCTTCGCGCCGGTTGCCTTTCGCACACAGGAACGCGCGGTGACTGCGGAAGACTACGCCGTGATGGCCGAGCGGCATCCGCAAGTGCAGGACGCGGCCGCCACGTTTCGGTGGACCGGAAGCTGGCGCACCGTGTTTGTTACCGTCGATCCATTCGCCAGTAAGCAGCCCGAGGCACCGTTCGATCCACCGCTCACGTCGCAACTCGAGCGCTATCGGATGGCCGGCCATGATCTCGACATCGACACGCCGCGCTACGTGCCAATTGAAATCGGCATGCAGGTGTGCGCCAAGCGGGCCTACTTCCGCGCTGATGTGAAGCGTGCACTGCTCGACGTGTTTAGCAATCACGCACTCGCCAACGGCACGCAGGGTGTTTTCCACCCTGATCATTTCACGTTCGGCCAACCCGTGTATCTCTCTGCGCTGTTTGCCGCCGCGCACGCCGTCGATGGTGTAGAGTCGGTGAAGATCACCGCGTTTCGCCGACAGGGCGCACCGGATCCGAAGCCGCTTGCCGATGGCGTGCTCACGTTCGGCCGATTGGAAATTGCGCGCCTGGACAACAGCCCGAACTTTCCCGACCGTGGTGTTTTCCGTCTTGACGTGGCCGGTGGAAAATGAGCACGCCACGTGATCTCACCCTGCGTGACGCCACCGACTGCGGTTGCTGCGCAGGTATCGGGCCCAGCACCCCGGGTGTGGTCTTCAATCGTCCCGGATTGACGGCGATCGCGTATCGGAGTGCGACCTGGCACGCATTCAAGCAGTCGCTGTTGGCGGCCTTGAGCGGCAGCGCGCACGCAGAGCTGGCCGGACTTGCCACACGCGACGACGACGATTTCTCAATCGCTCTCCTGGACGCAGTGGCGGTCGTTGGCGATGTACTGACGTTCTACCAGGAGCGCATCGCCAACGAGTCGTACTTGCGCACCGCCACGGAGCGCCTCTCCGTGCTGGAGCTCGCGCGACTGATTGGCTACGAGCTCAAGCCTGGCGTCGCCGCCAGTACGCTGCTGTCGTTCATGGTTGACGACTCCATCGGCGCACCCGGTGTGGCAACGGTTGACGTCGGTGTAAAGGTGCAGAGCGTTCCTGGTCACGAAGAGACGCCACAGACGTTCGAGACCATCGAGAAGATCGAGGCCCGCGTTGCCTGGAACGCGATGCGCCCCAAGCGCACGGCGCCGCAAGACCCCGCCGTGATGTCCAGTCACTTGTGGCTGCGTGGTATCGCGACCGACCTCAAGATCGGCGACGTCGTCCTGCTGGTCGGGCCGGAACGCGAAGGTTCATCAACCGACGAACATTGGGACGCGCGCTACGTAGCCGCCGTGCAGGCCGACTTCGCCGCGGATCGCACCCACGTCACGCTCGGCGCACGCTTGGGCAGCGTCGACGCGGCGGTGGCTCCGTCATCAGCACCGAAAGCATACGCGATGCGCACGCGTGCATCAGCGTTCGGCTACAACGCCGCAGAGTGGAAGGCGATGTCGCTGGATTTCCGGAAGAACTATTCCGGAGACGCCACGCCACCCAATGAATGGCCAGACTTCGTCGCGGTGAACACCGCGTCGCTGGAACTTGTGACCACGGCCCCCGCATCGCGACAGCGCACTGCATCGCGCGCGGCGCAGGACGCGGTCGTGGGCATTGATCTGACCAACCACGCGTTTACGTCAACCGTGGATCTGGATCTTGTCTATCCAGCGGTGCAAGCGGGCGGGTGGATGGTGTTGGCCACTCCGCGGCTCGTCGAGCTCTATCGTGTCACGAGTGCCGTCGCCACAGCACGCGCGGATTTTGGTCTTACGGGAAAGACCACACGGGTGACACTGTCCGGCGAAAGCCTCGACCAATTCACAAACGCCGTTCGCTCGCTTTCAGTCTTCGCGCAAAGCCAAGAGCTACCACTCGCCGAAGCGCCGATCGATCCGCCGGTGACGGGGCTTGTGTCGGCGCTCACGCTCGACGGCAACATCGGCGACATCCCCGAAGGTCGCGTCCTGCTGGTCGTTGGCAAGCGCGCCGCAGATGGCAGCGAAGTGTCTGAATCGTTGGTGCTCGATCACGTCGAGATGGCTGGCGTCAACAGCCGGTTGGTGTTCACTACCGCGCTCGTGAACAGCTATCAGCTCGACAGCGTCGCGATTCACGGTAACGTCGCGCACGCGACCCACGGTGAATCGGTAGCGGAGGTGCTGGGCGCGGGCAACGCCGCGGTGCCGTATCAGCGGCTCGCCTTGCGACAGGCGCCACTCACCTTCGTTCGCAATGCCACCTCACCGAGCGGCGCGGCGTCGACACTGGGTGTGCGCGTCAATGATGTTTTGTGGACCGAGGTGCCGTCCTTTTTTGAACGCGCACCAGCAGACCGCGTCTACACCACGCGCCTGGACGATGCCGGTACAACCGTGGTGCACTTTGGCGACGGTGTGCACGGTGCACGACTGCCAACAGGGCGAGAGAACATTCGCGCTAGCTATCGGAAAGGGTTGGGTGTTGGTGGCAACGTGCGCGCCGGACAACTGTCGACGTTGCTCACGCGCCCGTTGGGCTTGCGGGGAGCCGTCAATCCGCAACCTGCCGTCGGCGGTGACGATGCCGAAACACTCGATGCGGCGAGCGTGAACGCACCAATCACTGTGCTCACACTCGATCGTGTCGTGTCACTCCAGGACTACGCAGATTTTGCACGAGCGTACGCGGGTATCGCCAAATCGCTCGCAACCTGGAGTTGGGATGGAGAGCGTCGCGGCGTGTTCATCACTGTCTCTGGGCCAAACGGTGCCGCAGTGGCGAATGACGTGCTGGACTTGTTGACATGCACGATTCGCAATGCCGGCGATCCGTTTGTGCCACTGCGCATCGCGAGCTATCGGCCAGCAACATTCCGCACGGCGTTCAAGGTCAAATACGATCCACACTACGACGCTGCGATGGTCGCCGCAGCGATCGTCACGGCCTTCCGCACCCGATTCGGCTTTGCGTCGCGCACCTTCGGACAAACGGTCGCGCTGTCGGAGGTGATGGCCACCGTCCAGCAAGTCGCCGGAGTAGTCGCCGTTGACGTAGACGCGTTGGCACGCATCGACCATATCGGTGGCAACGGACTGCTCAATCCCCTACCGGCAGCGCTCCCGCAAGCCGCGTCGCTCACCAACACGCTAGCGGCAGAGCTGTTGACGTTGTCTGATGAGCCCATCACGCCGGGAGTGATGCCGTGAGGATGCCATGAGCTTTGACTCGAAACGGCTCTTTGAGCTGCTCCCGGCCGTCTACCGGTTGCGTGACGGCGAAGGCATCGGCGGCACCAGGAACGCCCTGCACGCACTCATCGACGTGATCGCGTCGCAAGTCGCGGTGCTCGAAGAAGATCTCGATCAATTGTACGACAACCAGTTCATCGAGACCTGCGCACCGTGGGTGGCACCATACATCGGCGACCTGATTGGCTATCGCGCGTTGTACGGGCTGAACGATACTATCGGCAGTCCGCGCGCCGAAGTCGCCGATACGATTGCCTTCCGACGGCGCAAAGGCACGGCCACGATGCTCGAACAGCTGGCGCGCGATGTCACCGGGTGGGACGCGCGCGCGGTCGAGTACTTCCAGCTGTTGTCGACGACGCAGTACATGAACCATGTGCGCGCGCAGAACGTCGCGTGGGTCAACATGCGCGGCAGCGCAGTGCGTCGCCTCAATACGCCCTTCGATACGGCGGCACACACGGCCGACGTGCGCCGTATCGCACGCCGCCGCGGACGTTTCAATATTCCGAATGTGGGACTGCATCTCTGGCGTATCGCGAGCTATGCCCTCGAGCGGTCACCGGCCGTCAAACTCGTCGTCGCCGCCACCGATCGTCGTTACCTCTTCAGTCCCGCCGCGCACAACGCTCCCCTCTTCAACCACGCCGTCGCCGAAGACACAATCACGCATCTGGCCGAGCGGGCCAATGTCCCACAACCCATCACACGACGCGAACTGTGGGATGACATTTCGGCGTTCTATCCGGGAAGCATCGCCGTGCACTTTGGCAACGTCACCCTGCCAGTAAGTGCCGTCGCCGCATGCGATCTCTCGGATGTTGCCAGTGGCTGGGCATACGCACCCGCGACACAAGTCCTCATCGATCCCGAACTCGGCCGACTCTCGCTGCCCGCAACGTTGACAGTAGACGGTCAGGTGATCGACATGCGCAATCCCAGCGTGACCTTCCACTACGGATTCCCTGCGGAGCTCGGCGGTGGCACTTACGCGCGCGTGTCGACGCTCGCCACGGATATTGCGACCATCGTTCCGGTCACGACGCCCGGTACCATCAACGCCGCACTTGGCACGCTCACCGGTTCCGGCGTTGTCGAAATCCGCGACAACGGTCGCTACACCGCGCCGGTGAGCATCAATGCAACAGCGGGCGCACGCATCGAACTTCGCGCAGCAGACGGTCGCCGACCGACCATCGCCGCGACCTCAGAAATCGTTATCGACCTTGCACAGGACGCCGAGGTCACACTCAACGGCCTGCTCCTAACGGGCGCACGAATCCGCGTGCCGGCGACGTCGAAACGCGCGACACTTCGCTTGCGACATTGTACGCTGGTGCCAGGGATCGCGCGGAACGTAGATGGCACGGCCACGCAACCGGCAGCCGCGAGTCTCATCATCGAATCCGATTCGGTCACGGTTGAAATTGACCACTCGGTGGTCGGTGGCATTCGCGCCCACGAAGACGCGGTCGTGCGCGTGACGTCAAGCATTGTCGATGCGACCGATCCAACGAACGTTGCGTATGCCGCACTCGATGGTCTCGCCGCCGCTGGTGAAATCGATATCGTTACCAGCACTGTCATTGGCAAAGTCCATGCACGCGTGTTGCGCACGGTTTCGAACAGCATCCTCTACGCGCGACTCGCAGCGGCGGACGCATGGCCATTCCCCGTCCACGCCGATCGTCGGCAGGACGGGTGTGTGCGCTTCTCCTTCATCCCGCTCGGCTCGCGTACGCCGAGGCGATATCGCTGTCAGCCAACCAGCGCGGCGGATGCATTGCGCGTCCAACCGCAGTTCACCGCCGAGCAATACGGAGCGCCCGCGTACTGTCAGTTGAGTGATCGCTGTGCGGTCGAGATCCGCACTGGCGCGGACGATGAGTCGGAAATGGGCGCGTACCACGACCTCTATGCGCCACAACGGGAGACAAACCTCGGCATTCGGTTGGATGAATATCTGCGCTTTGGGCTCGAAGCCGGTGTGTTCCATGCGAGCTGACCACCACCCACGCTCCTGCAGGAGATAAGCAATGAAGGGAGATTTCAGCCGCGAGACGTTCGATCCGGCCAAGCACTATAGCGGCGTGCGTATGCAGCAGGGCCGCGTGCAGACTGATGCCGACTGGAACGAACAAGAGGCGCTGCAACGGCGCCGCATCCGCGTCGAAGCGCGCGACGTGATTGGTCGCTGTGGTGCGCCCGAGGACAACGCAGGTTTTGCCGTGTCTGTCACGGCAGGTGCCATGCGTATCGGCGCGGGCCGCTACTACGTCGACGGCATCCTGTGCGAAAACGAGGTGGAGGGACTCGCATACGAAGCCCAACCCGACCTTCCAGCAGCGGCATCTTTCATCGAGACGCTCGCTAAGGCCAAGGCCACGGCAGCGCTGGCGTATCTCGACGTGTGGGAACGGCACATCACACCGCTCGATGACCCGTTGCTGCGCGAGGTCGCGCTCGGCGGACCGGATACCGCGACGCGCGTGAAGACCGTGTGGCAGGTACGACTGTTGCCCATCGCCGTGACGTCAGGTGATCCCGCGGTCCTGAAAGACCTGCAGACCAAACGCGCCGAGGTGCAGAAAAAACTCGACGC
>JANMKU010000538.1:0-8528 GCA_031372205.1 Gemmatimonadaceae bacterium | reverse complement strand
TGGCCACGCTGGTCGGAACCACACTGGCTGCGCCGATTGATCGCGCCGCCATCGCCGATCAGGTGCGGGCAGCAGCGTGGTTCTCTTCAAATGTCGTGCTGGCCAATGACGGAGTGAACTACTTCTCAGCGAACGAGAATCCGCTGTTGCACACGTGGACGCTTGGCGTGGAATACCAGCTGGTGTTGTTCTTGCCGGCCCTCATGGTGGCATTGGCCTGGATCAGCAAGCGGTTTGCACTCCCTGATGCGTCGAGTGACGCGCACCGACATGGGATTACACGCACGATCGTCGCCGGTGTTGCCATTGCTGGCCTGCTGTCCCTCGGGGTCGCGGTGTGGACCAGCGCCAGCGCGCCAGCGTGGGCGTATTTCGGACCGCACACCCGTCTCTTCGCGTTTGCCGTTGGCGCCTTGCTCGCGTTTTTCGTCGGTGGTAGCCAGAGCATCTTCGCCGCAAATCGCTCCATCACCATCGCGCAGGCGGTGGGCATTGGCGCCATCGTCGTTGCCTCACTCGTGTACGATCGCAGCATGCCGTATCCGGGTGCGATTACGATCGTGCCGGTGTTGGGTACCGCCCTGCTGCTCGCCGCCGGTTCAGTCGGAGCGCACACGTCCGTCGGACGCGTACTCTCAGCGTCCCCGCTGACGTGGTTGGGACGTGTGTCGTATGCGTGGTATCTCTGGCACTTGCCGCTCATGGTGCTTGGCGCGGTCTTCATGCCAGGAATTGGTCCGTGGGCGCGACTGGCGTGTGGCGCGTTTGCGCTGGTACCCGCCTGGCTCACGCAGAAGTACGTCGAGCAGCCCATGCAGGCGCGCGCACTGCCGCGTCTTGTAAGACTGGATCCGTTCCTCTCGGCCGTCGTGGCAAGTCTGGTAATCGCGCTCGCTGCGCAAGCCGTCGCGAGTCGCGCCGCCCGCCATGTGAACCGCACGGTGCATGCGACGTTCGCGGCCGCGCGTGCCGACCGCATGGAGCATTCGTGCTGGGCGAAGTCAATCGAGGAGTTGCCCGACACGGCCTGTGCGTTTGGTGCACGGCAGTCGAGCACGCGCTTGATCGTGCTTGGCGACTCGCATGCCGAACACTGGCTCGCTGGTCTCGACCGCGCCGGTCGGGAGCACAACTGGCGCATCGAAGCGCGGGTCATGGGCGGATGTCCGGTGTCCGATTTGAGCGAACTCACGCACGGCGCAACCGCGCGTCGCTTCCGGGAGTGTTCGCGTTTTCGCGAGGCCATGCTGCAGCAGATCGTCGCCGAGCGTCCGCGTGCCGTCTTGCTCTCAAGCTTCGATGACTACATGGCGCGGAGCGGAAACGCGGGCGGCGAGTTTCAGGTAAGCGAAGACGTGTGGCGCGAGGGGCTGCGGCGCACGTATGCGCGGTTGGCGGCGGCTGGTATTCCGGTCGTCGCGTTCCGTGGCACGCCGCGTGTGCCGTTTGATGTACCGACATGCCTGTCGCGCCGAGCGGCAAGATTGCCGTTCGCCACCGACTGCACGTTCGTGCCAGATCGCCTCTTCATGTCGCGCGCGCAACACGCACAGGATGACGCCGCGCGCGGTCTGGGAGTGCATTTTGTCGACATGAATGACGCGCTCTGTGCCACCGCGACCTGTGCCACCATGCGCAACGGTCTCGTGCTGTTCACGGACGACAACCAATTGACGGCGACGTTCACGCGGTCCGTCGGCTCCATCCTGGGCGACCGGATCAACCTCGCGCTGGGCGGATCGCCCCGCTAAGCGCGCCGGAAATTCGCCCGACCGCGCCTCGCGCCGCCGTCGCCGCGCACCGCGGTCGGCCGCCCGCAGGCCATCTTCAAACCATTCCGCACCGGGGGCCATCAAATCTGGTGACTCCTCCGGTGACTTCATGCTCGCACAGCTCGTGACCGATTCCACGCTCAACCAACAGTCGGTATCCGGCACGGTATCCGAAACGGTATCCGGCACGGTATCCGATGCGGAGCGCCCATGGTCGGGTGCACCGATATCGGCGGACGTACTGGCGGCGGCGGCGGGCGATCGGCGGGCCTTCGAGCGACTGTATCGGGCGCACGTGGATTGCGTGTTCTCCATCTGCGCACGCATGCTGGGCGATCGAGTGTCGGCCGAGGAAGTGACGCAAGACGTGTTTGTCCGGGTATGGGACAAGCTTCCGGGCTTTCGCGGTGAGTCGGCATTCGCCACGTGGCTGCACCGCGTGGCGGTAAACGTCATCCTGACGCAGCGCAAAGCCGTGGGCGTGCAGCAGGCGCGCACGGTGGACGACGAACACGCGATCGACGTCTCACCAGCCGCACCAGTGTCCGTGGGCGATCGCATCGATCTGGAGTCGGCGATTGCACGACTGCCCACCGGTGCTCGTCGAATCTTTGTCCTGCATGACGTTGAAGGGTTTACGCACGAAGAAATTGGCCTGCGGCTAGGCATCACGACCGGCGGCAGCAAAGCACAGCTCCACCGCGCCCGCATGTTGCTCCGTGCGGCACTGTCCCGATGATCCGACGTTCGTTGCTAATACTCCGCCGTTCTTGTTGCACTCGAGACCTCCCATGACTGACCACGACATGCACGACCAGACTCCACCTATCGACGCGACGGCAGCGTTGCCGTGCGCGCGTTTTGAGGAGCAGGTAGGGCCCTATCTTGAGAGGGAACTCGCTGAAGTCGATCGTGCCGAGATGGCGCGGCATGCGGCCAGTTGCGATCACTGTGGCGCGCTGCTGCGCGACATCGACGGGATCGTTGAGTCGGCTGGCGCGCTCGTGCCGATGTCGCCGTCACGTGATCTGTGGCGCGGGATCGAACAACGGTTGGAAGCACCGGTCATTGCCCTCGCCTCACGCACGTCGGCAACGGTCCAACAACGGTCGTTCATGCAACGGAGTATCAGCGTGCGTCGATTCGCTGCGGCCGCTGCACTCCTCGTCGCCGCGAGTTCCGCGGTGACGTGGCGTTTGGTACGCACACAGCCAGTGCGGGGGCTCGCACTGACGGCAACGGCCGACGGCTTCGCGACCCCGATCGTACCGTCGGTCAATGCGCTGACTGCAGCGGACACCGTATTTCCGTCCACCGATGTGGCCGTGCCGGCCGGCTTCGACGCCACAGCGGCCGCCGACGTTGACGAGGTCTACGTGCAGCAAATCGCCAGCTTGCGTCAACTGGTTGATGCGCGCTTCGCTGATCTCGACTCGGTCACGGTTGCCGAACTGCGTCGCAATTTGGCGATCATTGACCAGGCCATCGCCGATAGTCGTCGCGCCCTCCAACGCTCACCGAAGAGTCCCGTGCTGTCGTCACAGCTCGACCGGGCGTTGCAAACCAAGCTCGCGCTCATGCGGCGCGTGGCGTTGCTGTAGGCAGGATGCCAAACATGCGTGCTCTCGCACTGTCACGTGCACTCGCCGTAGCGCTGGCAATCGCCATGGTGGCGAGGGCTTCAGTGATGCCGTTGGCGGCGCAGTCGCGCACCGACACGACGTTTGCGCTCGCGCGCACTGGCGTACTCGATGTAACCGTGCGCAGCGGCTCGGTCCGGGTGCGAGGGACGGACCGGGCCGTCGCAGAGTTGCGCGCCGACGGGGTGAACTATGAAGTCAAGACCTCATCGGTGGGCGTCACGCTCACGTCATCCAGCCGCGGTGGCCGCTCGAACAATCGGCGCGGTCGCGATGATGACCCACGGTTCGAGCTGCTGGTGCCGCGTGGTGTGCGACTGATCATTTCGACCGGCTCAGGCAACGTCGACGTGCAGGAGATCACCGGTGACGTCGAGGTCCATGCGGTCAGCGGCGACATTGCGTTGCGCGCCATCGGTGGGCGGGCCATTGTTGAAACACTGTCTGGTGATATCGAGATTACGGACGGCGTCGGCGATTTGCGCGCGACGACCATGAGCGGTGACATCACCGCGCGTGGCGTGCGCGGCTCGGCCGAAGTCCATACAACGAGTGGCACGGTCGATCTCGGGATGCTGCATGCCGTCAGCGTGAAGGTGGAAAGTATCAGTGGCGATATCACCTTCGACGGAATGCCGACTGACGGCGCAAGCTTTCAGCTGGCGACGCATTCTGGCGACATCACGTTGCGTATGCCCGACGGAGCGCGCGGTGTGCTTGAGGTGTCGACGTTCAGTGGAGAGGTCACCACCAACGGCACGCTCACACTGACGTCCAGTGGCGTACCACGATCGGGTCGTCGCGAGCGCACCGGGCAACGGTTGGAGTTCGGTGGTGGGGGCTCCACACTCATCAACGTCGCCACGTTCAGCGGCGATATCCGCCTGCAGCGCAGCTCTCGTCGCACGCCCGAATAACACACACCACGCGTTTTCGTCCGCCATTCACCTGAGGTTCGGCATGCACATCCCATCTGCTCGATCGACGATTCGCCTCGCCGCGCTCGCCGCCGTCGTGATGCTCTCTGCTTCGTTCGCGAGCGCGCAAAGTTCACGTGACCGCCGCGATGATCGTGACGGGGATCAACGCCAGGACAACGCGTTCAGCTGGGCGGGCAGTCTTGCTGCCGGAAAGCGAGCGCTCATCAAGAACATCAATGGATCCATTCACGTCGAGCGCAGCAGCAGCAATCGCGTGGAAATCAGTGCCGTCAAGCGGTGGCGGCGGGGCAACCCGGACGATGTACGCATCGAACAGAAAATGACGTCGAACGGCGATGTCGTGGTCTGTGCGCTGTGGAACGAGGAATCGCGCTGCGATGAAAACGGCATTCGTTCGGAAGGACGTCACCGCAATTCGAACAACCGGAACGATGTGTCGGTGCAGTTCACCTTACGTGTGCCCGATGGTGTCCGCGTTGATCTTTCCACCGTGAATGGGGAACTGCAGGTCGATGGCGTCTCCAATGAGATACGCGCCAACACGGTGAACGGCAGCATCAACGCGCAAAGCGCCGGCGGTCCAGTCCGTGCCACGACGGTCAACGGCAGTATTCACGTGTCCATGGGCTCACTCGGCAGTGCCGACGATCTCGAGTACGAAACGGTGAATGGATCGGTCACCATCGAGCTGCCCTCAAACTTCGGCGCACAGCTCGACATGTCCACCGTTAATGGACGCGTCTCCACCGACTTCCCGATCACCGTCTCCGGCACGCTCTCACCAAGACGTTTGCGCGGCACGGTGGGCAACGGGTCGACCCGCATGCGCGTTAGCACCGTGAACGGCAGTATCACACTGCGCAGGCGCAACTGATCAACCGATCAGGTGGCACACGTCAGGACGCAGCCAACTCCTCGATCGCCTTGGCCAGCGCGAAATCTTTCGTCGTCACGCCACCTGCGTCATGGGTGCTGAGCACGAAGTGCACCTTCGTATAGCGAATGTCGACATCCGGATGATGGGCCATCGACTCCGCGACGACGGCCACCTGCCCGAGAAAGGCGATGCCGGCAGGAAACGTGGCAAAGTGGTAGCTCTTGACGATCGTATCGCCTTTGCGCGACCAGCCGGGGAGCGCGCCAAGCCCGCGGTGAATCTCAATGTCGGAGAGAGCTGTCATGACGCTCTAGGTTAGGGTATGCCCGGGTTTGTGACAATGTGTTCGTGCAAAGCTGTGCGAAAATGAGTAGGGGTGGGCTGTTTTGGTGAGGCGTCTCTACGACTCGTTGTTAGGCTGAGGCATGATCTCATCCCCTCCCGCACACTTGCCCTCCACGAGCGAAAGTATTACAGTTCGTAATACTTTCACCTGGAGAACTATGCGCACGATCTCATTGCGCCTCGATATCGACTCAGACGCCCTACTGCGGACGCTCTGCGAACGACTGGGCGCGACGCAAACTGATGTCGTTCGAAAGGCGCTGGAGTCACTCGCCAGCGAGGGCGCTCGCACGCCGGGATTGCTTGGTCTCGAACTGGGTCTACCAGGATTCTTTGCCGGCAACGGCGCAGGCAATGCGGCGGGGCATTCAGCGGCCATTAAGGCCAAGCTCGCCGAACGTCAGCGGGACCAACGTCCGGCAAACGGCAATCGTGCGGTCACAGGGAGCTCGTCCAGCACGTGACCAGACGTCGCGTGTTGCTGGACACTGGTCCAGTGGTCGCCTGGCTCGACCGCACCGACGCGCACCACGCGCCGGTGTCCCGTTGGCTGGCCGCGTATAATGGCGAATTACTGACGACATGGCCGGTCATCACCGAGGCCTGCCATCTCGTGCCGGAAAGTGCTGCGCCACTGTTGCTGCGGTGGATCGAGCGCGGCGGCGTGACACTGGTGGACATTCCGGTCCCGTCGCTGCGTGCCATCGCAGAGCGCATGGACAAGTACGCCGACTTACCCATGGACCTCGCCGACGCGACCCTCGTGTGGATAGCCGAACATGAGGGCGTGCTGGATGTGTTGACGCTAGATCGGCGCGACTTTGGAATTTACCGAACAGAGCGCGGGCGCATGTTGCACGACGTGCTGCAGGACGACGGATGATGGTGCAATCGCTTCCGACATCCTTGACAGTATGACTATCGGTGACCATCATATGACCATGATGCAAACCACCGAGCAATCCGTGGGTGTCGCCGAACTGAAGGCGCGCCTGAGCGAGTTTCTGAGAGCCGTTCGCGCGGGGCACACCGTCACCGTGTTCGATCGCGACACCCCGGTGGCGCGCCTTGTGCCGATCCAGAATGACGGCGACGCACTCACTGTACGCAAACCGCTGCGGAGTCTGCGCGAAGTCGTGCTGCCGCCGCCGCTTGATCAGCCAATCGATAGTCTGGCGGCGCTGCTTGAGGAGCGACAGAACGGACGATGATCGCGTATCTGGACGCCTCGGTTGTCCTTCGCCTCGTACTGGGAGAGCCGGACGCGCTCGCCGAGTGGTCGAGTGTGGAAAGCGTGGTCGCCAGTGCGCTGACGGAGGTTGAGTGTCTTCGCACGCTCGACCGTTTGGAGCGGCAGGGGAGGCTGAGCCTGCACGAATTGGCCGTACGTCGGGCCAGTGTGTACCGCGTGCTCGAGGCCGCTGAGATCGTGGACGTGTCGCGGTCGTTGCTGCAGCGTGCGTCCGAGTCGTTTGCCACACCGCTTGGCACGCTCGACGCCCTGCATCTGGCTACGGCCCTCGCCTGGCGCACGCAGGAGCATCAATCGCTGGTGATGGCGACCCACGACCGGGCACTTGGGACCGCCTCGCGATCGCTCGGCATGGAGGTTGTGGGGTGCTGATGTAACGGCGCGTTCACCGCACGGTTCGCGTGAGACGAATCTCTGACCTTGCCACTGCTTGTGGTTTCGGTTTTTGTTTGGTATATCCGTTTGTGCACCTCTCCAAGTCGTCTGGCGATCTGTCGCTGCTGGCTCCAGATCCTGCCTTCCCGCTCCTCGGAACGCAGGCTGATCTGACTTATCACTCAGCACCGGTGCGTGGGATCTTCAACCCACCGTCGGCGACGGGCATGCGGTTCTGGTCCATCAATCCCTATGTCGGGTGCGCGTTTGGCTGCGCGTATTGCTACGCCCGTGACACCCACCGGTGGACACTTGAACGCGCTGGTGTTGTTGGTGCGCGCATTGTCGATTCGATGCCGTCGTGGTTGGCATTCGAACGTCGGATCTTGGTCAAGGAGAACGCCGACGCCCGTCTGCGCGGGGCGCTACGCACGTCGCGCGCGCCACGGGCCGGAGAGTCGGTGGTGTTCGGCTCGGCGACGGATCCGTACCAGCCAGCCGAACGACAGTTTCGTGTCACCCATCGCATTCTTGTCGTGCTGACGGCGACGCGCGGATTGCGCATTGGCATCAACACGAAGAGTCCACTGGTGACGCGTGACGTGGACGTGCTGGCGCGGTTGGCCGTGCGCGGATCGGTCTCGGTGCACGTGTCGCTGATCACGGTGGATCGGGAGCTGGCCCGTCGCCTCGAACCACGTGCTCCGACGCCCGAGGCTCGGCTGCGGTCCATTCGCCGACTGGCTGATGCGGGGATCACCGTGGGCGTGAATTGTATGCCGGTGCTTCCCGGTATCACCGATCATCCGGACGCGTTGACGAAGTTGGTGCGAGCGATCGCCGATGCGGGTGCCCGGAGTATCGCGGTGGCCGCGCTACGGCTCCGTGCGTCGTCACGGCGGCGCTATCTCCCACTGATTGGCGACAGTTTCCCCGAATTGCTACCGCGCTATGAGCGCACGTACGCCACCAGTGCATACGCGGGCGAGCGCTATCGGCGGGGCCTAAGCCAGTTCATGCATCGGTTGTGCGACCACTATGGGCTCAGCACCCGCGTGTATCGCGATGAGGACGACGAGGCCGCCGATGCCGCCGTGGAGAGCATGACCGGTGACGGCGCCGCGGCGGAGCAGATGCTGCTGCCGTTGTAGCGTCGCCCCTTTGGCACTTGGTGACGGTTGGTGTTCGGGGGTTGGGATTCAAAATGATGAGGCCCGGCCGCTCTGTTCGCGGTCGGGCCTTCGTTCTTCCCACCGTACTCTCCCCTATTCCGCAATCTCTGTTTTCGGTGTTTATTCGGTCAATGCATTCCCTTGCCGCCCTCTC
>JANMKU010000325.1:0-2843 GCA_031372205.1 Gemmatimonadaceae bacterium | reverse complement strand
CCCGGTGATGCCCGCGTGACGAGCTGAGGCAACGACGTGTGGCCGCGAGGCGCGATGGACGAGCATGCTCCATAGCGTTATGCGACCTGCAGCCTTCGGTGGTGCAGGATCCCCGAGTCTAGAATGAGCCCGTTCCCGACGCATCCAATTCTTGCCGCGCTGCCGTCTCGTGATGGTAATCGGCGTATATCAGCAGGATTCACCGTCGAGATGGCCTCCGGCCCACGTCGTTCCACGCGCCACGATCATGTCGCATTTCACCACCACCACTTATCGCGCACTTGACAACAGCCCAGTCATATCAACGCTTGCGTTGTGCAGCAGCGCTCTCATGAAATTGCGCGCGCGGCGCGCATTCCGACAGGCGCTGTCTGCAGCAACGGTCTGTTAGCGAGCCGTCATCCTGCGCGGGGTAGTGGCTTCAAGCGCGCGATGTGCTCCGCCTCCTTCGACCGCAACAAGTGCCACAGATCCCAGTCCTGTTGCAGGCCGAGCCAGAAGTCCGCACTCATCCCGGTCACCTGCGCCAAGCGCAGTGCCGTATCCGGCGTGACGCTGCGCTTCGCGTTGACGACCTCGTTCAACCGCGGAAAGGACACGCCCAGCCGCAGCGCAAACGCGGACTGCGAGATGCCCAGCGGCGTCAGGAATTCTTCAAGCAGCATCTCGCCCGGATGTGTGGGCGGCCGATGGGTGGGCAAGCGACGCTGCACCAGTGGCGCGACGGCGTTGGCCTTAGTGGTAGTCCGTGACTTCGACATCGTCGGCATAGCCCTCCTCCCACCGGAAACAGATCCGGTATCGCTGGTTGATGCGAATGCTGTGCTGCCCACGGCGCCCGCGCGTCAGCGCCTCCAGCCCATTGCCCGGCGGCACCGCCAACTCGTGAAGCTCGCGCACCCGATTGAGCTGCGTCAGCTTGCGCGCCACGATCGGCCACAAGGTCGACGGACACGCGTGCCGCGCCCGGCGACTGTCGATGCCGTTGAAGAGATCTTCCGTGGCTGCATCCGCGAACGAGCGTATCACAGGAGCTATTATAACGCATGCCGTAGCAGCATGCCAGCCCGCACGCCGACCCCGCTCGCACGATGTATCGCTGGTCCAGCGTCGCCAATCGTCGCCTCATCGTACGCATGCCGTCGCACACACATCACCGGCGATGCAGGACTCGCTAACGCCAGCTTCTACTGCGGACACTCCAATAGATGCGGCCGCGCAGTGGCCGCTGCAATAGCGTGGCCGTCAGAGACTATGTAGGCCGGTGGCGGTCGGACGTATGGGCCACCACAGTTGATACTCCTCCTTCCTTGCGAGAAGAGACCATGCCTACGATGATGACCCGCACGACCGTGACCACCGGTGAGACGTTACTGCTCGCACTCGACCTCGGCAATCGCACGTGGAAGCTGGGCTTCACCGTCGGTGGCGGGGCGGAGCCGCCGCGCATTCGAACGGTCGCGGCCCGCGACCTCGCGGCACTTGACCGGGAGATCCAGACGGCAAAGGCGCGCGTCGCACTGGCGCACGCCGCGCCGGTAGCGAGTTGCTACGAAGCGGGCCGCGACGGGTTTTGGGTGCATCGGGCGCTTACCGCGCGCGGCGTGCACAATGTAGTGGTAGACTCCGCGAGTATCGACACGAATCGCCGGGCGCGCCAAGCGAAGTCCGACCGACTCGATACCGCAGCGCTCCTCGCGACGCTCGGGCGATATGCAGCGGGCGAGCGCGGTGTATGGAGCGTGGTGCATGTCCCGAGCGTCGATGACGAGGACCGTCGGCAGTTGCACCGTGAACTCTTCACGCTCACGCGCGAGCGTACGCGGGCGGTCAATCGGATCAAGGCCTTACTCGCACTGCACGGAGTGGTGCTCGACACGCCGCGAGGATTACCTGCCGCGTTGCCAGAGGCGGCCGATCTACGCGCGTGGAACGGTGCGCCGCTGCCGACTGCCGCGCACGCGCGCCTCGTGCGAGAATGGCATCGGCTGACGTTCCTGCGCGGCGACCTCCGCACGTTGGTCGCGGCACGCCTCGCGTTGCTGCGCGCGGGCACGGATCCCGTCGTGCCGATGGTGCGCCGCCTGCTCGCGCTGCGCGGCATTGGGGATGTCAGCGCGTGGATCTATACGACGGAGTTCTTCGCCTGGCGGCAGTTTCGGAATCGACGCCAGGTCGGCGCGGCGGCCGGGCTGTGCAGCCCGCTGCGCGAAAGTGGGGACCTCCGACGCGAACAAGGGATCAGCAAAGCGGGGAACCGCTTTCTGCGCGCGCTCGCGATTGAACTGGCGTGGAGCTGGCTGCGCCGCCAACCGCAGAGCGCGCTCAGTCAATGGTATCGGGACCGATTCGCCTACGGCGGACCACGCGTGCGCCGCATCGGGATCGTTGCGCTTGCGCGCAAGTTGCTGATTGCGTGGTGGCGCTACCTCGAATCGGGCGTGTTGCCGGAGGGCGCGCTGTGTAAGGCGTAGGCGATCTCTCCGAGGCGTGTGACTCGCTGGTCCGTCGTGCCCGTGCTTGCTGCGGGTTGCGTCCCGTTGCTTGATCGACGCGGACGGACCGTTCGTTCAGAAGGGGCCGCGCGCGGTGAGGGCTTCAGCCGTGCCCGAACACATTCGGGTACACGCAGGTGATCTCTGGTCCCAGGCGAACGCTCGTGCATCGCGCGCGCGTTCACACCGTGACGGATAGAAGTGGGTGCGCGAGGCCAAGCGCCTCGACACGTAACTGCGAAGCCGCCAGCAACACGCGCTGTATTTCACGTAACACATGGGCCCGACGCCCGGGTTTGTTTTCGCCTGCGCGTTACACCCGACTTGACAAAAACAGCCTCATAGAAG
>JANMKU010000310.1:0-4753 GCA_031372205.1 Gemmatimonadaceae bacterium | reverse complement strand
ATCTGATCGGGGATGGTGTTGTCACGACCCATGCGCCCGTAGTACGCATCATGAAATGACTTCGAACGCCCCGGTGTGCCGCGACCATCGAGCGACACGACAATGAATCCGAGTTCCGCCAGTGCTTGTTTGTCGCCACGTGCGGTGGTGAAGCCGCGTCCACCAACGCTGCCACTCTGCGGACCCGGATACGCGTTGTTGATGATGGGATACTTTTTGCTCGGATCGAAATTGGACGGACGGAACATCATGCCGTAGAGGTCCGTCGTGCCATCGGCCGCCTTCACCTTGATCGGAATCGGTGGCTTCCATCCGGTCGCCATCAACTTCGACACGTCGGCGATCTCAAGCGGCATGATCAGCTTGCCCATGCCATCGCGCAACGTCGCCACTGGCGGCACTTCGGGTGACGAATAGCTGTCAATGAGATAGCGACCGCTTGGCGACAACTGCATAGCGTGATCACCAACATCCGGTGTGAGCGACGCAGGCTTCTTGCCGTCAAGCCCGATACGATAGAAGTGCCCGAAGTACGGGTCTTGTCCGGCTTCACGTCCGTTCGCCGCATACCACACGGTGCGCGTCTTCTCGTCGATGCGCGCAATCTGCGTGACCGGACCTTCCCCACTCGTGATCTTGTTCTTGAGCGCGCCCGTGTTCAGGTCGTACAAATAGAGTTGCCCCCAATCGTCGCGCTGCGAATACCAGATGATCTCGTTGGTGGGCCAGAGCATGCGCCATCCGGTCCGCGACTCAAAGTGCGTCGGCACCGTCTCATTGAACACGGTGCGCACAGCACCCGTTGTGGCATCGGCGACGCGGAACGTCGCGCTCTTGTGCGCACGATCGGTGGAGACAAACGCGAGCGTGGAACCGTCTGGGCTCCAGTTGTAGTCGGCCATCGTGATGTTGTCGCCGATGGTCGCGCGATGAAAATCCGGTGGCATCCGCAAACGGACAACAGTGCCGGCGTCGACATCAATGATGACGCGCTGCAACATGGCGACGACGCTGTCACCGGGCAGCGGATACTTCCACGCCTTGAGATTCGGATGTCCCGCCTTCGTGTCGACGAGATACATGTCGCCGACGTTCCGTTCGTCTTGCTGCGACGTCGCAATCTTCTTCGAATCGGGCGACCAGAGCAGTATGGCACGATCACTGCCGGCCCATCCCGCGTTATCCGTCGCATAGCCAAAGTTCGTGCTGCCGTCGGTCGTCAACTTCTTTTCCTGACCGGTGGCCACGTCACGCACCCACAAATTCCAGTCGCGAATAAAGGCGGCCCGTTTGCCATCGGGTGAGGTTACCGCGTTACCACCGCCGCGCCCGCCCGCTCCGCCGCCACCGCCACCACCGCGTCCACCACGCCCGCCGGCCGCCGAGTCCGCGCCAGCGGGAACGCCGAGACAGTTGCTGCGGGCGGCGTCACAGACAACGCGCGTCTTCTTGACCGGATCTACCAATACGGTCTGTGCGGCGGCGCCAGTTCCGGTGCGATACCAGAACCGATCATCGGGCAGCCACGTGGCCGCGACGGTGCCGCCAACCACAAGGCCAGTCAGACTCGGTGCCAACTGTGCCGATGCGCGATCGTAGTCGGCCGCTGTGACGGTGCGCGGCTGCGCGGCGAGTGGGGCGGTGGCAGCGATGGCGGCGAACGCGAGCAACGAACGGGCGACGAGTTTCATAGGCTCCTCTGGAGCGCAAACGGAAAGACCGGCGAGTTGACGACGAATTACCGCGACTGAGGATCTTACCACGTCGTCCGCCCCGACCGAAAGAAGCCGACGCGCTGATGAACGACGAACTACGTTTGGCAGGTCGCGCGCGATCGTCTGGGCAGCTACCGAGTCGCGCATTCCCCACGCGTATTGCATCCATGGAAAAGAAAGAGAAAGTGGCGGTGGCGCTCGCTATTGCAGCCACGCTGTCGGCCGGCGCACTGCACTACCTGCATATGAACGTCGTCCTGACGTTTGCTGTCACGGCGGCGGCGCTGGCCCTGCTCGCGCTGATGGTCGGCGATGCCACCGAGCAGCTGGGGAGCAAACTCGGCCCGGGCGCGACAGGCATTCTCCAGTCAGGGCTCGGCAATTTGCCCGAACTGTTTGTCTGCATCTTTGCACTCCGCGCAGGACTCGTCGACGTCGTCAAGGCCGCGCTCATCGGCTCGATCCTCGGCAACTCGCTTCTGGTGTTTGGGCTGGCGCTCTTTCTTGGTGGCCTCAAGAATGGCAAACAAGTGTTTCGGTCCGAGCCGCCGAAGCTGATCGTTACGATGATGCTGGTCGCCGTCGCGGCGCTGATGATTCCGACGCTCGCCAAGGAACTGCACACCGCGGCCGAACCACACATCGAGATCCTGAGCGTGATTTGTTCAATCGTGCTCCTCATCATGATGGGGTCCAGCATCTACTTCTCTGTGAAGGGCGATCCTTCGGTGGCGCCGACCGCTGCGACCGCGGAACACGCGTCGTGGGGCATGCCACTCACCATAGGCTTGCTCGGCGCTGCGTCAGTTGGTGCCGCGTTCGTATCCGACTGGTTTGTAGAGGGACTCAAACCGGCGATGCAGGTGCTCGGCGTGTCGGATACGTTTGCCGGACTCGTTGTGGTGGCGATCGCCGGCAATGCGATCGAGAATCTGGTCGGCATTCAACTCGCGTGGCGCAACCAGGCTGACTATGCAGTGAGCGTGATTCTCAACAGTTCACTCCAGATTGCACTCGGGCTCATTCCCGTGCTGGTGCTGCTGTCGTATGTACTGGGCGGTTCGATGTTGACGTTGGTACTGCCACCATTGTTGCTCGTCGCGCTCTTGTTGACGGCGCTGGTGACGGCGTTCGTGGTGTATGACGGTGAATCGATCTGGTTGGAGGGGCTGGCGCTCATTGGTTTGTACTGCATCATCGCGGCGGCATTCTGGTGGGGATGATGACACGACTGAAAGTTCCTTAGCCGAGCCTCCACGAATCACCGCGATGTGCTTACCGGACTCGTGTGTATCAAGGCAGTCGAGCCTGAAGCGACTTTTCGCCACACGCCAAGTCCGTCTTGTGCGGCGCGAATGCGGTGAGTAAGTCAACTGGCACAATCCCGCATTTTCTTCATCGCTTGATCGCGCAGAGGAATTGCTATGCAGCGTTCTGTCGCTCGTAGTTGCAGCAACGGTTTCGCCGTTTTGTCACTTTGCCTTTGTGGCTCGAGTCAGACGATTGCGGCACAAACCTTCTTCTTTGGCCGAGATCAGTCGGCGGTCTCCTTGGCTACCATGCCGATCGCTGTTGCCGCTTCCGATTCATGGGAGGCAGCAGCCGGTTTGCTCGGGCCGCTTCATTTGATTGACTTCGAATCGCCTTATGCTTCCGGCTCGCACCAGTCGCTCCTTCTCGCGCCCGGCGTAACACTGACGGCCACGGTGACTAACTCTGAATTCGGGCCCTTCGCTCAAGCGAGTTTCACCATCGCTTCCAATGCGACAGGCTATGCGACTCCTTTGACATTCAACACGACGCTAGGCGGAAGCTATTACGCCGGGTTAAACAGCTGCAGCACTAATAACGCGATCTGTACCTCGAGCTTGGCCAGGGCATTCTTCACGTTCACGTTCGACAGGCCGATCCAAGCATTCGGCCTGTACATTACCGGTCGAGGACAGGGTAACCGCAGGTCAGCAATTACATTCAACGATCCCGCACCACAGACGACGCCGTTGACCGGTGGCGGTGTTTACACTGGACAATTCGGCGGGTTCACTGATGGTGGTGCCGCCATTTCAAGCGTGACGATCGAGCAAGACAACTCGAGTTACAACAACCTCGTCGACAGTTATGTGTTGGATGATGTGCGGTGGGTGTACTTAACGCCCGAGCCGAGCCCGCGGTCCCTTGTGTTGATGTGCACCGTTCCGATTGTGGTGCTTCTCAGGATGCGTCGAAAATCGCACAACCCACCAAGATGATGTGAGACGATTCCCCTCGCGAAATTTGGACTGTACGTCATTGTCGCGGCGGCCTTCTGGTGGGGATGACCACACATCATGAAGATCTTTCTCAGCTACGCGTCGCAGGACCGCCCGGTCGCGGATCAGATCAATCGCGCGCTGCTCGAGCAAGGGCACGACGTGTTTTTCGATCGCGAGGATTTGCCACCGGGCGAAGAGTTCCACATCCGCATTCGTCGTGCGATTGAGCGGACGGATCTGTTCATCTTTCTTATCAGTAAGGATGCGCTCGACGCCGGCAGCTACACACTGAACGAGCTCGAGATTGCTGCGCGTCGGTTCACGCGCCCATCTGGTCGCATGCTGCCGGTGTTATTGAACGCCACATCGATACAGCATCTGCCAGCCTTCCTGTCGTCGGTGACGTTGCTGGATTCACCGGGCAACGTAGTGGCGGCCGCCGCAGACGCCGTGCATCGCATCGCGTCGCAACGACAGCGGAAACGATGGAGCATGGTTGGCGCCAGCGTGGCTGTTGCGGCCCTCATCGCGGCGGTGGTGTGGTCGGCGCGCCGTGGTGGCACGTTGGCCCCGGAGGTTGTCGGTCGCGATGGCGCACCGTTCATGCTGGTGTCAGCGGGCGACTTTGTCATGGGCGACGCCGACGCACCGCTACGGCGCACGTTGTATCTCGATGCGTTCTACATCGATCAATACGAAGTCACCACGGCGCGCTACACGACGTTTCTCGCGGCGAACAAAAGTGTGACACCGCCTGACGGCTGGCAGGAGATTGAACTGGCGCGC
>JANMKU010000279.1:0-3916 GCA_031372205.1 Gemmatimonadaceae bacterium | reverse complement strand
GCCGGTGCCCGTGCTGGTCGTGCAGCTGGACGACCCGCGTGCGCCGGATTCCTCAGCGCTCGCCGCATACATCGATGGCCGACTCGTCGCCCGCAGTGCGATGCCGGCCGAGGCGATCCAACGGCTGCTCGAACTGCAGCTGTTCGAGGAACCAATTCCGTTGGGTCTGTTCGCCTATGAAGAAGCGCCGGGCTTGCAGTGTCGCCTGTTCGCGCTTATTCCCAAAAGCGCGATGGAGGCCAACGCGCATGCGTCGGAGCCATGGAAAGAAAGCGTGCCGAGCTACGAAGCAGCGCGTGATGCCGCGGACGACGATGACGACCGTGACGAGAATGAGGCGGAGGTGGTGCCGTTCGAGACCATTCTGCTCGGACACATCGTGCGCTTCGACAAAGATCGCAAGCACCCCAATGATCTCGCTGCCGAGGCGGTCGATATTCTGCAACGCATCATTCATGGCGCCGAACCACTGCAGGACGCAGATCGCAAGGCGATTGACGACCTGTTGGGGTCACTGTAACGAGCAGCACGCGGCGTAGGTTGCCGTGCGCCCGTCCGCCCATTGAGTAACCATGCACACTGTCTTGACGATGCCCGCAGCACTCACCACGCGACAAGCGCGTGCATGGCGCTGGTCAGCCGCACTCACGTGGCTGCGTTTGGCGTTGGCTCCGGTACTGCTGGTGTTGGCGTGGCAGCAGCACGCGGCGTGGCCGATGGTCGTGGTGCTGATCGTCGGGCTCGCCTCGGATATTCTCGACGGTCGGGTGCTGCGATGGGGCGGGGTATCGGCGCCGGGGCTTCGTGCGCTGGATAGCGCCGTGGATTCGGTGTTTTACATTGCGGCCGCCATTGCCGCATGGCATCGACACCCATCAGTCATCTCCCAATTTCGCTGGGCGGTGCTGGCGGTGGTCGCGCTTGAAGTGCTGAACAATGTGGTGGGTCTGTACAAGTTTGGACGGACGCCCGCATATCACGCCCGCAGTGCGCGAATCTTTGGCGCGTTCTTGTTTGTGTCGCTGGCCTTACTGCTTGGCGGAGCGACGTATACGCTGCTTCCCCTCACACTGGCGTTGGGGTTGCTGGCGCAAGTGGAATCGTTGCTCATATCCAGCATGCTGTCGCACTGGACCACCGACGTGCCCAGTGTGCGACACGCGTGGCGATTGCGCCATCGAATTGAGCGAGGCTGCTAGACTCAATCACCGAGTCTAGCCGAGCCCTCCTCCCCTCGCACCAACCGTTCCACGCGCGCCGGTGCATCCAGCGCGCCGTCCCCGCCAAGGTCACCGAGCTTGCGCGCCGTCACCAACACGCGACTCTCCAATCCGCCCACGGCGCGATTGTACGCACTCACCGCCCGCTGCAGCCCGCGCCCTACGTCAGCCAGCTGCGTGTCGAATGTCACAAGCCGCTCCTGCAGCTCACGCCCCAAGGCCACAATGCGCGCCGCGTCTTCCGCCACATGCTCCTGACGCCAGCCAAACGCCGTCGCTTTCAGCAGTGCGATCAGGGTGGTTGGCGTGGCGATCAACACGCGCTCCGTGAGCGCCGCCTCCAAGAGCGACGGGTCCGACTCCAACGCGGCGGCGAAGAACGCCTCGCCGGGAAGGAACAACACCACAAACTCCGGCGCATCGTCAAGCTGCGCCCAGTACTTCTTGGCCGACAACCGCTGCACGTGCCCACGCAAATGCGCCGCATGCTCTGCGAGCCGCGCCCGACGCACGTCCGTATCAACAGCACTAATGGCCTCGAGATACGACGCCATCGGGGCCTTGGCATCGACCACCAGACGACGACCACCGGGCATGCGCACCACGAGATCAGGACGCTGCACACCATCCTCGGTGCGCACAGTGACTTGGCTGTCAAAGTCACAGTACGCCAGCATCCCCGCCAACTCGCACACCCGACGTAGCTGGAGCTCACCCCATTGACCGCGCACCGTGGGAGAGCGCAGCGCTTGTGCCAGTTGCTGCGTTTCGCGACGCAGCGACTCACCGGCCAACGCCACTGCATCGAGGCGTTCGCCAATCGCTCCTGCAGTGCGCGCTTGCGATCGGCCCATTTGCCCAAGCACGTCATCGTAGCGGGCCAGCGTGTCTCGAATGGGCGAGAGTAGGTCCGCCACATTGCCGTGACGCAACGTGAGCGCCGCTTCGGCTTCATGTCGTGCCAGTGCGTCGCGCATCGGACCTGCATCAGCGCGCGCGCGTGCTTCGCCATCAGCCGATGCGCGCGCCACCTCCGACGCCAGTAATCGCCGATGCACCGCCCACGTCAGGAAAACGCCGCACAGCAGTCCGATCAGCAACGCGACAACAGCGATCAGGACGGGGACAATCGATGCGTCAATCACGACCCGTCCATCGCGCCTATGCGCAGCGCGTCGTGTTCGCGATACGTGATCAGCGGTGCTGTTCCAGCAACCACGGCAGTGCCGCACGCACGCCGTTGGCCACCATCAGCGTGTGCCCTTCGTGCATGATCTGACGATAGGTGGCCGTCGGCGTCGCCATCGCGGCCGCCTGCACGGTCTTCGTCGGAATGAGCGGATCAAGCTCGGCACCGATAAACAACATCGGCGGCGCACCGGCGATCGTCACCGCACTACCGCCAGCCAAACACACCGACGCGGCGATGACATTCGGCCGTTGCTGCGTGAGTCGGGCCGACACGCCAGCACCCATCGAATGCCCCAGCACGTACACGCGCGTGGTATCAATGCGATACTCGGCCTTGAGCAGCGCTAGCAGTAGGTCAAGGTTCTCGGGCGACGCACCAAACACTGTCGTCGCGGGCGACACGAGCAGCACGCCGCGTGCCTCAGCCAGCTTGGGTGTGATACCAGCCCCGTACGCGTCGACAAACATATTCTCGTCACCGCCAGCGCCGTGCAATACGATCAGCACAGGCACCGGTTGCACGGCGCGCGCAACGGCACTCGCCGCTACGATGCGGAACGGTACGAGCACACCGTTGGCGCCACGGTAGCTGCGCCATAGGTCACCGGCGTGCGATGCATACGGATTCGTCCCCTTGGCCAACGCGGCAACTTCGCGCGTCACGTCGCGCGCCAACACACCCGGCTCGCTCAAGAATTCCGCACTGCGTTCTGCCGATGGCACGTCAACCAGCAAGCCCGCTCGCGCACGCGCCGACACCACCGCCTGCGCCAGCGGTCCAGTGGAATCAATCGTCGCCAGTCGCGCCAGCAACGCATCGCGGGTGACCGATGGCGCTTTACCGTTCACCAGTCGTGTGGCAAGCGAAGGCGGGGAAGCAACTGGAGCGCCGGACAACGCCACCGTGAGTGAGTCAATCGTCGTGATGGCCGCCAGAAAACGACCGCCAAAGAAGTTCAGGGTTGACTTGTCGAACGCTCGGCTGACGTTCGCTCGCGCACTGTCGTCGAGCACCGTCGCCGAGATCACGCGATCGAGTCGGATGTATGACGCGGCCAGATCAGCGCGCGTGATCATTGGTGTGCGACTTGTCGCAACTGACGGCGCGCTCGAATTTTGCGCGACAGCGAGTGACGGTAGTACGAGCGCACCAAGGGCAACGCGACGGAGCATGTGCGACATATAAGCGGAGTGCGGGAGAAAGTAGATCACACTGGGAACAGTCCGTCAATCGACAGGTATCGCTCGCCCGTATCGTAGCAAAAGGTGAGTACGCGTGCGCCATCGGCCATGTGCGGAATCTTTTGCGCGACCGCCGATAGCGACGCCCCACTCGAAATGCCGAGGAAAATGCCTTCCTCGCGCGCCGCACGTTGCGAGTACAGAATCGCATCTTCTTCCGTCACCGTGATCACGCCGTCCAGCGTGTCGCGGTGCAGGTTGTTCGGAATGAACCCGGCGCCCACACCCTGAATACGGTGCGGACTTGGCGCGCCACCACTGAT
>JANMKU010000273.1:0-16186 GCA_031372205.1 Gemmatimonadaceae bacterium | reverse complement strand
CTCCTGGTGGTGGTGGCGGTGGCGGTGGCGGTGGTGGTGGCGGTGGCGGTGGCGGCGGTGGCGGTGGCGGTGGCGGCGGCGGCGGGTTTGGTGGTGGGTCAGGCAATTTCATGAACGGGAAGAAGCCTGGCGACAAGATTTTCTCCGATCTCTTCTCGCTCAAGAGCGACATCGGCAACTCGGTGCTGCGGCAGTCCACCATGCTTGGCGACAACAAACCGGCGAAGCCAGTGCAGTGGGTTGAAAAAGGGCTGCTGCGCAACTTGGCGGCCGGACAACCGGCGAACACCAACATGAGTCTCGTGCAGGAAGGATCCGAGCTCTCAGTGGAAGACATGATCAAGCAGACGCGTCGCGGGCTGTTGGTGACGTTCTTCTGGTATATCCGCGGCGTGCCCGCCGATGGTCAGCCGTTGCTCAATACGGGGATGACCCGCGATGGACTGTTCCTGATTGAGAACGGCGAGATTGTGGCGCCAGTGCAGAATTTCCGCTGGAACATGAGTCCGCTCGTTGGCTACAACAATCTTTCGCTCGTCGGGAAACCGGTGCCGATGCATTTGGGTGAGTCGTACGACGGCGGCAACGCGGCCCTCGTTCCTCCCGTTCGCATCGAAGAGTTTTACATGACGTCAGTCTCGCCCGCTGTTTGATGTCGCGTTCAATCCTGAGCAACCTATGAGCCCAACTCGTCGTGATTTTCTGAAGGGCGTCGGCGCGACTACAGCCGCCATGGCGCTCTACTCGCATGATCTCGTGGCGGAACTCGTCGCCACGTCGCCGCACCGTCGTGCGATCGATTCCAAGTTCAAAGGCATGTCCGACATCGTGCTTGGCGAAGCGAAGCTCGCGGGCTGCACGTATGCCGACGTGCGGTTCACGCTCACCGCGAACGTGCCCGGCGGCATGGCCAATTTCCGGCTGGACGCGACTGGCGGCGCTGGCGGTCGTGGCGGTGCCGGTGGAGGACGTGGTGGCGGAGGCGGCGGCGGTGGTGGTGGCCGCGGCGGCCGCGGCGGCGGTGTGACCGGCATACCGGCGGAAGCCGATCGCAAGGCGGCGGGTTTCGGTGTGCGCGTCATCCACAGTGGCGTATGGGGATTCGCCAGCAGCCCGATCGTCACGGAAGATGAAATCCGGCGCGTCACCCGGGTGGCGGTCGAAGTAGCCCGGGCAAGCGCGATCGCCAAGAAGCAGGATCTCAAACTCGCGCCTGTTCCGGCGTACGTGGAGAACTACATCACACCGATGAAGAAGCATCCGACGTCGGTGTCGGCGACGGACAAGCAAAATTGGGCGCAAGCCATTGTTGACAAAGCGAGCAAGGTCCAAGGCGTGACCAACGTCAACGTGTCGGCGAATCACGGCTACGAGTGGCGCTACTTCGCCTCAAGCGTCGGTTCCTACATCGAACAGGAACTCTTCACCACCACACCGACGATGACGGTGACGGCGAAGGTCGGTGATGTCACCAAGACGCGGAACTACCCTGGCGTTGCCGGTTGCGGCGGTTGGGAGTTTGCCGAGGATTCGGATCTCCTCGATCAGGCCGAAAAGGTTGCGACAGACGCCGTGGAGATGTGCACCGCGAAGCCACTCGGCGGCAGCGGATTGCGCGACCTTATTCTGTCCCCCTCACACGCAATGTTGACGATTCACGAGATCGTTGCGCACGCGACAGAACTCGATCGCATCGTCGGCTACGAGGCCAACTATGCGGGCACGAGCTTTGTAAAGTTGTCCGATGTGGGCAAGCTCAAGTACGGTTCGAAGCACATGAACGTGACGGCAGACAAAACCAGTTCGGGGCTCGGTACCACGGGCTTTGACGACGACGGCGTGAAGGGCATGAAGTGGCCACTCATCCGCGACGGCGTGCTGGTTGGCCTGCAGACGAATCGCGAAACGGCGCACATCATCGGCGAAGACTTCAGCCGCGGATGCACGTTCGGGAACTCGTGGCGTGACTACCCGTTCCTCCGCATGCCGAACGTGCATCTGGAGCCCGGGCCAGCAAACTCCCCGACACGCGAGGCACTGATCGGCGACGTGAAGAACGGCGTGATGATCGACGGCCGAGGCAGCTACTCCATCGATCAGCAGCGCTACAATGGGCAGTTCGGTGGGCACATTTTCTGGGAGATCAAGAACGGCAAGATTACGCGGCAATGCACCGACGTAACCTACAACGCCATCACGACCGACTTCTGGAAGAACCTCGACGGCATTACGGGTCCGAAGGAATACCAGATGCACGGCACCGGTGGTGATGCCAAGGGACAGCCGACGCAGACCAACAGCATTTCGCACGGCTCACCGTGGCTGCTGATTCGGAAAATGATGGTCGGCGCCGCGTTCGACTGAACCGCTCCAACATCCGCCTTGCCCGCGTGCACGTATCGCATGCGGGCATCACGACATCTTCAGGTCATCGCATACACGACAAGGTTCACTGCGAACTTCGTGTTATCCGATGACCTGAATCGTTTGTTGCGCCAGCTGTAGTCCCACTCGCAGCCGTAGTCTTTGCTCGAGTAAATGACTCCAAGGCGCCCGTGACGCTCGATACCGTTGAGCCAGTCGTGTACAATGTTGTCGCCCCAGCCGTTGAGCTCATGGCTCGTTTGCGGCGGGCCGTCGGGGAATTTGAAGAACGCGCTGTAAAGCGCATGCCGACTCGGGATCTTCGCCAACACGTCCGGTCCGTCGCCAAACGCGCGCTGCATCTCGGCGCGAAACGACTTCGCGTAGAGACCATTGACGTCGTGGTTGCAATCGTCGGAGAACAGCACGCCGCCGTTTTCGACGTAGCGTACGATGCCCTGTCGCTCGCGTTCGCTGAAGCGCACCAGCTTGTGCCCCGTCATGAAGACGAACGGATACGCCTGCAAGTCGGCCGAGTCAGCGGTGATCACCACTTCCTGCTGTTGCACCGGAATGTCGGTGTATTGCAATAGTGCATCGAGGACGTTGGCACACACTTTGGGATTGTAGTCCCAGTCGCCAGAATCGTAGCGTAGGCGGGCGAAGGTGAACTCATACGCACGTGTGCGCGGCGCCCTTGTGACCGCCTGCAACGCGGCAGCGGGGAGGACCAGTCCGCTGGCGACAGCGGTGCAGTGCTGCAGAAAGGCACGACGGTGCATGAAGCGGATGCTACTCCTTGCGGACCGCGTGACGCAATCCCCACACGCGCGCGTCCTCAAGCCCGAGCAGCCAGACGGAATAGCCCCGCAGCCGGTGTTGCGTAACCAGTCGCAGCTTGGCCTCAAAGGCGCGCACATCTTCCAGCCACAGGTGCTCGAAGACACCGGCGTTCTCCCACATAGCGAACGGTGCTTTCTGCGTGCTGTCCCAGCGCGCGACAACGCCGTGCCTGCGTAGCAGCTGTTGTCCGGCCGCGTAGCTGATATCGCTAGCACCGGTTCCCGACCCGCTGCGCCAATTCCAGACGGGGTACCAGTGATCGGAGTAGCCGGGAATACCGAGTGAGATTTTTTGTGGTGGAACGCCAAGCGACAACACGTAGTCGAGGCATGCCTTGATCCACGGATAGCCGCCAACAGGGCCGGGTGTTGAGCCGCCGGTGTGCTGCGCATACGTCATGTACGAAAGGAAATCGAGTGTGTCGGCCAGCGCTTTGTAGTCATACACGCCGCGCCAGTTGTCGTAGATCCACCGGTGATAGGCCGTCGGACCTGGATCGTCCGACGAGCGCGGCACCACAGCCGCAGCGAGTGTACAACCGGCGCGATGCACACTGTCGACCGACGCGCGCACAAAGGATGTGAACGCGTCGCGATCCGAGACATGGACGTTTTCGATATCAAGCTGAATGCCGTCCAGGTGTTGATCGCGACACAATGCGGCGAGGCCATGTTGTGCGCGGTCGCGCGCGTCGCGGACGGTGAGCAGACGATGCATGAGCGCCTGATCGAATCCCGGGTTCATGACCAGCGGCACGAGCTTGACGCCGCGGGCGCGCGCCGTCGCGACATCGCGCGGATCGAGCGCACCGTGGATGTCGCCGAGGCTATCGAACGCGAACACCTGCGGCGAGAGCACGGAGATACGGTCGGCGTGTGCCAGAAACGCTTGCGAGCCCTGTTCCGACGACCTCGAGTACCACAGGGCCTCAAGCGGTTGCGCGGCCGCGGGGACCGCCACCCACAGGGGTGCGGAGAGGAGCCGGACCAACCACGATCCACGCTGTAACGCGCATGGGCAGACGAGACTGACGTTCCAACGCACTGACACCTCGCGATGACGCGAAACGGACGACGCTGCATACATGGATGCCGCGAACGTGCGGAACGGGCGGGTCGCCCGCAACCGACACTTGCCGCCAACGTTAACACTCTGTCTCTTCTGGTGGTCCCCTACCCATACCCTATGCGATTCCGCCAACATCTCGCGACGCTGCTGTGCAGCGCATCCGTGCTTCACGCGCAACCGCCCGCGATGCCACCGGCCGTCGCACGTGCGACCGTGCTACGCGCCAGTCGTGTGATCGACGGGACCGGCCGAATACTGACCAATGTTGATATCAGCGTCGCCAACGGCCGCATTGTTCGGCTGCAACCATCAAGCGGACCACTGCCACCGGGCGCCGTTGATCTGCGCAATCGCACGGTCTTGCCCGGACTGATTGACACCCATGTCCACCTCGGCTGGTACATCAACGACAAAAACCGCTTGCATGAGGCGCGCGACGGTGATTCGCCTGCGGTATCGGCGTTCAATCATGCCGGGAACGCCTGGGCTACGTTGCGGGCCGGATTTACGACGGTGCAGAGTATTGGCGAAGCAGAGAACGGTGCCCTCCGTGATGCCATCAACCGGGGCATCATTCCCGGTCCACGCGTGCTCACGTCACTCGGCTCGTTGAGCGAGACGACGAAAGGTGGCTCGCCGGACTCACTACGCGCGGCGGTGCGCGGCTTCAAGGCACGCGGTGCTGACGTCATCAAGATCTTCGCGTCCAAGTCGATCCGCGACGGTGGCGACGCCACCATGTCCGACGCACAGCTCGCCGCTGCCTGCGGCGAGGCCACCGCGGTCGGACTGCGTTCTGTTGTGCACGCGCATTCCGCGGAGGCCGTACAGCGCGCCGCGCGGGCCGGCTGCACGCAGGTGGAACACGGCGTGTTTGCCGATGACGCGACGCGGGCCCTTCTCGTCGCGCACGGAACGTTCTTTGATCCGCAATGCGGATTGGTGTTTCACAATTATCTCGACAACAAGCCCTGGTTCGATGGGATCGGCAACTACAACGCGATCGGATTCGCGTCGATGGAGAAGGCGTTGCCGCTCGCCGAGGCGGGCATTGGCGCCGCCAGTCGGACCAAGGCGTTGAAATTGGTGTTCGGCACGGACGCTGTGGCGGGCGCGCACGGACGCAACGCCGACGAGCTGGTGTGCCGTGTTCGTCGCGGAGGCCAGGCGGCAATGGACGCGATTGTCAGTGCGACATCGCGGGCCGCCGAATCACTCCAACTGGAGAAGGAGATCGGCCGCATCGCGGTTGGCTACGCTGCGGATATCATCGCCACGGATGGGGACCCGTCACAACAGATCGAAGCCACGCAGCACGTATCGTTCGTGATGCGCGCCGGTACGGTGTACCGAAATGATGGTGCCGCACCACGACGCTAGTTGAACCTTACTTGCGATGCGGTACGCGACTACGTGGCGTGCAACGCCATCACTTTTGGTGAATCGCAACGCGTCGTCTCGTCGAACCCGAGCGGTTCGATTTGGATGGTGACATGTCGAATGTCAAACCGTTCTCGCAGCAGTCCGCAGAGCTGCGCTAACAGGATCGCGTCGCCCACCTGCGCCTCCGGCGTCAATTGCACGTGTCCTGAGAGGGCGACCATCCCACTGCCGATCGACCAGACGTGCAGATCGTGAACCGACGCAATGCCTGCAACGCCAGAGAGGGCGCGTCGGATTTGCGCGACGTCCACATGGGGTGGCGCGGACTCCATCAGGACATCGACCGTCTCGCGCAGCAATCGCCACGACGAAAACGCCACGAGTGCGGCGATCAGCACCGACACCGCGGGATCGGCCCAATTGAGTTCAAATCGCCAGACCAACAGACCAGCCACAATCGCACCAACACTCCCGAGCGCGTCAGTCGCCACGTGAAGCCACGCGCCGCGCATGTTGAGACCGTCCTCTCGCCCGCCCGAGAGCAGACGGAGTGAAAGGAGGTTCACGAGCAACCCGCCGGCTGCGATCGCCATCATCGGCGCACCGTCAACCGTCGGCGGCTGACGGAACCGCTGCCAAGCCTCGATCACAATCCACGCCGACGCGGCCACCAGCGTCGCGCCGTTCGCCAGCGCCGCGAGGATCTCGGCGCGATGATACCCGAAGGTGCGCTGCGACGTAGGTGGCCGCTGGGCTACGCGCATGGCCACGACCGCCAGCCCGAGCGAGGCCACGTCGGAAAACATATGGCCTGCATCGGCCAGGAGTGCCAACGAGTTGGTGAGCACACCACCAATCACTTCGGCCACGAGATAGGCAGCCGACAGGTACAACACCAGCATTAGCCGCGAGCGGTTCGCCTCGCGCCCGTGTGCGGCGTGGCTATGCCCGTGACCGTGTGCGTGGTTGTGCGCATGCGTACCGTGCGCATGCTCGTGAGCGCCAATATCCGGTCCATGCTGCGTATCACCGTGTTGCTCGTGCTTCGTGGCCATGCTCGGAATATGCGCTAGTGCAAGTGAAGGCGCGTTTCCGTTGGCCGTGTCGGATGCGCGGTCTGATACAATGCCAGGCGCAACCGCCCGTCGCTGAGCGCACGGTACTCAGTGGCATTCAGTGGCAGTACACCCTGCATCCTCGCAACACCGGGGCCGCTGAGCCGCGCAACGACGCGCGTGACACCGCCGCTGTCCGCATCGGTTCGTCGCAGCACGACGGCGAGCACCGTCGGCACTGCACCGGACACGCGCACCGTGAACGACAGTCTGTTGACACTCGGTTCGAAGCGAAAGTCGACTGTAGCCGTCGCATCGGTTCCGCGGGCGACCGTCGTGATCGTTGGCGCAATGACCGAGGGATGATGAAGAAGCGACGGCGTGGTGGCTGGCGCCCGACGACGACTGCCCGTTTGCTCGAAGGCAAAGGCGAGCGCAACCAGCCGTGCGTCGGTGAACGCGCGTCCGAGTAGTTCAATGCCGACGGGAAGCCCGTCAGCGGTAAAGCCAGCGGCCGCACTGAGTGCAGGTAGCCCAGCATGCGCCGCGAGTTGGCACGTGCTCCCCGCTTGGCTCTCGCCAATCAGCGTGGGCTTCTGCCGCACGGTGGGATAGACCAGCGCGTCGAGGGACAAACTGTCCATCAACGACGATATCCGTGCCCGTAGCGACGCCTGCTTCGCAACAGCGCGGCGATACGCGTCGCTCTCCATGCCCACAATGGTATCGACCAGGCGGAACCGCGCTTCGAGTGCGCGATCATACAGACCGGCGGCGAGAATGTCGTGCATGGAGTGCACCGGAGCATTGGGCACGCCCTGGAGGTAGGCAATCAGATCGGATCGCGTCTCCATGTTCAACACACTCGATCCGGCCATGAGACTATCGAATTCAGGTATGCGCACTTCCATGACGTCAGCACCGGCGCGCTTCATCGCCTGCAGCGCCGAACGCACCGTATCGGCAATCTCGGCATCCGTATCGAGAAAGTATGGCATCAACATGCCGAGTCGTGCGCCGCGGAGCGCCGAGCGATCAAGCGCCGCGACAAAGTGTGGCGTTGGCCGTCCGGCCATGAGGCGCGATGCGACATCTGTGGAGTCCACACCGACGGTCGCATCCAATGCGATGGCCAAATCGGTCACGCTGCGCGCCAATGGCCCGCCGATGTCCTGGGTGTGCGACAAAGGCATAATGCCAGAGCGGCTCACGAGTCCCTGCGTTGGTCGCAGTCCGACCAGATTGTTGAACGCTGAGGGGATGCGGATGGACCCGCAGGTATCGGAGCCCCAGCCGACGGCGGCAAAACTCGCGGCGATCGCCACGGCGGTGCCACCGCTCGAACCACCCGGGCAGCGCGTGACGTCGTACGGGTTTCGCGTTTGTCCGCCCAGTGAACTAATCGACGTGATCCCTGCCGCCAACTCGTGCAGATTGGCCTTGGCCAGGACAATCGCACCGGCGTTGCGCAACTGTCGCACAACGAACGCATCGCGCGACGGCTGACTGGCTGCCAGCGCCAGTGATCCGCCACTGGTCGGCATGTCGCCGGTGTCGTAATTGTCCTTGAGGATGATGGGAATGCCGTGCAACGGGCCCCGCACATGTCCCGCGCGACGTTCGGCGTCACGCAGTCGCGCGTCCGCTCGCGCGCGTGGGTTGAGTCGAATGAGCGCGTTCAACGACGGACCGCGATGGTCGAAGGCGGCAATGCGGGCCAGATACGCATCCACCAGGTCAACTGCAGTAACCCGTCCGTCACTGAGCGCGGCCTGCAGTTCCGTGAGCGACGCCTCCGCGACATCAAACACACGGGTTGTACGAGCGGGCGGTTTGGACGGCGCACGGGACATCCCGTTCGGCATTGCACGTGTGGCGGGTATTGGATTCGGCGCGCGCTGGGCACAGATGCCGCTGCTGCAGCCGGCCAGCAGTGATGCAATCAGCGCCACATGCACACGTGGACAAACGCCGAGGCCGTTGAGCAGAACGAGGTGCCGCATGGAGTACGCCGATGGAGGGGAAGTAGGGATCGTGCACGTGAGCCAATGATTGCGCTTTCATTGCGATTCGATGAGGAACCGCTCTTTGGAGCATAGTACGTGGAACTCCATACATCCAATCGCGTACAGACGGTGTCCAAATAGCTGTCCTTTCGGTCCGCCCCCTCCCTCGGACGTTCATCAATGCGAAACATTGCCACCCTCGCGCTCGCGGTGCTCACCGTCAGCGCCGCGCGTTCCCTGTCCGCACAGGCACCACCGGCCACCACCAGTGCTGATACGGCGCGCGCCGGAGCAGTTCGCGCCTTTCTGGATTGTCAGAGTTCAGGGTGTGACTTTGACTTCATGCGCGACCAGATTCGCTGGGCAACCTGGGTACGCGATCGGCTGGTGGCCGATGTGCAGTTGCTGGTGACGTCGCTGCGCACGGGGTCGGGGGGCACCGAATACACGGTGACGGCGATCGGACTCGAGCGATTCAAGGGGCGTGCGGATACTGTGGTGGTGTTCACGAACCCCAACGATGCGGCTGACGCCATCCGGCGACAGTTGGCGCGCACCTTCTCTCTGCTGCTTGCGCCATACGCCGCGAAAACCCCGCTCGCCGCGCGACTGACGTTGATGTACGCCGACCCGACCGGCGGTGCGGTGATGGCGCAGCCCAAGAAGGACCGCTGGAATTTCTGGGTGTACCGGATTTCCGGGAACGGTTACATGAATGGTGAGAAGTCGTCCAAGTCGCTCAATTTGAACGTCAATGCCAGTGCGAATCGCGTCACCGCGCAGTGGAAGCTCAATGTCAACAGCAACTACGGCTACAGCGAAAGCTCGTACGATTTGGGCAGCGAAGGCACGTTTGTCAATCTGCAACGCAACTACAGCGCCAGCTCGCTTGCGGTGAAGAGTCTCGGCGACCATTTGTCGGCAGGCCTGTCCGCCGACGTCTCGTCGTCGGACTACTTGAATCAGCGCCTGAGCGCGAGGCTCGCGCCGGCCATCGAATACGATCTCTTTCCCTATAAGGAATTCACGCGGCGTCAGCTGACGTTGTACTATTCACTCGGTGTGCAGACGTTCCGCTACAAGGAAAAAACGCTAGACGGTGAGCTGAACGAGACGCGGCCGGTGCACAACGTCAACGTGTCGTGGAACGCCAAGCAGCAATGGGGCTCGCTCAACGTGGGCCTGTTCGGATCGCAGTACCTGCACGATCTCGAGCGATACAATTACGGGGCGAGCGGCAACATCTCGCTGCGCATTACCAAAGGCCTGTCAGTGAACTTCGGCGGATATGCCTCGCGGGTCGCCGACCAGCTGTACTTGCCGCGTCGCTCGCTCACCGACCAACAGATTATCGCGCGACAGCAAGCACTGGCCACGAACTTCCGCTACTTCGGCAATTTCGGGGTGAGCTACACGTTCGGTTCAATCTTCAATAACGTCGTCAACCCGCGTTTTGGCGGCTCCGGCGGTCAGACCTTCTTCTTCAACTAGCCGCGCGGCGAGTGGACGTCGTCCGCCAAGGTGCACGCGATCGTGGTCAAGGTAAGGACGCCGGTCGCGCTGGCACCATGCAGCTCGGCCGATAGCTTTGCACCACGTCGCCGTGTTGGTTGCGCGTGATCACCTCAAGCACCACGATGCCGCGCTCCGGTCGCGATTTCGACGCACGTACTGAGACCACTTCGGCCTCGACCTGCAGGGTGTCACCGGGCCGGACCGGTCGCGGCCACCGGAGATTCTCGACGCCTGCCCCAACCATGCCGTCGGCAGCGTCAATCTGCAGGTCAACAAACAAGCGCATGGACACTGCCGCGGTATGCCAGCCACTCGCCGCCAACCCGCGAAACACGGACGTTTCGGCGGCGACGGGATCGGTGTGAAACGGTTGCGGATCAAACTCGCGCGCGAAGGCAATGATCTGCGCTTCGGTCATCGTGTGCGACCGGGACACGAAGCGCATCCCGATAGCGAAATCTTCGAGGTAATGCGCCCCGCGTGGTGTGTCGCCCATGCGTCTATCCTTCGATGACGTGCGGCACGAACTGCGACAGGTTGTCCGTGATGATGCGTTTCGACTCGCGAATCCCCATGCCGCCCGCCTCCTGTCCAATGATCCACGAGCCAATCACCGGATAGTGGCCATCCATGTTCGGAATCGTGGCCAGACTCTGGTACACGTAGCCTTCTTCGCCGTAGTCACCTTGCGACGCCATCAACGTCTGGTCGAACATGGTCACGGTGACATTGGCGCCCTCGCGCGAAAGCAACGGCTTCTTGACGTAGGCGTCCCACGTGAGCGTATCAGCCACCTCGAATGACGCCGGCAGCAGATACGGGCTTTCGGGGAACAGATCCCAGAGCACAGCCAGCAGCCCTTTGTTCGACAATAACATCTTCCACACCGGCTCGATCCACTGCATGCCGGTGCCCCGTTCCAGCAGGGCGGCCACAAAGTGATCGTCCTCGTGCACGATCCATTCCCACGGATACAATTTGAAGACGGACTCAATCACCTGATCGTGCAAGTCCGTGAAGAATCCGTCGGACGAGACACCAATCTGTTCCATCGTCAGTGAGTCGCACGTCAATCCGGCCTGTTGGGCGGTATCACGCAGATACGCCAGCGTCATGCCGTCTTCGATATCGTCCATGCCGGCAAAATGCACCCGATCGCCCTGCACATAGGGCTTGAGTGCCTTCCACTGTTCAATCAACCGCTCGTGCAGCGAGTTGAACTGATCTTTGGACGGAAAAACATCTTGCAGCCAAAACCATTGCGCCAGTGAGGCTTCCACCAGCGACGTCGGCGTATCGGCGTTGTACTCCAGCATCTTGGGCGGGCCCATGCCGTCGTAGGCGAGGTCGAAACGTCCGTAGAGCGACGGCGGTTCCTGCTCCCACGAGGCACAGATGAGCGGCACAATGTGCGACGGAATCTGCAACGTGCTGAACAACTGCTTGTCGATGATGTGTTGCGCTGCCTCCAGACACATCGCATGCAACTTGTTCGTCGCGTCTTCCAGCTTGAGCACTTCGTCCATGGTGAACGAGTAGTACGCCGCCTCGTTCCAGTACGCCCCTTTCGCCGAATGCCAGGCCAGCCCGACGCTTTCCACCTTCTGCTGCCAGTCCGCCCGCACCGGATTCACAACGCGCTTCACTTGGCCGCTTCCCACTGGCAGGTGAGCGTGTCCCCACGCACCGTCCGATTGTAGCGCGCCGAATCGAGCGCACAGCGCGCGCGCACTCGCGTGAGGGCGAAGTATGTATTCTCGGTTTGCATGTCCCCGCTGTCGTCATTGTACAGTCGCGACTGGCGCTCGAGGTCAGCCACGGTGTCGAGCGTGATCGACGCGGCGAGTTTGAGCGAATCGGCGACGAACAGCGACTCCGCTGACGCATCCGCTTTCGCCTGCTCCACCATTGCCTCGTCCAACCGTCGCGCTTTCTCTTCTGTACTGGTGCACGCGCTCGCCAACACGGCCACGAGCGCGCAAGCTACGAAGTGTCTCATGGTTAGCCCCCGAAGGACGAACGGCCAGATCCAATCGACCCGAAGCCGCCGCGGCTCATGGTTGCACCGCGTCGCGCGCCGCCAATCGAGGCCGGGCGCGAAGTGATGGCCGCCATGCGTGACGGCGACAAATTCGTGCCGCGCGGCGTGACCGCACCGGCGTAGGCGTTGGCTCGCGCGTCGACGGACCGGTAGGATTGTTCATAGGCCGACCGGGGCGCCGAAAACACGCGCCCACCGCTCGCGATGTAGCTTCCGTAGCGCCCGGAGTAGTAGCCGAACGGCGACGGATAGAGCATCGGAATCCAGGCGCCGTGGTAGTGGTAGCCGCGATTTTGGACCGCCACCTCGCAGGCCGCTTGGTTGAACGTTCGCGTACTGCAGGGATCGACGGGCGGCGGCGCATCGTCGCAGGCCGTCGCGCCAAGGATGATGGTGTTCAGAAAGAGCAGCTGGATGCTGGAAGATTTCTTCATCGGAGGAACGGAGGAAGCCACAGGAGCAACCTTGTTGAATACTACGCGCGCGACCGGAAAAGTACGTCAGTTTTCGAGCAACGCCTTGTATGCGCGGTGCCCGTCCCGCAATCTCCATTCTTACTGTGCGCTCCAAGACGCTGTCTCCTCACTCCGGCTCCCCCAGCTGCAACACCACCACGACGTCATGGGCACGCGTAGTCCGTCCGCATGTCGGACGATCGGTGACGCGGTCGCTGGGCGATAGCGATCGATGCAGACGCTCGCACAGGCGCTGACTGGACAGTACGACATCGAACGCGAGCTGGGTCGCGGCGGGATGGGCGTCGTCTATCTCGCGCGCGACCTCAAACTGCAGCGGTTAGTTGCGATCAAAGTGCTGCCGCCGGAGCTGGCCGACCAACCGGCCGTCCGCGAACGCTTTCTGCGCGAAGCACGCATTGCCGCCCAGCTGTCGCACCCGCACATCGTGCCAGTCCATCGCGCCGACGAGATCGACGGGATCGCATTCTTTGTGATGGGTTACGTGGACGGCGAGTCGCTCGGACAGCGCGTCAAACGCGATGGACCGCTGCCGGCAGCGGATGCGGTGCGCCTGTTGCGCGACGCTGCGTCGGCCCTCGGCTACGCACACACGCGCGGCATCGTGCACCGCGACGTGAAGCCCGAAAACATCCTGCTCGACCGACTGTCTGGGAACGCCATGCTGTCCGACTTCGGTGTGGCACGCATCGCGGCGGCGTCTCCACTCACCGCGTCCGGCATGGTGCTCGGCACTGTGCACTATATGAGTCCGGAGCAATCCACCGACGACGCCATTGACGGACGGAGTGATCTGTATTCACTCGGCGTGGTTGGCTTCCTCGCGCTCAGTGGCATGCTGCCGTTTGATGGCGCGACGGCCGCGTCGGTGCTGGTCGCGCATCACACACGACCGGCGCCAAAGTTAGCGACAGTTGCGCCGAGGCTCTCGCCCGTGTTGTGCGACATCATCGATCGCTGTCTCGCCAAGCGACCTGATGATCGGTGGGCGAACGGCGACGCGTTAGCCAAGGCACTCGCCGACGTACCCAATGGCGGCGCCGCGACGACTGTGGTCGCAGCGACCCCTGTCACTACGACAGATGATGGCGGGGCCCGTATGGTGTCGGAAGACGATGCCGAATGGGTCTGGAAACGCGCAGCCGCGTTGCAAGCGTCCGCGAAGGACACTGCGGCGTTGCCAGCCATACCCGCGCCTGTCCCTGCCCTGCGAACACCCGCTGAGGGATACCGTCTCAACTACGTGGAGTCCGCCGCAGAAGAGGCGGGCATCTCGCGCCAGCACGTCGCCCTTGCACTTGACGAACTGCGCGGCGCGCGCGGCAACGTGATGCAAGTCGGTACGCAACCTGGCCGAGTTGCTATCGTCGACAGCGCGGGCAGAGTCGCGATCCAGCGCGACGCGTCCACGCACAACAAGCTGGCCGGGGCCGCGACACGACTGGAGTTCGAAACGGTGCTCGACCTCGAAGTGCCGGGTGACGCGTTCGAAGAGCTTGCGCAGGTGATCCGCCATCGCATGCAGGAGGTCGGGACGGTCGCAACGTTTGGGAAGTCACTGATCTGGAGTGTCGATTCACGACGTCGCCGAGCAGAAGTAAGCGTCATTCCGCGCAACGGGCGGACGACCATTCGGATCACTGAAGACATGGGCCAGATGCTGCGCCAGAATTTCGGCGGCTTCATGGGAGGCATTGGCGGCGGTGCCGGATTTGCCATGCTTGGGTCGGTGATGGGCGCGACGAACAACCCGCTGCTCGGGGGCCTGACGTTGGCAGGCGTTGTGGGGGGGTCCTACCTACTGGCCCGTAGCATCTATGGCAACAGCAGCCGAAAACGTGAGCGACGCATGCGTGCGCTGCACGATGACTTGGTGTCGGCCATGCAGCAGCTGGCCAGCGACGCAAACAGAAAGCGGCTCAAGTAGGTGCTCGTTCACAACCCGACCTACTCGCAGCTCGGCGCGATCGCGGCGATTTCTGCGCTGGGAGGAGCGGTCAATTCCATCGCCGGCGGCGGCACGCTGCTCACTTTCCCGGCACTGCTTGGTCTCGGCGTTCCAGCCATTGCCGCCAACGCCACCAGCACGGTGGCGCTGTGGCCTGGCTCCATTGCGAGTATGGTGGGCTATCGTCGCGAACTTGTCGGCGCGGAGCGGTGGGCAGCGCGACTGGCGATTCCGAGCTTACTGGGCGGGCTCTCTGGCGCGGGTTTGCTGTTGATCACGCCGGAGGAGCGGTTTCGCGCGCTTGTGCCCTGGCTGGTGCTCGGCGCGACGCTGCTCTTTGCCGTGCAGGGCCCGCTCATGTCATGGTTGCGGACCCGACTTGGCGCACCGGAGAACGGGCGAACACAGGCCATCGAACCGACGACTGGCATGCTGATCAGTCAGTACTGCGTGGGTATCTATGGTGGCTACTTTGGTGCTGGCGCCGGTATTGTCATGCTTGCCGTGTTCGGGCTGGTGGGACTCAAGAACATTCACCAGATGAATGGGCTCAAGAACTTCAACGGCATCTGTTTCAACGGTATCGCCGCGATCTCATTCGCCATCATGGGGCTCGTCAACTGGCCAATTGCCGCGGTGATGTCGGTGGGTTCGATGCTGGGTGGCTATGTGATGTCCGGGCTCGCGCAAAAAGTGCCGCAAGCATTGGTGCGTAACGCCGTGACGTTGATCGGCGTGAGCAGTGCCATCTGGCTTTTTTCGACGCGCACACCGTAGCACTGGCTGCACGGTCAGCGCAGCCGAGCCGCCCTCGCTATTACCGCATGTCCCACTTTCCTCCCGTCGTTTTTGCGATCGCGTTCGCCGCGCTGGTCATCGCGCTGACCGCACTCGCACGTCGGCTGCCAATCCCGTCGCCGATCTTGCAGGTGGGCGCTGGTGTGCTGATCGGACTGGTCCCTGGTGTGCACATTCCGGAGCTCGATCCGGACATTGTGTTCTTCGTGTTTCTGCCGCCGATCCTGTGGGCGTCCGCGTTCTTCACATCGCTTCGCGAGTTCAAGGCGAACCTCCGTCCGATCAGTTATCTGGCGATTGGACTCGTACTCGTCACGACGCTGGCGATCGCGTTCGTCGCGCGTCTCATCATGCCGGGGCTGCCGTGGGCGGTTGCCGTCGCCCTTGGTGCGATTGTGTCGCCGCCAGATGCCGTGGCCGCCGCGGCGATCGTCTCGCGGCTGCCGGTGCCGCGCCGCGTCGTCGTCATTCTCGAAGGTGAAAGTCTGGTGAACGATGCATCGGCGCTCGTACTGTATCGGACCGCGGTGGCGGCGGCCGTCACGGGCGTATTCAGCTGGGGCGAGTCGGTGGTGCGCTTCTTCATTGACGCTGGCGTGGGCGCACTGATCGGGTTGCTGGTGGCGTGGCTGATTATTCGCGCCGTGCGCTGGACGAAGGACGCGCTCGCCGAGACGGTGCTCACGCTC
>JANMKU010000211.1:0-15024 GCA_031372205.1 Gemmatimonadaceae bacterium | reverse complement strand
TTCGGCAACGTGACGGTCGCCACCGAGCGGTCGCGCGCGGCGTGGCGCTGGCAAACGTTCGAAGAGCTTCGGCAGGACGTGCGTCACGCGATGCGATTGCTGAAGCGCGATCCGGTGTTCACCGGCACGGCGCTCGCTACGCTGACACTCGGCATCGGGCTGAACACGGCAGTTTTCTCGGTCGCCTACGGCGTGCTCTGGCGTCCGCTGCCGTATCCCAGTGCCGATCGCCTCGTGATGATCGCATCAGCGCAGCAGGGAGCGACAGGCGTCAAGACGTTCGAAACCTGGCCGCCCTTTTCGTACGATGCGTTGCGCTCGCGGGTCACGACATTCGACCGTCTCTCGGCCTACAACTCGGCTGACCTGCCCTTCACCGGACGCGGGGAGCCGCAGCAGCTGCCCGCGCTCGAAGTGAGTCCGAATTTCTTCGCCACGCTCGGCGTCATTCCGGCGCGCGGCCGAGCGTTCCTCGACGGTCCCGCGGCGCTGGATGACGAGCACAGCGTCATCGTCAGCGATCGCCTGTGGCGTACATCGCTCAACGCCGATTCGGCAATCGTCGGACACTCCATCACCATCGATGGCCGTCCGCGCACCGTTGTTGGCATACTGCCGTCGGGCTTCAGTTTCAGGCCAGTGGTGCGGACCGGCGCGCTACAAGAGCCGGATGTGTTTTTGCCCGATCGCTGGTTCGGCGATTCAGGCAAGAGCGCATTTCTCTTTCTGATGGGTCGTCTGAAATCAGGCGTCACGCGGGAACGCGCAGAAGCAGAATTGACGGCGTTGACCAGCGATCCGTCGATAGCGCCCGTTGGCGCGATGGCGATGGCGGGGAAGTTCGCGCCAAACACCCGCATGCTCGCGCGCGTGGTGGGATTGCAGGAGTACGGCACGCAGTCCGTGCGAACACTGCCGCTGATCCTGCTCGGCGCGGTGTCGTTCGTGCTCTTGATCGCGTGCGTCAACGTCGCGAATCTGCAGATGGCGCGTCTCACGGCGCGGCGCGGCGAATTGTCAATACGCATGGCGCTTGGCGCGGGGAGACTGCGGATCGTGCGTCAGCTGCTGACGGAAGCGGTCGTGCTGTCGGTGCTCGGCGCGTTGCTCGGTGTGATGCTCGCGCAGATCGCACTACGCGTCACGCTGCCGCTCGTGCCGCCAGCCTTGCTTCCGCGCCTAGGCGCAATCGTGATCGACGCGCGGGTGATGGCGTTCTGTCTCGGCCTGTCGGTTGTCTCGACGTTGCTGATTGGGCTCTTGCCGGCGCTGCGCGTCAGCGGGGCGGCGTTTGGCGAAGGCCTCGCCATCCACACCGGCGGAGGACGCGCGACGAGCGACCGTCACGGCGAGCAACTACGCACGCTGTTGGTCACCGCGCAGATCGCGATGACACTCGTGCTGCTGATTGGCGCTGGACTGCTGATTCACAGTTTCGTGCGTCTGACGTCCGTGTCGACCGGCTTCCAATCGAACGGGAGTGACGGCGTCGTACAGACTGTCCGAGTGACGATGCCGGCGCGCTACACGCCCGATCGCATCCATGCCTTCGCCCGCGGCGTACTCGATCGCGTGCAGTACCTGCCGAGCGTGAAATCAGCGAGTGTGATCAACGCCTTGCCATTCGGAAGAATGTTCATCCAGGAGGACTTTTTCGTCGAGGGTCACCCGAAAGCTGATTTCAACGCCGGCATCCCGACCATCGATGTGGATTATTTCAAGACCATGGGCATTCCGCTGCTGACGGGGCGCGAGTTCACCGCAAGCGACAGGGCAGGAGCGCCGAAAGTCGCGATCATTAGCGAACGCATCGTGCGCGAATACTTCCCCGGTGGCTCTCGTCAGGCACTCGGGCAGCGCGTGCGCACGGGTGAACGCGGCGACTGGCTGACCGTCGTGGGCGTGGTTGCCGACATCCGCCAAATGGGACTCGATCACGACGTGCAGCCAATGATCTACGCACCGTTCAGCCAAGAGAGGAGCGGGATTGTGCGGTACATAACATTTGTCGCGCGCACAACGCACCCTGGCAGCGCGACCGAGGGTATCCGCGCGGAAATTCGGCGCGCTGAGCCCGATCTGGCGATTTTGGGCACGGTGACCATGGACCAAGCGGTGGCGGCGTCGGTGGCACAGCCACGGTTCCGGATGTTGCTACTGCTGCTGTTCGCCACGTCCGCGACGCTCATTGCGACATGCGGCATTTACGGATTGATGGCCTACGCCGTAACGCAACGCCGTCACGAGATCGGCGTACGTATGGCACTCGGCGCCGAACCACGCGACGTGCTCCGCCTCGTCCTGACGCGCGCGCTCCGCATCGTCGGTGTCGGCGTCGTCGTGGGGATCGCCGTCGCCGTTGGAGTGACGCGCGTGTTGCAGCGGTTCCTGTTCGGAGTGACATCGACGGACCCGATTGCGTTCACCATTGTCACTGCGCTGCTGATTGTGGTGGGGTTGGTGGCGGCATGGCTGCCGGCGCGCCACGCCATGCGGATTGACCCATGCGTCGCGTTGCGCGCGGAATAAACCGCGAATGACCGTGATGCGTCACCAGACAAACGCGCTAGGCAGCACGCGCCGCTGCACGCTGTGACATGAGATGGAGCGGCCAACCGGCAGCGAGTAGTACGGCACCCCAGCCCAACGACTCCCATCCCGTGCCGTAGAACGCCCACAGCGAGAACACCACCGCGCCGAGCGAAGCGACGATCAGTCCGATGGAGCGCGGCAAACGTCCATCGCGCATGAATCGGATCGCGGCAAGCGCACAGAACAGATACATGACGAGGTTTGTCGCGGTCGCCAGCAACGTGGCAAAGTTGACCGCCGCAATACCGACGCGTGAGCTGGCCATCATCACGAAGGCCGCCGTAATGATCGCGCACAGGAGCAGGGCGCGGATCGGGACACCGTAGGCATTGCGCACACCAAACCATGGCGGCAGCGCGCCGCGCTCGCACATCGCCGCCGGCAGCTCAGCGCCAATCAACAGCCAGCCGTTGAGGCACCCAAAGCAGCTCACCACCGCGCAAAAGGCAACGAACAGCCCAGCGCTGTTGCCCAGATACCCGCTGATGAAATCGGCAATCGGCGCTTTGGATACAGTGAGTGCGGCCACGGGAAGCATCAGCGCAACCGCACACGTTGAGATGATGGTGACGATGCCGGTGAGCCCTGTACCAAACATCGTGGCGCGAGGCACGATGCGCTCGGCGTCCTCGACGGCATCGGACGGCACGGTCGCACTTTCAAAACCGAGCATCGCGTAAAACGTCAGGCCAATCGCGGACACGGTGGCGCTCACGGTGATCGGCACCGCGTGCACCGGTGTGAGGGCGGCCATGCCCTGATGCAGCAGTGTCCACGACGCGAGCCCGATCACGGCGATAAATGGCAGCAGCTTGATGACCGAAGACACCATCTGCACACCACCGGCCAGCGCGCGCGCATTCGCCCAGGTAATGAGCGCAATCAGTGTCAGGCCTGTGCCAGTTTCGGCGCCGGGCACGTCGCGCATCGCCGGCACGAGACGCGTGAGATAGCTCACGCCGATAAGCGTGATGGCTGCGTTCGCGGAATAGACGGACATGAGATAGCCCCACGAGCCGAGAAACGCTGCACCGTTTCCGACGCCAATCTGCATGAAGCCGTGTGCACCGCCCGCGTGCGGAAGGTGTTTGGCAAGCTTGGCGAACACCCACGCCAGACAGAGCGCGCCGGTCAGACTCACGACCCACGCCACCACGGCATTCCATCCGTAGGGCGCGATCGATGCGGGCAGCATGAAAATTGACGCGCCGATCACGTTGCCAAACACCAGCGCCGTTGCGCCCCAGAAGCCCATGCGCTTTCGCTTGTGCCGAACTGGCTGGCTACTCGATGGCGCGCTCACGCATTCTGCTCAGTCAAGGTTTCTATCGTGCACCTTCGCGGTGGCGAGAAACCGAATCTACTGGCAACGTCTCGAACTGAACAGCAGTGGTTCGTGTAGCGCCGAACAGTCTCCAGCGGTAAGCTCTCCCTATGACACCCTTCCGTTCGCTCCTCATATGCGCCGCGGCGCTCAGCCTCACCGTCAGCTGCAGCGCGCCTGACGCGCCCGCGATTGGCACCACCACGTCTGCGAACAGCAGCGCTGGCAACGCCACCTATAGCAACGCTATGGATCGCGACTTGCTCGATGTCACGGTGCCGAAATTGCAACAACTCTATGCGAGCAAGACGTACACGGTCACGCAGGTCGTGCAGTGGCACTTGGGCCGCATCGATCGCTACAACGGCGTGTACGGCGCGATTGAAACGGTGTTGCGTGACGACGCCCTCGCCGAAGCCGCGCGACTGGACGGACAGTCGGTCACGAGTGGTGAGCGCGGACCCCTGTGGGGCGTGCCGATCGTCATCAAGGCCAACACCAGTGTGCAGGGCCAGGTGACGACGGCCGGCTGGGCAGGATTCGATCGCGCCGGGCATGAACTCGTCGCGCCGAAAGATGCCACGATTGTGTCGCGCCTTCGCGCCGCCGGTGCGATTGTCGTCGGGTTGGCCAACATGCCCGATCTCGCCAACAGCGACACCAATCGCAGTAGTTCGTTTGGTCGCACCGGGAACGCGTACGATGTGCGCTTCTCGCCTGGTGGATCGTCTGGCGGTGTTGTGACCGCGATCGCCGCGAACATGGCCGTGTTGGGCAACGGCACGGATACGGGCAACTCCATTCGCATGCCAGCGGCGACGAGTGCGCTCGTTGGCGTGTTCCCCACACGCGGCCTCGTGAGCATTGCTGGCATCGCGCCGCTCGACTGGCTGCTCGACAACACCGGTCCGATCGCACGCACCGTCACCGATGCCGCCATCGCGCTGGCCGTGATGGCGGGCGCAGACTCGCTCGATCGTGCCACACTGCAGGCGCCCGATTCGGTGCGCGGCGCGCTCACGACAGCCACACTTACGGCGAGACCACTCGCAACCGGCTCGCTCAAAGGCAAACGATTCGGCGTGCCTGCATTCATTATGAGGGGCAGCGGCATCCCGTTTCACGGTATCCCTGCCGGTGTCTCGAACCGAACAGCCGATTCGATTCGCGCCGCGGCTAACATGGCGCTCCACCCAGAAACGCGCGCGTTGTTCATGCACGCGATCGACGCACTGCGCACCGCCGGTGCCGAGGTCGTCATCAGCGACAGTGTTCTGCCGCCGAGCTTCGCGACGATGTCGAGTCGCGTGTCGACGTACGCGTACATGAAAGACGGCACCGATCGCTTCCTCGCCGCGTTCGGACCGGCCGCCTATCACTCTGCTGCGCAGTATCAGCAGGTGGTGGGTGCGCCACTCTTCACGTCGTCCATCGGTACGGAAGACAATTTTCGCAACATGCCGGGCGCACGTCTTGATCAACGGCTGCTGGACGTCGATGTGAATGCTGAACGCGACTACCATGCGCCGCGACGCGCGATGCTCGCCGAATATGTGGCGACGCTCGATCGGATGAAGCTGGACGGCTTCGTGTATCCGGCCATTCAAATGCCGCCGCCCGACGAATCGATGCCGCAAGATGGTCGCGTCAGTGAAGGTCCGCACTCGGCGACGAGTTGGGTGAACATGATCGGTGTACCCGCGGTGGTCGTATCGGCCGGATTCTATGCCAGTGGTTTGCCGTTTGGTCTCGAGTTTTCTGCACGACCGTGGACCGATCGCGCGTTGATGGACGTGGCCTATGCGTGGGAGCAAGCCGCGCCGCGTCGCAAGCCGCCGACGCTTGTTGAAGTGGGGTTGCTTCCGATAACACCCGCGCGACGAGGCAAACGCACACTCGGAGCGGAATCAGTTCGATAACTGTATTGCCACCATTCGCTACGCTGCCCATGCCAGGTTCAGCAAACGTTTTCCTTGTTGCTGGCGCTGTAATGAGCGGTCTCGTTGCCGTGCTGCACTTCGCATGCATCGCTATTGGTGCGCCCGCGTTCAGAGTCCTCGGCGCTGGTGAACGCCTGGCCATCATGGCGGAACGTGGGCACTGGTATCCGGGCGTGCTGGCCTTGAGCATCGGCGCCGCGTTCTCGCTGTGCGCTGTGTATGCGTTATCTGCGGCCGGCATGCTTCCGTCGCTACCAATGCGTCGAACGGTCCTCAGTCTGTTCACCGCTGTTTTGCTGTTCCGCGCCCTGGCGTTTCCGCTACTGAAGGCGGTGTTCCCGTGGAACAGCACGGCCTTCTGGCTGGTCACGTCGAGCATCTGCTTGGCTATGGGCATGCTGCATCTCATCGGACTCAAGCAAGTGTGGTGATCTGCGGGCCTTGGGCGACTGACATCCATGACCACTCCCATCGCTCGCTCACGTACCGACTCCAGAGTCCATGCCCTGTGTCTGAACACGCGGGTTGAATACTTCGCGCGAGTACTTCCTGGGGGTGTTCGAGGATGGCGCCCTTGTGGCCGTTGGTGGCGTGACTCCTGACCAGTACGACGCGGAGAGCGACCTCGGCCGCGTTCGCCACGTGTATGTCGTTTTCGCGGCGCGCCGACGCGGAGTTGGTCGCCTGCTTCTCACGGCACTGGAAGCGCGGGCCGCGTTGGTGTATCCGACGCTACGGCTGCGGACCGATACGCCAACGGCCGCTGCGTTTACGAGGCGCTTGGATACTCGTGCACGACGGAACACGGCGCGACCCATCGTCGACCGCTCGCCGGCATCGGTTCGCCGCCCGAAACGTCAACTTGACCTTTGTTCACTCGGCAATGGGATTCGCATGTCTGAATCGCTGATGCTACACCTCGTCGTTCAACATCCGCTCGCTGGCGTGACGCTGCGGATGCAGCGCGGGCGGAACGAACTGATCGCTCCCGTGACCGAGTCGGGAACGTCCGTGACGTTCGAGTTGGTGGTACAGCTGCAGCGGAAGACGGATGGCGCGCTGGTCCTGCGCGGACCAGAGGTCCAAGGTCCACCAGCCGGCCGGTTCGTCTACGTCAATGCGGGGCAGTACGCTGGACAGACCACATCACCGTGGGGTCGGCGGGCGAAGATCCCACTGGGCGCGGTAACGGGGGCGCTCGTCGAATTGGTGCGTGCGCAACCGCACGCGGTGCTCGTAGCCGAGATTGAGGGCAGCGGGCGCGATGGCGGGCCCGCGTCGGGCACGGTGCCGCTGTTGGGCGCAGGGTGGACCGTGGTTCGCATCGACGCTTGCGCACACGGCCGGCCGCGTCGTATTTGACGGTTGGCGCATTTCCAGGAGGCTCATCATGCCCGAACGCCGATTGCCCGTCCGGCCCGACCTCGCACAGCTGCAGCATCAGGCCCACGAGCTGCTGCGCGCGATCCAGAGCGGCGACGAGAGCGCGATCGCCGAATGGCGCGAGTACCATCCCGAATCGTTTGACCCGTCTGCTGCGACGTTGACCGACGCGCAGTTCGTACTCGCGCGGAGCTACCGTGCGTCGAGCTGGACGAGACTCGTGCACGCTGTGCAGCTGGCCGACGCGATGTGGCGCGATGACCTTGGCACCGTGCGCGAACTCATCACCAACAATTCGGCGCTCCTCCATGAGCACGTCCTGATTCGCGCGGACAGTAATTGGGGCCCTCCCATGACGTACGCGGCGAACCTTGGCCGCGACACGATCATTCGTTTCCTTCACCAACAGGGTGCCCGTGACGCGGAGTGGGCGGCCGGACGTGCCGCGTTGCAAGGTCAGGTTGGCACCGTGCATCTCATTCACGAGCTCGCGGGACGACCGTCACTCGACAGGCTGTCTCTGGCGGGTCCAGCGTACACGCTGAGTGTGGAAGGCACCGCTGTGCTGCTCACACTCGGTGCTCGCGTTGTTGGCCCCAAGGGTGTGGACCACAACACCATGGAGCACCTGCTCGGCACGGACAGCCGTAACCCGTCGGCCAAGCACCGCATTTTGGAGATGTACGTCGAGCACGGCTTCGAGCCGCCTGACACGCCAGTGATGGCGCTGCATCGTGGGCGCATCGACTTGCTCGAGTCGCATCTCGCGCGCGACCCCGATCTGCTCACGCGCACGTTCGACATCACCGAGGTGTACCCGCTCGCTCCCGCCTGTTCACGCGAGCCGTACACGTCGCAGGGAACGCCGGTGCATGGGACAACACTGCTGCACATCGCCGCCTATTTCGACGAACTGGAGATCGCCGAATGGCTGCTTGATCGCGGCATGCATCCGGACGTTCGGGCGGCGACGCTCGACGACGGCTTTGGCGGTTACACGCCGCTCTTCTCGACGGTTGTTTCGCAGCGCAACTTCTGGGTCAACTACGGCAAAGGCGAACCAGATGATGCGCGCTTCACACGCCTGCTGCTTGATCGCGGTGCTGACCCCAATATTCGCGCGTCTCTCCGGCAACAGCTCGAAGAGGGACATGGTGGTGGACCACTTCGCGAGTACTGCGATGTGACGCCGCTCGGCTATGGCGACGCGTATCACCCCAAGATCTTTGTCAGCCAGCAGACGATGCTGCTCATCGAAGAACGAGGCGGCGGTCGCTGAGCCTTTCGGCGTAGCGTTACTTGGCCGCCAGCTCCATGATGCGGAGCCGCATGCGATCCAGCTCGCGCGGCGCGTAGTATCGACCGTCAGCAACGACGGCAACAACCGTGCGCGTGTTCGCGATATCGACCAGCGGGTTACGCGCGAGCACGACGAGATCCGCCGTCTTTCCGGGCGCAATCGTGCCCCACTCTGCGGTCTTGTCGAAATAGATCGCCGGATTGAGCGTCGCGGTTTGTAGCGCCTGGAGTGGCGTGAGACCGGCGCGAACGAACAGTTGCAGTTCGCGATGCAGGCTTGCACCCGGAATAAGATCATATCCGGCTGGCGCATCCGTTCCCGCGAGAAACGGAATCTTCAGGTCATACATGCGCTTGATGAGCGCGAGTCTGCGGTTGGCGCGCAGGTCAAACGCCTGGGCAGCGGAATCGCTCGCCGCCGATTGTGTGACCGCCGAGCGTCGCCAGCCATCCACCGACTGTCGCAACCAGAATGGCAGGCCGGGGTCACTAAGCAAATCCGCCGCGGTGCCAACGCTGTTGATCACGGTGGGACACTGCCACACTTTGTTGCGTGCGAGTTCCGCAATCAACGCGTTAGCGGTGTCGCGGACACCAATCAAGTGTTCGAAGCTGCGCTGATGCGCGTTCATTGCCTCGAGTGCGGTGATCGCGTTCGGCACATGCCCCTCAAACGGAATGCCGATGCGGGTCGCTTCGTCGGCGAGCGCGAAATACGCGTCTTTCGGAATGAGCGACTGCGTCTTGATCATGTCCACACCGCGATCTTTCAGCAGACGCACCGCGGCACGTGCGTCATCGGGCGTCGTCACCTTGATCGCTGCGGCGTATCGCGTGGTCGGACCATCAAGCATCGGGCCAGACACCAGCATGCGCGGGCCAATCAGTTGATGCGCGGCCACACTGTCGCGAGCGGCCAGCGTGGCGTCGAGGTTGCTGCCAAGGTCGCGCACACCGGTCACGCCGTTGACGACAAACAACGGCAGCATCACTTCACTCGTGCTGTGAAAGCGTGCGGTGTCGTTGGTGAAGTACGCGTGAATGTGCATATCCCACAGACCGGGAATCACAAACATGCCCGTGCCATCGAACGTGGCGCCGGCGCGTGTGGCCTGACTCGCCGGTTCGATGCCTGCGATGCGCTTTCCCTCAATGATGATCGTCTGGCGCGGCCGGAGTCGGCCGTTGGTGACGTCAACGATCGTGACGTTATCAATCGTGACGGTTTGCGCGCTGGCCGACGTCACTGAGGCCATCAGTGCGGCGGACCAGAGGATCACTTGCATCTGCATCGCGTGCTCCTGGCGTCGACGGCGGAGAGAGAGAGTTCTGGCAATACGCAACCGTGATGTGGGGCACCGGGCTCGGTGTGCGCCGTAAATCTACGCCCCTGCTCGGTCGACTTGCGTGACACGGCATGCTAATCATTCCACCCACCCGTGACGAGGAACGAGATCATGTGGCACGCGCTTCGAGGTCCCTGGCCTTGGTATATCGGCGGACCCATCATCGGTCTGCTCGTGCCTACCTTGCTCATCGTCGGCAACAAGCAGTTGGGCGTCTCGAGTGCACTGCGCGCGATCTGTGCAGCGACGGTTCCGGGCGGTGTGGAGTTCTTCCGCTACGACTGGAAGGCAACGGGGCTCTGGAATGTCGCGCTCGCGCTCGGTGTGCTGCTCGGTGCGGCGCTGGCGACTGCGGTGCTCGGCGCGGATACCGTCAACATCGCGCCGTCCACTGGCGATGCGTTGCTGGGACTGGGACTGGCGCCGCCGCACGGACTGTTGCCGACTGAACTGTTCAGTTGGCGTGGATTGCTCACGGTGCGTGGGCTCGTGCTCATGATCGGGGGTGGGTTTCTCGTTGGATTTGGGGCGAGCTATGGCGGTGGCTGCACGTCCGGACACGGCGTGATGGGCATGGCGACGCTGCAACGCGCGTCAATGATCGCGTTGGTGGGCATCTTTGCCGGCGGATTGTTTGCGACGTTTGTCTTGCTGCCGCTCGTGCTACGCCTGCCATGAGTAGAACAGGTCGTCCGACGGGCGCTCGAGGGGCAATCGAGCGGCAGCCCGAGGCCTTCACACCGACGCCCCTCTCGGGATTGCTTCGCTACGTGCTCATTGGTGCGATCCTGGGGATCACGCTCGTCAAAGCCGAAATTGTGTCGTGGTACCGGATTCAGGAGATGTTCCGATTCGAGTCGTTTCACATGTACGGGGTACTCGGGTCGGCCATGATCACGGCGATGGTCTCGCTCCGCGTGATCAAATCGGCGAATGTCAGGGCCCTCAATGGCGAGGCGATCGTCATTCCGCTCAAGATCGTTGGAAAGGGGTACCGCTACTGGCTTGGCGGTGCGTTGTTCGGCATCGGCTGGGCGTTTACGGGAGCATGTCCGGGGCCACTGTTCGCGCTGGTAGGAAGCGGCGCGACAGTGTTCGTCGCGATTGCCGTGGCGGCGCTCATGGGTACGTGGACGTACGGACGCTTCCGGGCCGTGCTCCCACATTAGCCTGGCCTTCCTTGTTGCAATACTTCTCCCGACCTTTGCGCGTCGCGGGCGAGCGCATGCCTACGCGCGAGGGCGTCCGAAGAACAAGACGTAACCGTCCATGTCCCTGATCTCGAAGCCGCGCAGACCGTCATGTGTATCCTTGAGCGGTTGCGAGAAAGCGACATGGCGCGAGGCGTACTCCGCCGCGAGCGCGTCGGGATCCGGCACGTGAAGATATGCGTCCCAGCGAGCCGCAGGCTCTCGCTTGTAGTTGGCGAGCGGATCGACACCGACGTCCTTGAGCATGATCATTGCGCCACCGCGTTGCACGATGCCAAAGAACGGATCGTCGAGCGGCTCCTGGAAGGTGATTGCAAAGCCAAGTCGATCGCGATAGAACGCGAGGGCCTTCGCCGCATCATGGACAATGAAGAACGGCGAGATGCCGGAAATCTCAGGCTGTGACATGTGGCGGCCGTCCCCGGTAGATAGTGGATGTCGCTGAGTGCAGACGTTGATGTCTAGGCGCGTAGAGGTAAGGAGACCGCGCAGATCGTGCTGCACGCGAAGAGCACTGTGATGAGAGCGCCGCTCATACGAGTCATGGTTGGTATCATCTCGAGTCAATGCTACGGCCGTAGCGCCTGCTTGCCGATCCACTGGGAGGTGCGGTCCTCCGAGGCGGCCAAGGTACGCGCCACCCGCGTCCCGGCGGCCTTGAGCAAACGATTGCGCTTGATGATCGCGCGCAGAGACATGAGGACAGCCTTTTTCACAAAGTTGCGCTCGTCGGTGGCGGCGCCTTCGATCAGGGCAAGGCCGTCAATGAATCGTTCGTCTGGAGCGATCTTGTTGTGCAAACTTGAACTCCACAGGAGCGCAAACGCTGTACGCTTTTCAAACTCCGGCGTTCGCGCACTCCACCTGTGCACCATGGTCCACGCATGTGGTGACCGGTCGAACAGATTGAAAGAGAGCGCATCGCAAAACGCCCAATTGTCGAACTGCTTGCACCAACGGTCCATCTGGGCTGGCGTGAGCATCGTCGGATCGCCAACGAATGAGGTGAGCATGCGCGCTTCATACACGCCTGTGTCCCAGAGCGCCAACGCCAGCGCGTGATTGCGCCCCAATGTTTTGCCAAGGGCTTTGATGTCTTTCATGGCGACGCCGAGCGCGCTATCGGACGGAATGGCGTAGCGCGCCATGCCGTCTCGCGTCGCGCGCGAACTGTGCGCATGCAGCCATGCCATGGCGTCTTGCAGCTGCGCGGCCACCTGTGCACTCGCGCCGCGGGGAGTGCGAGCGCTCACGGGTGCGCGTCCGCTCGAAAGGTCGTCGGACCGTAGCACTAATGCACGAATATCTCTCGGCGCCGCGTCACGACGCCGTCCTGCACCACCACGGCAACCCACGGTGTGTCCGCTCGCTCACGCCGCCCTGTCCACTCGATCGTTCTCGGTACGCCGGTACGCAGCAGAATTGTTCGCGATAGTTCCCGCAGCACCACGTTGTCAGACCGCACGGTATACGTGTGTGTTCCGGTGCCCGTCGCGATCATGCGGATGGTGATCGTACCATCGGCGGCCGTCGTGCTGGTGAGCGCGCTCATTGGCGCCGGCGCATCATCACTAGCGCGACGCGGTGCGAGGTCTTCCATCAGCCACAGCCATCGATTGCTCGAGTGCACCCACACTTCCTTGTACACGTACATGTTCTGCGATGGCCAGTACGGCAAGTCGGTCACGCCACGGCTCTGCATCCCGACGGGGAGCGAACCCACAAGGTCTCCTGACGACACGCTATACTGCTGCGCCCAATCGTAGCCTTCGCCATACATCGTGCTTTGTGCAAACGGGTTCCGCCCCACCACCCACTGCGCTTGTCGTTGCGCCAGATCGAGGCCGGCGCCATCACCACGCAATCGAGACGCCGCGGACAGTGCCTTCGCTTGCGATAACAGCACGCCGTAGTTGCCACGTCGCTGAAACCACACCGGAAAGGCGCGCAAAAACCACCCGTCACCCATCGGCAATCCCGCCCGCACTTGCTTCGCATACTCGTCACGCCGCTCCAGGTATCGACCGCCTGAATCGGGTACCTGCACGCTATCGACCACGCGATACACATACGCTGGCAGCACATCATACGGCGCCGTCGTCGTCGCGCTCTGCTTCTGATACTCGGCGTATCGCGCCACGGTCGCATACCACTGCATCCAGTCCGGATGATTGGGGAGCGCCTCCACCAGTTGTGACAACGCCACAATTGGCGCTTGGTCTGCTGCGCGGTGGAACTGATGAAAAATCGTGTCGCGGTCCGGCCCGGTGTAGAAAAACCCCGAGAGCGGGAATGTCGTGCCAACACGCGACACTTGCTGCGACGCCATCACCACGCGCGCCAGCTCCACCGCCTTGTCGCGGTAGCGCGTTTCGCCCGTCGCACGCATCAACTCGACAGACGCGGTGATGCCGATGCCCGCGAGTTCCATGCGTGATGCCGCGAATGCCGGTGTGTGCCACGTGGACGGGCCTTCAATGCCGACGATCGCATACGCCCAATCTTCGCGGGCCGCCCGCAAACTGCGCGCCGCAAGCGCTCGGTCGCGCGACTTGAGTACGCGATACGCCATCGCTTCGGCCGCCGCCGCGATGTAATTCGCATTGGGGTTATTCTTGGCTTCCACCGTTTTGTCGTCCGCGTCGCCAACGATGTTGTTCGTCCAGTAATTGTGACTGCCAAAACCAACGCGATATCCGCCTGGAAATCGCACGCGCAACACCCACGCGAGCCCCCATTTTGCTTCTTCAATGAGCCGCGCAACGAGTGCTGGCTCGGCGCGATTGTTCGCCAGTTGTTCGGCGAGTGCAAACATCGCGTACGTCCCTTCACCAGTGTTGATGAGCCCTTGCGAGAGGTCGCCCGCATCATGCCACCCGCCACTCATGGTGATACGCTTGTTGCCGAGTGTTGCAAACCAGTCGAGGTGATCGACGGGATGAACGCCGGGCACGTCAAAGCCACACCGGTTGCCGTAATAGAAGTTGAGTGTCTTCCAGATTGATGACGTCCAGACGTCGTCGCCGATGCGAAACGGCTTCGTGATGACGTCACCGGCGCGTAGCACATAACTTCCTGGCGTGTCCACTTCAGAAAAGTCCAGTTGCTGGAATGTGCCCTTCGCGGCATGTACTGTCGCAATCGGCTTGCGCAGAACCGTCTCGCCAAATGCAATGTCGGTCACTCGCACGAGCTCGAACGTATTCGCGTTCAGCCCGCTCGCGATCGCCGTTTTGGAACCGCCCGGCTGATAGCCACTGTGACTAAACGCCATCTTGCCGGCCGCGACATCCCATCCCGTGTGGGCATCGGCGTCGACGCGTTGCAACTCAATCCGGCCAATCTCAAACGCCACGTGATCGGTGGGGCCCGAGAGCATGCGGTTGACGAAATAGCCGATCTCGATGCGGGTGATCCGATCGCGCGCGAGCGGCTCAATCTCCCACACGATCTGCTGCCATCCGTTGCGGGCCAGCGTAATGATGTGCGTGCCTTCACGACCATAGCGATCCGGTACTTTCTCTGCGCCGTCATTGTGTAGCACCAGCTGCAACGGCAACACGGGCACCCCCTGAAAGTCGGGTCGCACCCAGAATGACAATCGATTGTAGCCAGACCAATCTTCGTTGGCGATCGCGCGTTGCAGGTTGATGGACGGTAGCCGAGGACGAACGGTGGCCGGCACCGCGCGAATGAGTTGCATATCCACGCGCAACGCGCGCATATCGCCGAGCCTCGGCTCCGCGGGAAACGACAGGGCGCCGGTGCCGCTGAGCTTCCACACGGTAGGCTGCGACATATCGTCGACCACGCGGCTCGCATGTACACGCTTTTGCAGCCAGCCAAATTCGGCGGAGTTCACGTAATCGATGGGCATGAGCGCGCGCGGTGTGCCTTGCGCGTGCGCGGGCACGGAGGAGCACAGGATT
>JANMKU010000161.1:0-4578 GCA_031372205.1 Gemmatimonadaceae bacterium | reverse complement strand
ATCCTGTTTCCGCTTGTCATCGGTTCGCTCGGGCTACTGTGCTCCATTATCGGGGTGATGACCGTCAGCACCACCGAAGATGCCGACCCCATGAAGGCGCTCAATCGCGGCTATTACATCACGGCCGCGCTGGTCAGTGTCGCCATGTTCTTCGCCTGCAAGTTGTTGCTGGCGACGCCCGATGCTCCCGATGCGTGGATGAACTACTTCGGCTGCGCGATGATCGGCGTTGCGACGTCGATCGCGTTTGTCTTCATCACACAGTACTACACCGAGTATCGCTATCGCCCCGTGTTGTCGATCGCGGAAGCGTCGCAAACCGGACCGGCGACGAATATCATCATGGGTCTCTCGGTCGGCATGGAGTCGACCGTCCTGCCAGTGTTTACGATTGCGATCGCGCTGGTGGGCAGCTTCATGCTCGGCCGTTCAAGTGGCATCATGATCGATGGCATGCCGGCGGGCGGGTTGTTCGGAACCGCCGTGGCGACGATGGGCATGTTGGGAACGGCGGGCTATATCCTGGCCATGGACGTCTTCGGACCGATCACCGACAATGCGGGTGGTATCGTCGAGATGTCCAAGCAGCCCGAAGCGATTCGCAACAAGACGGATCGACTCGATGCCGTCGGTAATACCACGAAGGCCTTGACCAAAGGGTACGCGATCGGTTCCGCTGCACTCGCTGCCTTCCTGCTCTTCTCTGCCTATCTGGACGAAGTCAAGAACTACACCGGTCGGTCGCTGCACGTTGACCTCAGCAAGCCGCAGGTGTTCGTCAGCGCGTTGATCGGTGGCATGCTGGTGTTCTGGTTCTCGTCCCTGGCCATGACGGCCGTGTCCAAAGCGGCGCAGAGCGTGATTACCGAAGTGCGCCGACAGTTCAAGGAGCGGCCGGGCATCATGCTGGGCACCGAGGAGCCCGACTACGCCACGTGCGTGGACATCGTGACCGTTGGCGCCCTCAAGGCGATGGTACTGCCCGGTGCCTTGGTGATTGCGTTTCCGATTGGGGTGGGACTCGTGTTCAAGTCACTCAGTGGCGCTGATGAAAATCTTGGAGCCGAGGCGGTCGCCGGATTCCTGATGATCGCGACAGTCGTTGGCATTCTGATGGCTGGCTTCCTGAACAACGGCGGCGGCGCGTGGGACAATGCCAAGAAGTATATCGAAACCGGCGTCTACGGCGGCAAGAAATCTGATGCGCACAAGGCCGCGGTGGTTGGGGACACGGTGGGCGATCCGTTCAAGGACACCGCCGGACCGTCGTTGCACGTGCTGATCAAGCTGCTCTCGACCATCACACTCGTGCTGGCCCCGCTGTTCATCTAACGGAGAGCGCAATGAGTCACGCACTGACGGAGGGGCCGACGTCCCCATCGAATGGACGCCGCGGCTTCCTCGGAATCGGATTCTCGCAGTGGATCCTGATCTCCATGGTCGTCGGTACCCTAATAGGTTGGCTGGCGCCGGAATTCGCGGTCAACCTGAAACCGTTCGCGAACATTTTCCTGCGCATGATCAAGTCGCTGATCGTGCCGCTGCTCTTCAGCACGTTGGTCGTCGGAATTGCCGGACATGGCGACGACATGAAGCGCGTGGGAAAGTTGGCGCTTCGATCGATCATCTACTTCGAGATCGTGACGACCTTGGCCTTGGCCATTGGCTTGATCGCCGTCAACTGGATCAAGCCTGGGGTAGGTGTGCAGTTGGCGGCGTCTGGTGGCGAGGAGTTCAAGGCACTCGCGAGCAAGACTCCGACGTTTAGCTCGGTGCTTGAGCATACAGTGCCACAAAGCTTTTTTGAGGCAGCGGCCCAGAATGAAGTCCTGCAAATCGTCTTCTTTGCGATCATCTTCGCGGTGGCGCTGGCGAAGGTTGAGGGTCCGTCGAAACGGATCATGCTCGACTGGATGCAGTCGCTCAGCGATATCATGTTCAAGTTCGTCGGCATCGTGATGGTGTATGCGCCCATCGGTATTGGCGCGGCCATTGGCGTCACGGTTGGCAAGAGCGGCCTGGGCGTGATGATCAACCTCGCAAAATTGGTTGGCACGTTGTACGGCGCGCTGGTGGTGTTTGTGTTGCTCGTGCTCGTGCCCGTTGCCATGATCATGCGCGTTCCGATTGGCCGCTTCTGGCGCGCGGTGCAACAACCATGGCTGATCGCGTTTACGACAGCCTCAAGCGAGGCCGCCTTTCCCAAAGCGATGCAGGCGATGGAGGCGTTCGGAGTACCGCGACGCATTGTGTCGTTCGTACTCCCCACAGGCTATTCGTTCAATCTTGACGGCTCCACGCTCTACCTCGCGATCGCGTCGGTCTTTGTTGCTCAGGCGGCCGGCATCGACATGCCGATCAGCCAGCAATTGCTCATGATGCTGACGCTCATGCTGACGTCGAAAGGCGTGGCTGCCGTGCCGCGCGCGTCGCTGGTAATCCTCTCGGGCGCCTTGGCGCAATTTGGCTTACCGCTCGAAGGCATCGCGGTCATTCTGGGTGTCGATGCGATCATGGACATGGCGCGAACGTCCGTGAACTTGCTCGGCAACTGCCTCGCCACCGCAGTCATGGCGCGATGGGAAGGCGTGCTGGAGTTGGACGGGACGGAGGCGGCGATCGCCGCCTGACATTGGGGTGCAGGAGTGTGCGGAAGGCCGAGCTGCTCACTGCAGCCCGGCCTTCGTTGTATTGGTCAGACTTCGACGCCGAGCAGTCGACGGGCACGCCGGACCGCGCCGCGCGCTGCGTCCACGTCGTCGGCGCGCAGTGTCGCACCAGGCACCACACTCTTGAGCCGCTGTTCAAGGCGCTTACGCACCAACGATCCTTTGCTCAGTAAACCACCGGCAAACGCCACGGGAACAGCCGCACGTTCATCGGCAAAACAGCGTCGGGCGAGTGTTCGGACATGCAGCACGAGTTCCTCGACGCAAAGACTGATCAACGCATTGGCCCGTAGATCGCCCGTGGCTGCGACTTGCATCACTGCTGGAACCAACGCGGCGACCGTCCCTGGCCGCGCTTCTGCCGCCCACGGAATGAGGTCTTCGAGCGTCTCCAGCTCCAATGCAGTGAGCACCGCGCCGCCGAGCGCCGTTTCCGGTTCACGGCCATCCTGCGCTGCGGTGATCACGCTCAACGCTCGTCGGCCGAGCCAAGCCGCACTTCCTTCGTCGCCAATATTTGGCCCCCAACCACCGCATCGCTCGAGTCGGCCGTCTGGGGCACGCGCAAAGGCTACTGATCCGGTACCAGCGATGAGGAGCACCCCCGCGGAATCGCCAAACGCATCGTCCAGGGCGATCGTGGCGTCTGCCTGTACCGAGACGTCGTCTGCAATACGGCGAGATGCCAGGGCGGACCACAAGGCCTGAGCCGTCCGCTCGCTGCCGGCACCGGCGACACCCACTACGCACACCGCGGGCCTGGTGTCGCCGCGTTCGGCCATGGCGAGTGTATCGGCGATGAGCGACTTAATGATGTCCGCCGCTGCGGATTCCTCACCGGGAATCAGGGCCGTCGCTGGACCTTCTATGCGAGCAAGCACCAGTCCGTTCGCATCTGCCAGGAGCACGCGCGTGCGACTGCCGCCGCCGTCAACGCCGACGACCAGTGGCGATGGATCGAGAGGACCTGCACTCATTGACGAGCTCCCGAGGCAGACAGCGGCACCGATGACGGTGCAGGGTGGGTGAACGAGGACAGGACGCCGGTCACGAACGTGATTGATGTGCCGATCAACACGTACCAGGGCCACGCGATGCCGGCAAATGGACCCAGCGCGTCAGTCATCGACGGGAACGCCGCAACGAATTGCTTCGCGAAGACGATGAACGCCATACAGCCAATGCCCACACTCATGCCGAGTAGCGCATCGCGCTGAATGGCGCGCTTCCAGAAAAGGCCGAGTGAGAACCCACCAAGCAATCCGCCGTACGTGAACGACGCGATGGACAGTGCAATCACAACCACGGGCGTTCCCTGTTGTTTGAACATCAGTGCGCCGATCGTCAGCACGATGCCCCAGCCCAGCGCGAACAGCTTGCCCATTTTCAGTGTGCGTGGATCATCCACACTTCTGCCGCTGATAGGGAGGTAGATGTCGTGCGTCGTCGACGCGGCAAGCGCGTTGATCGTGCCTGAGTGCGTGCTCATGGTGGCGGCGACAATCGCCGCGACGATGAGTCCGACCAGACCATGCGGCATCCGTTCCACGATGTAGCGCGGGAAGATCTGGTCGGCCGCAGTGAACACACGTCCTTCGAACAGCACCCACAACCCGAGCCCGACCATCAGGAAGAGCGTGAACTGTGCAAACACCACAAACCCACTGCCGATTAGCGCGCGCTGCGCTTCCTTGAGGGATCGGCTGGAGAGCAATCGTTGCACGATCAACTGGTCGGCACCGTGCGATGCCATGGCGAGAAACGCGCCGCCGATCAGCCCGGCATAGATGGTATGTGGCCGATCCACTCCAGTGTACGTGTCGATCACCTGCAGCTTGCCAGCCGCGCCAGCGCGTCGCAGGATTTCACTCCAACCGCCATCGACCGATTGGCCAATGAGCACGATCGC
>JANMKU010000139.1:0-29373 GCA_031372205.1 Gemmatimonadaceae bacterium | reverse complement strand
GGTTGTAGGCGAAATTCACCGTGCCCACCACGACCGGCCGTCCGGTGGCAGCGGCCACCTTCACGGTATCGATGCGCGTCAGGTAGATCGTGTCTCGGCGCAACTCCACCACGCGAGTCGGTATCTGCACCATGACTGTGTCGTGCATGACGGTGCGTGCACGGGTGAAGAATGAGAGACTGAGCCCTGCCTGGGCGCCGAGATTCACTCCGGTGGCCCGTGCGTACGGCAGGGAAGCCCTGTCGGAAGGGGTGATGTAGCTCCCTGTGCCTTCAAGACGCGCCGAAAGACGGTTGTTGAGCACGAAACGAAGGCCCACGAGGGCCTGCGGGCCGCCCCCACGCGGTGCGACCGCCCGCACGCGTCCATACGAGTCGTACGCATAACCAACACCGAGCATGAGCTTGACGTCATCACTGAGTGGCGCATTGTACGTCAGCCGATAGCCCCACAGCGGATGTGAGACTGTTCTCAGCGTATCTCTGCCCAAGTTTCCCGTCTTGTACCGCGGATCCACGTCAACTTCGGCGTAGCTCAGCCCCATTTCGGCCAGTACGTTCCTGAAGATGTAGATGCCGGCTCGGCCTCCACCACCGATGCCTGGCTTCAAATGCAAGGTATCGGCGAACTTCGTGATCCGGCCAAACGCGCCGATCTCAATGGCACCCTGGCGTTGCGCGCCTGCGGGGTTGGACACCGTGCACGCGAGCACGAAAACAGCGGCGGGGATGCGATGGGTAGGCATACACCTTCCAAAGAGAGAAGTGCAACCGACAAGCGCCCTCACGTGGAGTGACGGCGAGCGCTGAGATGCGCGTGAATCCTATTTCTACGTTTCACGTGATGGGGTGCGCGGCATGGGCAGCGGAGCAGCGAGCTGCACTCGTGGCCTGACGTGGCGATTGCGCGCCGGTTGCACGGACAGCCAGATGGCCACGTGACACAACACGCGCCCAAGTGTTCGCTTGACGAGTCGCACCGAGGCTCCGGCTGAGGATGTCGCACTTCCGTACTGAAGGTTGACGCTAGGCGACGCGATGATGCACCACCATTGCCCGATTGAGCGGTTTCGGTGCTCCCACAACATGTGCAGGCGGAAATACCTCGTTCGGGTAGTATTCGCGCCCTATCACGTCACACATCCTTGCGACATGCTCTGCGGGCCGACGCCTGGGCGCGGCACGCCAGTGTACCGCGATTCTCCCTTCGCGAGGCGCTCCCGCATCCCTTGATCTCGCCCTTCGTGCGAACGCTCGTTCAACTGTCCGATTTGCACTTCGGTTCAATACTCGCGCAAACGCTGCAACCGCTGCTGGACACGGTATGGGCGTTGCAACCGGACCTGACCATCGTGTCCGGCGACATCACGCAGCGCGCCAGACGCGAAGAGTTTCGCGACGCGAGCGCATTCATCGCTCGCCTGCCGCAGCCTCGGCTACTGGTACCGGGCAATCACGATGTTCCGTTGTACGATGTGCTGCGGCGCTTCCTCTCACCATTGTCGCGTTACGCGAGCTCGATCACATCCGACTTGGCACCCGTGTACGTTGATGCCGAGGTAGCGGTGGTCGGGATCAACACCGCGCGTTCGTTGGTCTTCAAGGGAGGGAGGGTCAGCGCAGAGCAGCGAGACGTCACGCGCCGCGCATTCGCGCAGGCAACCGCTGGGCAGGTGCGAATCGTCGTGGCGCACCATCCTTTCGAAATCCCGGAAGGGCTTTCGGGCGTCGCCGTGGTAGAGGGCGCGGATGAGGCCGTCGCGTTATTCGCTGAATGTGGCGTCGATCTTGTTATGACCGGTCACTTGCACCTGGTACATATTGGCAACGCCCGTCGGTACGTGCCCGGATACGCGGCGCCGTTGGTCGGCGCGGGAACGGCCACGTCCACCCGCGCCCGCGGTGAGGCGAATTCGTTTGTCGTCTATCGGATTGACGCGGCACAGATTGCCACTGACATCTACACGTGGATCGAGGAGCGGAACGCGTTCCGCTGTTCCGCCACACATTATTTCGAGCGACAGGCACGAGATCAACCGACGATTCATCGGACGCGGTCCGCGTGACCGGCTCCCGACCGATCACCCGCATTATCCTCAACGCCCGCTCCGGCGACGGGACTGACGACGCGGATCAGGCAACGCTTCGCGAGCTGTTCGCGGCGGCAGGACACCAGCTGCGCATCGATCTGGCGCATTCCGGCGACGAGTTGCAACGCGCCGTTGGGCGTGCGCTGGCGGAAGGGGCCGACTATATCGTCTCTGCTGGCGGTGACGGCACCGCCAGCGGCGTGGCACAACGCATCATGGGGCACGACGTCACGCTGGGCGTGCTACCGATGGGTACACTCAATCACTTTGCCAAGGATCTTGGCATTCCGCTGGATTTGCAGGCCGCCGCTCAGGTCATCATCGATGGCGTCACCAGGCAAGTGGATGTGGGGGAAGTGAACGGGCGCATCTTCCTGAACAATTCCAGCCTCGGCTTGTATCCGCGCATCGTGCAGCTACGCGCGCAACACCCTGCACGCGGTGTGGGGAAGTGGGTCGTGGCAGCGTGGGCCACGGTGCGCGTGATGCGCGCCAGTGCGGCGTTGCGCCTGTGCATGGTCGTCGATGGCATTGCGACCGAGCGGCGCACTCCGCTGCTCTTTATCGGCAATGGGGAGTATCTCATGGAAGGATTCGATGCCGGGTCTCGTGCATCCCTGACCGCCGGACTGCTCTCGCTCTACGCCGTGCAAGTGAATGGCGGTTGGCCGCTGTTGCGGCTGATGTTCCGCATCCTCGTGGGAAGCGACAGGGCGTCTCGTGACCTGACCATGGTTCAGGCGCAATCGGCAACAATTCAGGCCATCGGGTCGGGCGCCCGGTCAGATGTCTCGGTTGCGCTGGATGGCGAAGTGGAGATACTGGCGTTGCCGCTACGGTATCGCACCAGGCCGAGCGCGCTGCGGGTCTGCGTGCCATCCTCCGCCCGATGACCTATGCGCGTTGTTCGCCCCGCGCCACGCGTCGGAGCAGAATGATGCCAAGTGCCAGCCAAAGACCCCCGATCACCCACGCGCCGAACACGTCACTGAGGTAGTGCACGCCAAGCGCGACACGGCTCATGCCCACCAGGATGACGACGGCTGTGGAGACCACCACGATGGCCCGCTGTGTGCTCGGTTGTAAGGACCAGCACGTGATAGCGACATACGACAGCATGCCGTATCCGATGAGCGAACCCATCGCGTGGCCACTGGGAAAGCTAAAGCTCGGACGCGACAGGAAGGCTTCCGCTCCCGGTGGTCTCGGGCGCTGAATCGCCAGCTTCAAGGCGTTGTCGAGCAACGCACCGCCGCTGATCACCACCAGGCAACCAAGCGATGTGCGCCATCGGCGCTGAGCCGCGAGGACCGTCACCAGGAGCGCAGCCAATGCGGTCATCGCGCGCGGTGCGCCAAGGCTACTCATCGCGTTCCAAGCGGGGGCGGCTGATACCTCCATCCCGAACAAGATAGCACCCAAACAGACGCTCACCGTCCCCACGATACAGCGTCAGATGCGGGAAACCGTACCTGCGCGCTTCTTGGGCCACCAGAATATCGCTCGAAGGTGTGATAGCTCCTCCCTGATCGCACGCCTAATTTGCGCACGCGCGCAACCACCACATCACGCTTGGAGGACTGAACGATGGCTACAAACGCACTGAAGCCGTGGCGCCGCCCAAGCCGAACAGACGGCCCCGTCGGCGGTGCTGGGGATGGGCGCAGCTGCCGTTGACTTCCCGCGATCAGAAAGGCCTGCCGAAGCAGTGTGCCTGATGACCCTCAGCGAACACCGCAAGTACGACAAAGGCCGAGCTCACCGATGACCGAAGACGCGCGTGAGGTGGAGACGCACCGGGTGGAAATCTCCGTGAGCACCATGGTGAAGCTCGTGCTGGTGCTCGCCGCGTGCTGGTTGGTTGTTCGCCTGTCGACTGTGGCGTTGGTGCTCACAACCTCACTCATGTTCGTGGGGTTGCTCAGCCCGATGGTTGAACGCCTCGAGGCGCGCGGCGTTCGACGCGGCGCGGGCATCACCATTGTATTCTCGGTGCTGTTTGCCATCGTGCTGGTCGTCGTCACACTTACGATTCCCGAGGTGTTGGCGCAGGGCGGCGCGCTCGTAGAGCAGGAGCCGGTGCTGCGTGAGCAGCTCGCGCAGTGGCTGGCCAAGTATCGAGCCACGGCGTCGATCGCTTCGTCGTTGCGTCACCTTGACTACACGGCGCTTCTTGGTTCCTCCACACAAATTGCGCTTGCGTCATCGGTCCGCGCAGCTGAAGTGGTTGCGTACGGTGTGGGCGCAGTGTTTCTCGCGTTGTACATGATAATTGATCGCGATCGGTTGCGCGGGGCACTCTTCGCGGTGGTTCCGCGCCCGCATCACATACGATTGTCGCGCATCATGGCCAACCTTGAGCGGATCGTTGGTGGGTACATTCGCGGGCAGGCCATCACCTGTTTGCTGATGGGCATTTTCATGTTCGTGCTGTTGACGATCGTTGGGGCCAAAAGTGCGCTGGCGTTGGCCGTGATGGCCGCCGTCGCCGACGTACTGCCCTATATCGGCATTGTCCTGGTCATTGTGCCGGCGGTGCTGGCGACGCTGTCGATTGGCCCGCTAGTCGCGGGTGGGGTTGCGATCGCGATTTTCGTCTATCAGGAAATCGAAAGTCGATTGCTGATGCCGGTGGTGTATGGTCGCGCCCTGCGACTGCCCTCGTCGGTGGTGCTCTTTGCACTGCTGACCGGTGGCACCTTGATGGGAATCGTCGGCGCGCTGCTGGCACTCCCCGTGGCGGCAGCGGTGCTCATGCTGATCGAAGAGCTGCGCGTCGAGTTACCGGGCAGTTCCGAGACGGTGGCGCAAGGGCAGCAGCGTGAACGCGATGAAGTGACTGTCCGGGAGTATTCGCTCCGCACGGAGGGACTACCGGTGCATGAGGCGGCAGCCATTGCCGTCGAGATTGCGGTCGAGCAAACGCGCGCGGATGAAAGTGCTGGGGCGGATGTCGAATCACTCGCGACGGAGGTCACCGCTGACCCGGGAACGAACGATCCTGCCATTCGTCCATGAAGCCTCGACCTACTATTGCACCGGTCCACGTCCCGCGTCGAGATACTTCGAGATCCAGGCGAAGACTTCGTCATGCCACCGCTTGCTGTTCACCGGCTTGAGCACCCAATGGCCCTCGTCGGGGAACACGAGCCCGCGTGATGGCACGCCGTTGCGCCGCAGGGCGGTGAACAGCTGCAGTCCCTGATCGACGGGAACGCGGAAATCCTGTTCATTGGTGACCACCAGCGTCGGCGTCTTGATCTTGTCTGACGACAGGTGCGGCGAGCACCGCGCGAAGTTCGCGCGCGCTGCCGCACTCGTAGGCTTGCCGCCGAACTCCCACTCCGAGAACCACAGCTCTTCGGTGCTGTTGGCCATCGACTCCAAGTTGAACACGCCGTCGTGCGAGACGGCCACGTTGAACCGATTGGTGTGGCCAATCAGCCAGTCCACCGCATAGCCGCCGTAACTCGCGCCAGCGACGCCGCTGCGCTTCGCATCCACGTACGGCAGCGCCGACACGGCAGAGAAGACGGCGTTGAGATCGGTCATCACCTTGCCACACCAGTCTTTCGAGATTTCGTCGACATACTGCTGTCCGAATCCAGTTGAGCCGCGTGGGTTGGGCGCCGCCACCACCCAGCCCTGGGCCGCCCATAGCGACGGATTCCACCGCGACGACCACGAATCAGCCCAGTCGCCCTGCGGTCCGCCATGACTCATGAAGACCACCGGATATTTCTTGCTCGCGTCAAAGTTTGGTGGCGTGACGAGCCAATACTGCACCTTCGCAGTCGCGGCACCAATCACGGTATGACTGGTCGGCTTGGACAAGGCGACGGCGTCGAGCCACGACGCGTTGGCCGTTGTCAGTTGACGCGTGGACCCATCGGCCGACACGCGAAACAGTTCGGCGGGTGACACCAGCGTGGACTTCGAGAACACGGCGAAGTTGGCACCGAGCTGCACTTCGCCAATCGCGCCGCCTTCCACGATCAGCTTCGGTGTTCCGCCGACCGCGGGCACCGTGTACAAGTTGACCGTTCCGTTGTGTGTGGCGGTGAACCAGACGGTGCGGCCATCCGCGCTCACGCGAAAATCATCGACGGAAAGATCGGGAGCAACAAACACCGCACGCTTGACGCCCGTCGCGCGATCGATCGCGTCCAGATACCAGCGATCGGCTTCAAATCCCGCGCGACGCTGCGCGCGCACGAAGATCGACTTGCCATCGGGCGAATAGGTGGGTTGCATGTCGGCGGCCGGATTCGTGGTCACCTTTTTTGCCGAACCCCCAGCGACGGGCACCACCCACACATCATGGTTGGTCGTCCACATCTCCGCGTCCTTGCCCTCACGCTTGGACACAAAAGCGAGCTCCCGACTGTCGGGCGAGAACGCAATTGCCGCATCTTCGTAGTTGTGCGGTGGCGAATCAAAATCGCCCGGTGTCACGTCGCGTGTCATACCAGTAGCGAGCTCTGTGACGAATACATGGTGTCGCACGGTCTCCCACCATTCGTTCCAATGACGATACGGCAATCGGCTGAGCGTATGCACCTTGACGGGATCTTTCTCTTCGGCGTCGCGCGTGGCCTTGTTGCACGCCTCGGTCATGCACGACGGAAACGCGTCGGAGACAAATGCGGCCAGCTTGCCATCAGCGGAGAGTACGAACGGTGGCTGCACGCCAGCCGACACGCTCGTGACGACCGTGGCGTTCCGTCCGTCCGCATCGGCGACATAGATCTGCAGGGCGCCATCGCGTGACGAAAGAAACGCCACTCGACCACTCCCAGGAATGAATCGCGGCGAATGATCGCTTTTCGCACTCTCAATCAACGGCTGCGCTGGCCCCGAGCCGTCGGCGGGCACCATCCAGATGTCCGCGTTGCGTGCGCCGGCCGGCATCTGCGTTGTCGTGCGTGTAAACAGCACACGCTTCCCGTCCGCCGATAGTTGCGGATCGCCAACGCGAACCGCCGTCAGCAGATCGTTCACCGACATGGGGCGTTTCGCTTGCGCGTTGGCGCGTGACGTGAACGCAACCGCAACGAGCGTAGTAACCACGGTGAATTGGCGCATAGGGTAATCGGTAGATAGGAAACTGGACACAAGATTCACGAGAACATCATCGGGCGAACGCCAACTCACCCTCGGCCGCCAGGACAGCGAACGATCCCCACGCGGTTGCCGTGTTCAACTGCGTCCACATGGCATGCGCCTCTTGTCGGCGCCCATTCAGCAAGTGCCACATAGACACCCCGTAGGCCGTGGTCGCATCCGGCACACTGTTCCCCGCCGCCAACGGAAACGCCCCGATCGGTTCCAGTGATGCGAACAAACGCAGCAGTTTGAGATACACCTGATTCTCGAGCAACGGGGGATTCTCCTTCGCAATGGCGAGCACGGTCATCGCCTCGGCGTCGCGGTGCAAACGACGCAACGTGAGATAGCGCCAGTACGCGGTGGCAACGCGCAAATCAGGATTCACCGAGGCGCGCGCACACGCGTCGTACGCGGCTAACGCAGCCGCCCACTCGCCTTGTACGTAGTGCGCGAGACCCAGATGATACCAGATGTTGAACTGCAGCGTGCTGACCGAAATGCCCTGCGCATTCGGTGCGCCATCGGGTTCGATCGCGTCTGCAATACCGCGCACCAGCTCACCCGCGCGAGCGAGGTCCTTGATCGCAAGCATCGGACGCCGCACCGTGAGATAGCGGTGCCCGCGATGACGCAGAAAACGCGGGTCCATCGGAAATCGCTTCACGCCCACCGAGAACGTATCAATGGCGTCGCGATACCGGCCCAGATAGGCGAGACGACGTCCAACCCAGAGGAGTGCGTCCGCACTCGCGGGTCGCGCGCGCAACGAGTCAGCGGCCAACGCCAGGTCGGTACCGAGCCGCGCCGCGGTTGGGTCGTCAAAGCGTGGACGCTCCAGCTTTCGCCCGGTGAGTGAGCCGGCCTCGGTAGTGAGGTCCGGCCCCGCAGCAGTCGCCGGTTGGCGATGGTGCACACAGCCCGTCGCGAACGCCAGCAACATCAGCGTGCACAACGCCCGCAAGGACACCGTCGCCGCCAACACTATTTTTTGAACTGCGCTTCGCGAATAGCGCGAAACTCATTGCCCACGCGCCATTCCGGAAATTTGCTGGCGTTGGCCACGCGATAGCCAATGGTCATGTAGAGCGTGAGATCCTGCACGCCGCCACTCAAATCCCAGTCCGCCTTGATCTCGTCGGACGGCTTGTGATAGTCGTTGCTCGTGTAGTGCTCGCGTCGCTTGATGCCAAAGTCTGCCGGCTTGCCGACGTACTCGATGCCTTCGCCCGGATTGAACGCTGGCACACCAACGCGCGCAAAATTGAAGTGATCGGACCGATAGTAGCCGCCGTTCTGCGGCTCCGGATCCGGTCGCAACGTACGCCCTTGTTCCTTGGCCGCCGCGGCTGCGTAGTCGTCAAGCTCTGACGCGCCGAGTCCCACCACGGTGAGGTCGTTGGTGCGACCCGCGACGTTGATCTCGTCCATGTTGATGTTGGCGAGCGTCTTGGCTAGAGGATAGATCGGCGTCACCCCATAGTATTGCGAGCCGAGCAATCCCTGTTCTTCGGCGGTGACGGCGAGAAACAGTATCGAGCGCTTGGGTGGCGTCTTCAATGCGTGAAAGGCAGCCGCAAGATTAAGGAGGCCAGCGACACCACTCGCGTTGTCGTACGCGCCGTTGTAAATGGAGTCGCCATTGACCTTCGCGCCAATGCCGAAGTGATCCCAGTGCGCCGTGTACACGACGTATTCATCTTTGAGCTTCGGATCGCTTCCCTCAAGCTTCGCAACCACGTTGCGGGAATCAATCGTGCGAAGGGTGTTGTCCAATGTGATTGATGCGGTCACGCCCAATGGTACCGGCGTAAACTCGCGCGTCGCAGCATTGGCCTTGAGCGAATCAAAGTTCTGTCCGGCCATCGTGAACAACGCCATGGCCTGGTCGACCGTGATCCATCCTTCAATCTCACTCCGCCCCATGTTCTTGTCGGGGGTGACGAGGTCGAATTGCTCGGATGTCTTACCTTGCACGACCGCGAATGGGTATCCGGCGCCTGCCGTTTCGTGCACGATCAGCACACCGGCGGCTTTGTGTTTCATCCCCTGTTCATACTTGTACGTCCAGCGCCCATAGTACGTCATGCGCTTGCCGCCAAACTGCGACGTATCGGCCAGTGGCGGATCGTTGACGAGCATCACCAACGTCTTGCCAGCGACATCCACACCCTTGAAGTCGTCCCACGTGAACTCCGGCGCTTCAGTGCCGTAGCCGACGAAGACGAGCTGCGATTTGTTGAGCGCCGCGGACGGTGCCACGTGCTTCGTCCACGCCACGTAGTCATCGCGCCACCGGAGCGATGTGCTCGCGCCGCCTTTCGCAAACGTGAGTGACGGCGTGCCACGCACCGTGATGCCAACCAGCGGCACCTTCTGGATGTACGTGCCGTCCGTGTTGCCTGGTGCGAGCCCAATCGCCTTGAACTGCGATTCGATGTACGCCACCGACTTCTCTTCACCGGCTGAGCCGGGCAGTCGCCCCATCAGGGAATCGTGCGCCAGCACACGGATGTGCCGCATGATTGTGGCCGAATCGATTGCCGCGGCAGCCTCTGCGGGAACGACGTCCGCGGTTGCCGTACTCGCGGTCGTTGAGTCGCCAGACGGCGCACACGCCGCCAGCACAGCAAGCGATGGCAGCAACAGGCGACGGATAACTCGCAACATGGCTCGTCCTCGTAGTGGGTGCGTACAGCGTGTGCTGCAATATGCCACTGGCAATATGCAGACGATCCCCTACGGTCGCGCGACGATCGGCTGCCAGAACCGAAGCACCGAGTCGTCTTGCGCGGTGAGCAGGTCGGCCTCGAGATAGCGGTGACTGGCGCGATACGCGGCAAACGCTCTCCGCACCCAGAACAATCGCAGCGCAAGCGAAAGTCGACTGTGGAGCGGCATCTCGGCTACCAGATATCGTCCCGCCGGGATGACGCGTCGCTTGCCTTCAATCCACCCCGCATCCAAGAGGGCTGCCGCGGAGAGGTTCATTTCGAATCCGACCTGCATGCGCCCATCTGGCGAGTACACGCGCAAGGGACGACGTGCGATGTCGCCCCGCTCCCGCATGAATGCGTCGAGGTTCGACATGATGCTGTCCGTGAGCCTGGCGTCGGGCCCCGACACGTCGTGGAAAATGAACGCGCGTTCCGTCGCATTCTGCTCCACGATGACAATCGAGGGGAACGCCCCCTGCACGTTCCCCAGCAGCAAGGTGATCGCGCAAACGCCAATGAAGCCCAACACGAACTTTCGCATGCGGTGCACCCGCCCTCTGACTCGGTACGTGGTCCGCGTGGCGGTGATCGCCGCGCTCGACGGTATGGTACATTGCGAGTCGCAAGCGCGCACCATTCGGGTAGGCGCGCGCACCACCCGGGAACGCGTGCCCCAGGCCGCCCGACCGCCGAACACCTCGCCACCCGATGAAGAAGTCGATCAAGCTCACCCTCGACGTACTGCTCGGCGCCGTCGCGCCCGTCGTCATACTCAAGTACGGCACTGCACCCCTCGGCACGCTCCCGGCCTACCTGCTGGCGGCGCTCGTGCCGGTGGCGTGGGTACTGATCGATCTCCTGCTGATCACGCGACACTTCAACTTCATCTCCAGCTACAGTGGGTTCTCCGCGATCATGCGCGGAGCCTTGGCCTTCTGGTATGTCAGTGGATGGTTGTTCGCCCTCAAGGACAGCGCCAGCTATGCCGTCGCGCTACTGGTCTTCGGCGGCTCGGCGTTTTTCACCAAGCCGGTCACGCGCAGTATTGCATTTCAGGGGCTCGGTCCAGACACACCCGCCCGCGAACGCGCCCTCGATCGCATGCTCGATCAACCATCGGTGCAAGTCACGTTGCGGAACGCCGCACTCATTATTGGCGCGACCAATGGACTGGCCGGCATCGCCAACTATCTGCTCAATATCCGAATGGTGACGGCGCCGTTCAACACGCCACTGTTCAACGATCAGGTTGCCAACGTCAACGCCATCACACGCGTGGCACTGGCCTTGCCGGACATGCTCGCGCTGTTCTGGGCGTTCTCGATGATGTACAAGGCGATGTATAAGTTGCTGCCACCGGACGATGGCACGGCCGCCACGGCTGGTGATTTCTGGGAGCTGCTCGACCTCCGCGAATCGATGATGTCGACTGCGGCCACCGACGACCCGGCGACAACGGCCACACGAACCCCGGAGTCGGTGGTGGCACTCCAATCGCGAGCAAACAAACAGGCGCGCGGCGAGTTCGGGATGTAAAGTGAGATGCGGTCACCGTGCCGCGATGCGTCGCTCAATGTCGTCCGCCGACCGACGGTCACCGAGCGCACGGTACGAGCGCGCCTGGCCGCGAAGTGCTGGTTGCAGCAGTGCCAAGTCGTACAACGTGTTGTGCTCCAGCGTGCCGAACCAGGCGATCGCCTCCTGATGCCGCCCTTGCTGCGCGAGGCAGTCGGCGCGCAGGAAACGTTCGTATCCACTACTCGCCACGGCCGACGACGCCACCACACCAAGCCAGATCGCCGTGATCGAACGATCGAGACGACGCAACACCTCGTCGCACTGTCCGTCGTGATACGCCATCACGGCCCGGATGACCTCGGCCAGGCGATGCGGTGTGAGCGCGTCTGCGTCCATGGAGTCGAGCGCTGCCGCATGCGTTCGCGCGGTTGCGTTCGCGCCGCGCGCCGCAGCAAGGATCCCCAACAGATATTCGGCAGTCACACGACGCTCGAGTGACAGTTGCCCCGCGGCGCGCAGTGTGCGTTGCCATTCGCTCACCACGGCGAACAACGAGTCGCGGTCGGCCAATCCTTCCTGCAACGCACCCGCCAACACCGCCGTTGTGGCAATGAGCAGCGCTTCACTTGCGTGTTCGTCCGGACGCCGCAACGGCAGCAGGGACAACGCGTCATGCACACGACCGCGCCCGAGGCGGAGCGCACTCACCAGATACGTCGCCTTGAATTGATCGAAGCGCGGTCGATCACCGCGCGACATCGTCAGCAGCAATGTTTCCGCGCCATCGAGGTCACCACGAAACACAGCACGTCGCCACGCCGCGTCGAACAGCACGGTGGCATTCGCCGGGGCAGCGAGCCGAGCCAGCGCTGCCCCGGTGTCCGCCGCGAACAGGCGCATTTCCTCAGCGATAAAGCCATCGCTGTGCCCGGAGAGCAGCGCGTCGATGTGAGCGCGCAATGTGGTCGGTGGCACATGAGCAGCATCAAGGAGCGCACGATGCCAGCGGGCGCCCCAGTGCGCGCTATCGAGTTCGATCACCCAGTCAAACTCTCCAGACGCCTCGTCAATCGATCGACCCTGCAACGCGTTATAGTGGAAGCGCGTCTCGGCCAGTTGAAACCGCGCTTCGGCGTACCGCGGGTTGCGGGTCAGGACCACGCGATACAGTGACTCTGCGTGCATGGCCTCGCCAACACGCCACGCGCCATAGGCACGGATCAGCGCCCGTTCGTTCTCCGGCACACTGTTGACGTAGCGCAGCGCGAGGCTGTCGTGGCGCCCTGCCAGCGACGCTGGCGCGTCCTCCCACAACAGCGTTTGTGACAGGCGGTAGTGCGCCAGCGCAAAGGTGGAATCGGCTGCGACGGCCGTTTCAAACGACGCGCGCGCGGCTGGAAAATAGCCCCGTCGGTATTGGGCATCGCCGAGCAGAAACGCATGTGTGGCGGCGGCCGATGCCGTCGAACGCACGGCTGCGGCGGCGAAGTCATTGCCCAAACCAACCATCGCGCCAGCCACCAGATCGCGAGCGAGTGCGGCGGCTGCGGCTCCCACGCTGTCTCGGTGCACGATTGCATCGGCTGACGAAAGACTCGCTCCGGTGCGTCCGGCTTGCAGCATCGCGCTCACGACGAGACCCGTGCCCTGGGCGGAGATTTGACCGGTGACGCGGCATCGCCCGCCGGCACCATCCGCGCTGGCGAGCGCGCCGCCATCGGCGCATGCGCCCGTTGCGGCAAGGGCCGCAGCCAGTTGTTGCTGCACCGACTCCGCGGCGGCGGCAGAGAGCGACGGCTGCGCGCCGTTCCGCAGCTCCACCGAGACGCCGTCGCGCTGTATCGCCACGCGTCGTGCGTACGCCATGCCCGCAACCAATAGCACCAGAGCCGCGGCCACTGTGATGGCGAGCGCACCACCTCGCGTGAACCAGGGCGCGCCAAACACGTGGCCGGACCGCGGTATATCGACAGACGGGGCGGGATCGGTGGCCGATTGCTCGGACGACTGTGGTTCATGCACCGCCGTGCGGAGCCTACGTAGCATCTGCGCGACCGCAGGCGGCGCGGGAACGCCGACTTCACGATCGATGCGCGTGACGTACCGCTCGAGCAGGCTGACCGCGCCCGCCCGATCGCCCGTCTTAGTCATGGCGTTCGCGGAAACCAGTGCCACGCGCTCACTCAGCGGTTCGACCTCACTGAGTTGTCGGGCGGCATCAACCGCACCGGCATGGTCTCCCGCCAGCTGTCGCGAATCGATGAGATGTTCGAGCGCACCCGCGTATACGCGACGCAAACGCTCGCGATGCGCGGCGATCCATTCGTCAAACTCGTACAGCCGCGGTAAGTGGACGCCGTCAAGGAGGGGACCGCGGAAGCTGGCGGTCGCAGTTTCAAAGTCGCCGGTGGCAACGGCCCGCTCGAATTGGTCGACATCGCAGTCCAGGTCGACACCGGGCGGCACCCAGAGTTCATCGCCACTCGATCGCACGACGTCACCGCCCAGGGCACGACGCACGTCGTAGAGCGCGGTGGACAGTCGATGCCGTCCCTCGGCAGCGGTCGATTCAGGCCACAACAACGCCAGCACCTTGTCCCGAGTGACTCGCCGGTTTGGTGACAACCAGACCACGGCCAGCAGCGCCAGCCGCTGGCGCTGGATCCCCCGGGCGTCTGCCGTTGTACAGGGGTGTTCCAGCCACAATCCGCCGAGCATCCGGAGTGTGTTCACTTGGGCGGTGACCGAGTTGAGAGACAGCTGACCTCAAGCGGGCGTGGACTGAGAGCCTGCTGAGAGGTGCGCACAAAGCTACCGCCGCTGATGACCGACGCTAGAGCGTGCGTGCGGCACTGGCGCGGACACCCAGGCGGTCCCATAGTCCTATAATGTCAGAACGCGCTTTCCCCGCCTCGAGCGCCCAGCCCTGGGGTCGCCCGCGCACCACGCGGCATGCCGTTGGGTACGTGGAACGCACGCCGCAGTTCTTCATCGACACCCGCGATGAAGCGCCGGACATGTTCGTCGACCTCGCGGCTACCGACTGGTCGAAGCTGACGTGGGCGGGCGTGGGGAAGCCGTACAAGACGGAGAAGTGGTCGCGCGCGCGACGCGACTACGAATCGTCGCACAACGCGCCGCTGCCCATCATCGAAGGGTGGCGCTTGTTCAACACGGCGTTTCACCAGTTTTTCCTCACGGACGTACCGGAGGCGCAGCAACAGGCGCGGTCGCAACTGACGCATGCCATGACGCACTTCGATGCGCATGAGGCACAGCACGCCATGGTCGACATGGTGCGGCTGGCATCATGGAACAACGTCATGCGCGTGGAAGACGCGGTGTGGGACCCCCGTGGCAAACGCGCACTGTTTGCGGGGTTGGACGTGAAGAAGCCGCGCATTCTCTTTCTCGGTGCCGCAGACGGCTACGAAGCCATGCAGATCGCGGCGATGTATCCGGGCGGTGAGATCGTCCTCGTGGACTACGACGAATTCTGCGCCACCGATCGCTTCGGCAAGTTCCCGCTCGACTACCCGTTCCTCGGCGTCGATGCGTCAACGGGCCATCAGCGTGTCTGGTACCGCGACGAAATGCCGATCACGTTCGACGTCGCGGACATTCGCGACCTCAAGTACGGCAAGGAATTCGATGTGGTCGTGTCAATCGGGTTGCTCGAACACTTTCCGGACGAACACAAGGCGGAATGCGTCGAGATGCACCGGCGTTTTCTCAAACCCGGCGGGTATGTCGTGATGACGACCCCGCGCAATCAGATTCGCACCCGCATCTATTACAACATGATGGCCGACTTCATGAACCACGGCTATCGCGAATTGATGGACGCGATGCAAATGGGACTCTATTGTCACGAGCATGGTCTCAACATTCTGCGTGCGGGCGTCATCAAGGCGCACAACGGCCTGGTGATGAAGCTGCGGTAACGCCTCGGGCCGACACTACTGCGCCTTCCGAAACGTGAGATTGATGCGCATCGCGCCCCACGTCTCGTGATGCCCGGCCTTCAGCGTCAAGACGCCGTGATACGCCAAGCGTGACGGCCCGCCAAACACCACCACATCGCCGTGACGCAGCTGCACTTTCTGGACGGGATCGGTACGCCGGAGTCCGCCAAACTGAAACGTCGCGGGCAAGCCGAGCGACACGGAGACGATGGGCGCGGTGAGGTTGGGCTCGTCCCGGTCCTGGTGCAGCCCCATTTTCGCGCCCGGCACGTAGCGATTCACCAAACACGCGTCCGGAGCAAAGTCCGCAAACCCCGCCTCGGCCGCCGCACGGATGGCGAGGTTGCGTAACAGCGCAGGCATCGCGGGCCACGCGCGGCCACAGTCCGGATCGACCGCGCTGTAGCGATAGCCACGACGGTCAGAGACCCACCCCATATCGCCGCAGCTGGTCATCGCCACCGACATGCGATGTCCGCCGGGAATTTCCATGTGGCGGAAGGGCGCCGCTTCGATGATCGCGTCGAGCGCCGCACGCAGCTCCGTCTCAATGGCGCGGACATAGCCACGCAACAGCACCGCGCCGGGTGCGAGTTCCATACGCGGCGCGTCAACCTCAAATAGTTCACCGTTCGCCAACCGCAACTCCTGTAAGCAGTTACGAGTTTCAAAAATGTCTATGGTATTTTGGTGCTATAGTACTGCAGACCCGTACGTCACACGCGCTCCGGACGCGCACCCTCACGCTCCAAGATCGCGCGCTTTCGCTCCACTCCCCACCGATAGCCAGACAGCTCGCCAGTCGCACGCACCACGCGATGACAGGGTATGGCGACGGCGATCTCGTTCGCTGCACAGGCGCTGGCCACCGCACGTACCGCCGTTGGTTGTCCAATCGCTTCGGCCACCTGCGTGTATGTGGCGGTGCGTCCCGCGGGGATGTTGGTGAGCGCGCGCCAGACACGTTCCTGAAAGACAGTGCCGCGGATATCGAGTGGTAAGTTGAGCGTGTGCGTTGGCGTATCAACAAAGGCCACCACCGCGTCAACCGTCGCCGCAAACGATGCATCGTCGTCAATGAGCTGAGCGAGTGGGAAGCGTTGTCGCAATGCGGCAACCAGCACGTGTGCATCATCGTCGAACTGAATCGAGCACACACCGCGCTCGGTTGCCGCGACGAGCACTGGGCCGAGTGTGCACTGTCCAACGGCATAGCGCACAGTCTCGCCGCGTCCACCGGCTTTCACGCGCGACGCGGGCATGCCGAGTCGTGCCGTCGCCTGTTCGTAGAAACGGCTGGTTGAGGTGTAGCCCGCATCGTGAATGGCCTGTGAGACGGTGTCGCGCTGGTCGAGCGTCTCACGCATGCGTCGCGCGCGCGATGCCGCGCCATACGCGCGTGGCGTAAGACCTGTCGCTCTCTTGAACATGCGGTGCAGGTGAAACGGCGAATAGCCACTGCGTGTGGCGAGCGCGTCGAGCGACGGCATCGACCGGTCCGCGGCCACCGCTGCATTGATCTGCTCGCACACCGCCGTCACGATCTGTGCATGCAGCGTGTCTGGTTGATCGGGGCGGCAGCGTTTGCACGGGCGAAAGCCGGCTGCTACGGCCGACGCGATGGTGTCATGAAACGACACGTTCTCGCGGCGCGCTGGGCGAGCGCCGCAGGACGGTTTGCAAAACACGCCCGTGGTGCGCACCGCATACCAGAACACGCCGTCGAACGACGCGTCCCGAGCAAGCAGGGCGGCATATTGTGCGTCGCGCAACGTTTCACCCTGGTCCAATGCTTCCTCGTGGTCGAGCGGTCGCGCCGAAGTGCCGGTGCGCATGGTGATCTCCGTCATCGTCGAATGGTAGCCTATGCTGATGATGGAGCATCGCCAGTCGCGAGCCCGGTCGCACTCCGTCGCTTGCGGTTGAATTCCTGCAATTCGGGAGTACTTACCTCCTCCGAAACCTTGCAAATCGTCCACGGCAGGACAGAATTGCAAGGAAGCCGACGCACGCCTCATCCGTTCTTTCGTTTGGGGATATTCGTTTCGGAAGAGAGAAAACGTCTAGGTACGGAGGGAAATCGACGGTACATTACTAGTCGGGCCATGCCGACTCGCCCTCCTCCCGCCCCCCCAAGCCGCCGCCGATGAAAGTCTCCTTCAAGCTCAATGGCCAGCCAAAATCCGTGGACGTACCCGCGGACATGCCCATGCTGTGGGTGCTGCGCGATGTGCTCGACATGAAAGGCACCAAATACGGCTGCGGCGTCGGGCAGTGCGGCGCCTGCTCCGTGCACCTCGGCGGGCAACTGCGCCGCTCCTGTCAAATGCGCGCGTCAACCGCTGAAGGCGCGGACATCACCACGATTGAAGGGCTGTCGCCAGACGGTTCGCACCCGCTGCAGAAAGTCTGGCAGGAACTCGATGTGCCGCAGTGCGGATACTGTCAGGCCGGCCAGCTGATGGCCGCCGCAGCGCTGCTCAAAACCAAACCCAAGCCCACCGACGCCGACATCGACGCCGCCATGGAGCGTAACATCTGTCGGTGCACGACGTACACCCGCATCCGCGACGGGATTCATCGCGCGGCCGCCATGTCGAACGCGGACTGAGGCCTCCCATGCAAACTTCTCAACTCGACCGACGCGCGTTTCTTAAAGTGTCCGCCATCGCTGGCGGCGGCATCATGCTCTCGGCGTTCGTGGACTTCGACGGCGCACCCGACGCCAACGGCGTTTTGCTCAACAACGCCCGTGCGGATTTCACGCCGAACGCCTTCATTCGCATCACGCCCGACGGCAAAGTCACCATCATCGCCAAGAACCCAGAAGTCGGCCAAGGCATCAAGACGATGCTGCCGATGATCATTGCGGACGAACTCGATGTGCCATGGTCGAGCGTGATCGTCGAGCAAGCGATGAGCGATCAGGCGAAGTACGGTCAGCAGTTTGCCGGTGGCAGCACCGCCACTCCGCAAAATTGGGATCCACTTCGTCGCGCCGGCGCCGTTGGCCGTCAGATGATGATCGCCGCCGCGGCGCAGAAGTGGAGTGTGCCCGCCGCCGAAGTCACGACGGACGCAGGCGTCGCGTTGCACAAAGCGTCAGGCAAGCGCGCGACGTACGGCGAGCTCGCGTCCATCGCCGCAACACTTACGCCACCTGACGCGGCGAAGGTGCCGCTCAAAGATCCGAAAGACTACAAGATCATCGGCAAGTTCACCGCCGGCGTTGACAACAAAGCAATCGTCACCGGCAAGCCACTGTTTGGTATCGACGTCATGGTGCCGGGCATGCTGCACGCGGTATTCGAAAAGTGCCCAGTCTTTGGCGGCAAAGTCGTGACCGCGAATGTCGACGAACTCGCCAAGGAACCGGGCGTCAAGAAGGCGTTCATTGTGGCTGGTGGTACGAACCTGAGCGGCTTGCTGAGTGGTGTTGCCATCGTTGCGGATACGTGGTGGGCGGCGCAGAGCGCGCGCAAGAAACTCAAAGTCACCTGGGATGAAGGTGCGACGGCGCAGCAAAGCACGGTGAGTTTTGCGGCAAAGGCCAAAGAGCTGATGGCTGCACCGCCGCTCAAGATGCTGCGCAACGAAGGCGACGTCGATGCGGCACTCGCGCGATCAGCGAAGACTGTCGACGCGGTCTACGAATATCCGTTCATCTCGCACGCCACCCTCGAACCGCAGAACTCCACCGCGCACTTTCACGATGGACGTATGGAAATCTGGTCGCCCAGCCAGAATCCGCAGCCCGGCCGTCAACTCGTGGCCACCACACTCGGCATTGACGCGTCAACGATCGATATCCACATGACGCGGGGCGGTGGCGGCTTCGGTCGTCGCCTAAGCAACGACTACATGGTCGAAGCAGCGTGGATCGCCCGTGAGGCCGGTGCGCCGGTCAAGCTGCTCTGGTCGCGTGAAGATGATTTGCGTCACGACTTCTACCGCTGCGCCGGTCATCATCACTTAAAGGGCGGTGTCGACGCGAAGGGTAACCTCACCGCGTGGAAGGACCACTTCATTTCGTACGGCACAGGTGAAGCGTTTAGTAGTTCAGCCGGCATGGGGCCGAACGACTTCCCGGGTGGGTTGGTGAACGACTACAACTTGTCGTACTCCATCATTCCGTCGGGCATTCCCACGGGTCCGTTGCGCGCGCCGAGTAGTAACGCGCTGGCGTTTGTGATGCATTCGTTCATCGATGAGTTGGCGGTGGCCGGCGGTGTTGATCCACTCGCGTTTCGGATGCAAATGCTCTCGAGCGTTGGCACCGGTGCCAAGTCAACAATGGACGTGGAACGCATGCGCGGTGTGCTGCAGATGGTCGCCGACAAGTCTGGCTGGGGAAAAGCCAAGCTGCCCAAAGGGCGCGGCATGGGGATCGGCTTCTACTTCAGTCATCGCGGCTACTTCGCCGAAGTGGTGGACGTGTCCGTCAGCAAAACCGGGGTCGTCAAGGTGAATCAGGTGTGGGTGGCCGGTGATGTTGGTCGGCAGATCATCAATCCGAGCGGCGCCGAACAGCAGGTGCAGGGCGCTGTGCTCGACGGCATCTCCGAGGCGCTCATGCAAGAAATCACGATTGAGGCGGGGCATACCAAGGAAAGCAATTTCAACGAGTACAAACTGTTGCGGATCAGCCAAGCCACGAAGGTCGAAGTAAACTGGCGCATCACCGACAACAACCCATCGGGCATCGGTGAGCCGGCGTTGCCACCAGTGATTCCGGCGCTGTGCAACGCGATCTTTGCCGCGACGGGCAAACGCGTTCGGTCGTTGCCGCTCTCGAAGCATGATTTGAGCTGGGTGTAGCGCTTGCTGTCGTGGTGAACAATCGGGGCCTGCGCATGATGCGGGGCCCCGATCTGCGTTTGAGTAGTGACGAATGGACTCACGATACCAGACTTGCCTGATGAGCTTACATTAATAGCATTGATGTACATCATTAACGGAGTACATGTGACAAAGAAGCAGCCGCCGCGCGCCGTTCGTGAGCCTGTGCAGGTCTACCTAGACGTTCCCGATCGCGCGACGCTTGACCGTGCAGCGGCCGCGACTGGCCTGCCGCGCGCCGAGGTGCTGCGTCGCGGACTGCGACGCTTTGCGGCGGAGTTGCTTGCCGACGAAAGCCCGGCGCTAGCGTTTCTCGAGGCTACCGCTGAGGCGACGGCGAACGCGCCACTCCCCACCCAGCTGTCCGACGTCGCGGCGAGACACGACGACTATCTGGCCGATTCGGAGATCGCGTCGTGGAGTGAAGGCCCGATGAAGGCCGCAGGGTCCGTGAAGTATCCAAAACCCAAACGGCGGTGAAACGATCGGTACTGCTTGACTCGTCCGGCTGGATCGCCGCCGCGGTGCCCGGACAGACGAATCATGACGCGGCAAAGGCTGCATACACGACCGCAGTGCGCCAGGGCTTTCGCATTGTCGTAACGCCGATGGTGCTCGGCGACTGCCGGTTTCGATATCATCCACTGAAATTGAGCGTTCCAACGCGCCATGAGCGATACGCGCGCCCTTCGTCACAACGACGCTGCGTTCACGGCGCATGACGTCCCTACAAGTTGAACCAATAGTTGAACTTGAACATGAGTGTGTTTTCGGACGGACTGGCGAACAAGTCATGCACGTCGCGATTCCAGCTAAAGGTTCCGAACTGTGCCGGATTGGCTCTCCGATGCTGCCAGACAAGAAAGAACGTCGAGCCGTCGCGCCAGTCCCATCGCACGTTCGCGGTGGCGTTCATTGAGCGCGTGTTGAAGCTGCGGTCCGTCACCGTGAACGCGGCCGCAGGACCAAGCCCATCAGGGTCGACCACAAAAGTCGCTGTCTCCGCGCTTCGTTGCACCGTACCGACATCTTTGCCGTACACATTGAACGTGTAGGTCCGCGGCGTGCGCAACTCCCGCGGCGTTCCATACTCCCCGCTGGCAATGAACGGCTCCGCTACAACCGAGAGGCCAAGGCGAGGCGACATGGTCCAATTCAGCCGAGCCTGCGTGGATAGCGTGGTCTGTCGAATCTCCGAAAAGATGTACCGCTCGCCAAACGTGTTGGTGGCCAGCGCGTCCGTCACGCGCGTGATGTATTGCGCGGTGTTGCGGCTCCGCGAGTAGTTGGGCCCCAGTTCACCGCTCAACCAACTGGTGGGTCGAAACCCAAATTTGACGCCACGTGATTGCGACCATCCGTTCGAATCATCCCACTTCTCACTGGCCGACAGATTCCACGTGTACGCCTTGCGCGAGTCGCCGTTGAGATTGAGGCTGACTGTGCTTGACGGTACGGTGGCCGCCAGCGGCCCGCCTCGTGTGAGCCGATCGTCCAGCGACTCAAACTCGTGCGAGAAATTCACGCGAGTGCTCGTGAAGTTGAGGAACGTCAGATCGACATCCCCCCGCATCGTCTTCCCGGTCACATCGCCGCCAAAATTAGTGCGAAATTCCGGACGCAGGCCCGCGCCCCAATTGCGCACGTGCTTGCCCGGAACTCGCTGATCGTAATTGAGCCCGCCCGACACTGTGATGCGATCCGAATTGTTCTGAAAGCCCAGATCGTTGATTTCATAGCCCGGCGATATGGCATTCGTGCGCAGGTCGCCAGTCCAGTGTTTTCCAGCGCTCTTGTTGAGGTTGAGCGTGCCGGCCCAACCGGCCAGACTGCGCGCCGACGAATCGACGTGTAGGTAGCTGGCATCCGGTCGTTGATAAAACCGTACCGATGATCGCTGTGCCGCGATCATCACAGGAGTAGATCCGGTGATGTATGACCCCAGCGCCGTACCGCTCACTTCCCACGTGCGATTGGCGAACAGATGGCCGAAGTCCAGTCCCGACACGTATGCCGATGAACGCAACCGTCGCGCTATGACGGAGTCGCCGAGGTCGCGGTTCACGGCCGTCACGATGCCCCCGACGGTCGACAGACCTTCACGGAAGTCCTTCTTGACGCGTGTCACGAAATAGTTGCTTCGTGGCTCCACCTCACTGGAAAACGGTCGTGCGACACTGTCCACCCACGGTGCGGATTCGCGCGCTGTCACCGCTTCCGAAATGCCGACTTGCCAACCGTTCGCCGTCCGCCCGGTGATCTTTGCGGCGCCTACAATCGCGGTCTGCGTCGGCATATTGACATAACGACTGGTGCTCGGCACTGTACCCTGCGGCGAGCGTCCAACGCGGCGCGAATAGAAGATCTGCGATGGTGGAGCAAACCCGCCGCCGCCGCCTCCTCCGCCTCCTCCGCCACCACCGCCACCTCCGCCACCTCCGCCTCCGCCCGGTCCCCCGCCGCCGCCGACACCCAACCCGAAGCGAAACGTGTTGCCGCCTTCCACGAAGAAGGGTCGCTGCTCACGAAAATACTGTTCGTTGGCGCTGAGGTTGACTTGTTGTTCGTCGGCCTCAATCTGGCCGAAATCCGGATCGACCGTCGCATCGAGCGTGAAATTCGAGGTTAATCGATACTTGATATCAGCGCCAAACTGCCGAAACTGGTCATGCCCGTTGCGATAGGGATTGGCGAACGACGTGTTGGCCGCCAGCGGGATGTCTTTGAGTTCAACACGAGCGGCGACGTACGGCAGCACTTCCAGCGTCTTCCCGCGCTTCACGTCGCGCACGCCAAGCAGATGGCCAAATCGCGACGACCCGCCGCGTTCAGCGCGCGAGGAGTACGAAAAGACCAACTTTTCGGCTTTGGAACGAATTTCGCGATTGAATTGGATGCCCCAGAGTTGTTCGGTGGCTGAGCCGAATCGGAGTTGACTGAACGGAATCCGCATTTCTGCCGTCCAGCCAGCACTATCCACCGATGTTGCCACGCTCCAGATCGGGTTCCAGGACCGATCACCGTTGGCCTCCTCACCGAACACCCCAACCGGATTCACCTTGAAGCGATAGCCGCCGGTGTGATCGTGATAGCTGTCCAGCACCACAATGAACCAGTCGGAGTCCGTGAGATCCGTGTCGCGGCGCCCCAATCGCGAGGAGATCTTTCCACTGCGATCGAACAGCCGCGCGCCGATGTAAATCGCGTTGTCATCATACAGGACGCGAACTTCGGTTTCCTCCGATGGTTTGGCCCCATCGATCGGTTCCGTCGCGGTGAACTGCGTGGCTGGCGTTGCCTTCGCCCAGTCCGCGTCGTTCAGGTGTCCGTCGATGTTGATCGCCCGTCCGGCCAGCGTCGCAGTGACGGTCGGCGCGGCCGCGTGCACGGCGCTGGCGCTGACGGCACGGGCCGGGGCGCCATCGCGCCGACCGCCATTGGACTCTTGCCCGTGGACACTCGCAAATGGTGTCGCGGCGACCAGTAGCCCTGCCACGAAAGTGGCGCACTGCACCGTGCGTCTCAGAGACGGTTTCACAAAGCCAGGTGTTGAAGAAATTACTCAGCACGCCGACTCTGGCGCCTGCTATCTAGGTACCACTACGGACCGAGCAAGGTGAACGTTGTCCGTTATTGCGCTGCCCGTCGCGCGGCATCAATCAATCGGGCCAGTCGCTCAAGTTCATCTGGAAGCACACGGCCTCCATCGCGCAACAGGGCGGCCACGGTCGCCTCGACAGAGCCGTCAAAGTAGGTGAGCACCAACTGTCGTAGGGCCGATCGTGACGCACTCCGTCGGTCCGCCACCGGCGCGTACACATAGCGGGCACCCTCCTGAGAGTGCAGCAACAAGCCCTTCTCCTCCATCGTGCGGAGCAACGCGCGCACGGCCGAATAGCTCGGCGGGTCGGCCAGAAAGGCAAGCACTTCTGTCACCGTGCTCGGCCCGTGTTGATAAAGGCCATCCATGACCTGTCGCTCGCGGCGCGGTAAGCCCTGTTCGCTTGACGGTATCATCGTGCTATGCGGAATGCTCCGTTCGCGCGCGTCGCAGAAATGCAGTTAAAACAGCACAATGCTACAAAAACTGCAGTCCAGGGAAAAACCGCACATGCTAGAAATACAGCAGGTGTCAGCGACGTCGATCTTGACCTGTCTTACGAGGCGCGATCGTGTACGATGGCGTGTTGCCGCACCTGCTCCATGATACGGGCCATGTCGGCCTCGTAGCTCACGCGCTCCTCGGTATTCCAGAGGTCGATGTTGGCGGCGGCGCGAATGGACGCGAGCATCTCGTCGACCAGCTCGCGAAGGCGGGGATTGCTACGGCGTTCGTTGCCGCCGTACGGATGGTTGGCTATCAATGACATGCGCCCCAATCTCGGCCAGTCTACCGCATTGGACAAGAGTGCGGGTCTCATTTCCAGTTGTTAAGTTGGAACGGATCATGACTCGTCTCACCGACCACCACCCCGCAGCCCCGCGCTCTCGCCGCGACTTTCTCGTCGCACTGGGCGGCCTCGGCGTACTCGTTGGCATCGCCGGCGTCTCCGCTCGGCTAAACGCACAGCCGGGCGGGCCGTCTCGTGCAAAGCCGACAATCGGCAATGAGCCCCAGAGCAAGTCGTCAACGGTCGCACCGCGCGCCATCACGGTCTACAAAGACCCCAACTGCGGCTGCTGCAAACTGTGGGTGGCCCACATGCAGAAGGCAGGCTTTGTCACCACCGTCAACGATACGTCCGACATGGCCACGGTAAAGAGTGCCATGGGCGTGCCGGAAGCGTTGCAGTCGTGTCACACGGCGCGGGTTGGTAGCTACATCATCGAAGGGCACGTCCCCGCCGATCTCATCGTGAAGCTGCTGGACGAAAAACCGGAAGGTCGCGGGCTTGCCGTGCCGGGTATGCCATCCGGGTCGCCGGGCATGGAGGGTGGTCGGGCCGAGCACTATGCCGTGATGCTGTTCGATAAAGCGGGCAAGAGTCGGGTCTACGCGTCCCGCTGATGTCGAGTCCACACTATCGCGCGTCCCGGGTGGAGCACGCGCACGAACGCGACATCGCCGCGATCGCCGCGCTCAACAATCTCTTTGCGCCGGACGGCCTTACGCTGCACCGCTCGGAGGATTTCGTCACGAGCCACCTGCAGGACTATCAGGTGTTGCGCGACGACGATGGCGCGGTGCTCGGCTGTGTGGCGCTCGACGAATACTCGCCATCGCTCGTGGAACTCGTCTCGCTCGCCGTCTCCCCTGACGCGCAGGGACGCGGCATCGGTCGTCAACTCATCGCCGCCGCCGAGCAGCTCGCACGTGAGCGCGGGTATCCGGAGCTGTTCGCCATCTCGCTTGCGGAACAGTTGTTCCTGAGCGCCGGATTCTGCGCGTCAAGTATTATCGATTATCCCGAAAAAATCGCACGCTACCAGAAGATCTCGCGATCCGAGCTGTCCATCGGTCGAAAGTTTTGCTTTACGCGCGCCCTTGGCACGGCCCATGACACCGGTGCGGCGCGGGCCGCGTAAGGTGCACGACTCTATTCGCGAGCAACGATGAATCCCAATCTGGTGGTCGTCTTCGGATCCATAGTCGCGATTGTGCTTGGATTGCCGATCGTTGTGGCGTTCGCCAGACGCATCGCAGGTTCTGGCACCGCGACGCACATCGCTGAGCTGCCATCGGACCTCAGTGATCGCCTGCAGCGGATCGAGCAGATGATGGAAGCCACGCAGATCGAAGTGGAACGCATTTCCGAAGGGCAGCGCTTCACGACCAAACTGCTTGCCGATCGCGCCGCCGTACCGAAACCGTAAGGCGACGCGACGCGGAGTCGCGCGAGGGTGCAAAACGGCGCGCCGCGCACTGGCCGTGTGCCCGTTCGGTGGCGACCTTTCGCCATGGCCCCACAATTCGTTGACCCAAGACTGCCGCGTCGCATCGACCGCTGGCGAAGTCCCGCGCTCGGACTCGAAATGCCCATCGTCACGTACGGGTATGCCGGGCAGCCCCTGCTGCTGTTTCCCACCGCCGCCGCCGATTTTCTCGAGAATGAGCGATTCTGGCTGCTCAAGGCCGTCGAGCCGCTACTCATGGCCGGCAGACTCCGCGTGTTTTCCATCGACAGCATCAATCGCCTCGCCTGGATGGATCGGAAGATGCCCGTTCCCGAACAGGCGCGGCGGCAGGCGTTGTACTCCCGGTACGTGGAGGACGAAGTCGTGCCGTTTATCCGCCACATCGTCGACGACGGCGGCGCGCGCGCCCTGACGACCGGGGCCAGCTTCGGCTGCTTTCACGCGGCCAACTCGTTCTTCCGCCGTCCCGACCTCTTCGGCGGCGTGATCGGCATGAGCGGCTTCTACGATTTGTCCGGGAGCTACTTCAAGGGCTACACCGACCAGAATTGTTACTTCAACAATCCCATGTGGTACGTCGCCAGTCTGGAAGGCGGCGCGCTCGATACGTTGCGCCATCACTCGCGTATCGCGCTCGTTAGCGGCCAGGGCGACTACGAAGCACCCCATGCCACGCGCGCGTTTCACGACCTGTTGGATCGCAAAGGTATCCCGCACACGTTCGATCTCTGGGGATACGACGTGAATCACGATTGGCCGTGGTGGCGCAAGATGCTGCCGCACTATCTCGAACGCCTTGGAGTCTGATCATGGGTAGTCAGCATCGCGTTCGTCCGTTGGTGGCACATGCTCTTTCCTTTCGCGCACTCTGTGCGATGGCGATGATGATGTCGACGGTCGCCATGGCGGCGGCGAATGCCCAAGCGGCGAAGACCTCAGCCGGGCAGCCCCTCAGGAACGCCGATGCGGCCACGCGTCTGGCCCATGTGCGCAAACTGCTCGCCGCGACGCCACTGGTGGATGGGCACAATGATTTGCCGTGGGCCATGCGCATCTCGGCCACCAATCCGCGCGACGTCGTGGCGTATGATTTGCGAAAACCAGTGACTGGGATGACGGACATCGCCCGACTGCGCAAAGGCATGGTCGGTGGACAGTTCTGGAGTGTGTACATCCCGGGCGAAGTGAAGGACTCCGGGTACGCGCGCGTGCAGCTCGAACAGATCGATATTGCACACCGTGCCATTGCGCGCTATCCCGACGTGCTCAAGCCAGCGCTCACCGCAGCTGACGTCCGCGCCGCGTACAAAGGCGGGAAGATCGGGTCGCTGCTGGGCATGGAAGGAGGACACGCCATCGAGAATTCACTGGGCGCACTGCGCGCGTACTACGATCTCGGTGCACGCTACATGACGCTCACGCACAATGTCACACTCGACTGGGCTGACGCCGCGCTCGATGTGGCCAAGCACAACGGACTGACGCCGTTCGGCAAGGAAGTCGTGCGCGAAATGAACCGGCTCGGCATGCTCGTCGACTTGTCGCATGTGTCACCGGCCACGATGAGTGCCGCGCTTGATGTCACGGAAGCACCGGTCATCTTCTCGCACTCGGCGGCGCGCGGCTTGACGGATGTGCCGCGGAACGTGCCCGATTCGATTCTCGCCAGACTGCCGAAGAATGGTGGCGTGGTGATGATGACCTTCGTACCGACCTTCGTGCTGCAAAAGGCGGCCGACTACGACAAACAGGTCACGCGGATTCGCGACTCGATCGCCAAGGCCCATCCCAACGACAATGACGCGCAGTTCAAGGCGGTTGCCGCGTGGCGCGAAACGCATCCCGTGCCACGCGCGACAATCGCGGATGTCGCGGATCACATGGATCACATCAAGCAGATCGCGGGTGCCGCACACATTGGCATTGGCGGTGACTACGACGGCATCACCGAAACCGTGCTCGGGCTCGAGGACGTCTCTAAATACCCCGACCTGTTCGTTGAGCTCGTGCATCGCGGCTGGACCGATGCCGAACTGCGCGGACTGGCCCACGAGAACGTGCTGCGGGCGCTGTCACGCGCCGAAGTCGTGTCCGCACGATTGCGCAAGGAACGCCCAGCGTCCACCAAGACCATCGAACAACTCGATGGGAAACGCATGCAGTAGCGCTATTCGTCCGCTATTCGTCCGATAATCACCGTTCGCGCATTCGACTTCCCTCGTCAGGAGCATCGTCCCATGTCGCTCGATCGACGCACGTTTCTCAAATCGACTGCCGTGCTCAGTGGGGCACTCGGTCTTGGCGCGTTCCCGAGCGTCGCCCAAGGGATGACCGTTGACGGTGTCGACACACGTGCCCTGCGACCGAAGCGTGCGCACGCCCAGAAGTCCCTCAAGATCCTGATTCTCGGCGGCACGGGATTCATCGGGCCGTATCAAGTGCAGTACGCGCTGGATCGCGGCCATCAGGTGACGCTGTTCAATCGTGGCAAAACCAACTCGACACTCTTTCCGAAGGTGCCGCGGCTCATTGGCGATCGGAATCTGCCGGATGGACACAAGGCATTGGAAAAGGGCAATTGGGATGTCGTGATCGACAACCCGACGGCCAATCCGAAGTGGGTACGTGACGCGGGTGTCGCGCTCAAGGGCCGCGCGAAGCACTACATCTTCGTGTCGACGATTTCGGTGTTCTCCGACAACTCGAAGCCGGTGGATGAAAACGGCCCACTCAATGCGCCGAGTGACATCGACGCTGTATTTGACGCGGCAAAGTATGGATCGAACAAGGTGCGCTGTGAAATGGAAGCCAAGACGCAGTTCGGTGACGCGGTGACGGTGGTTCGACCCGGGTTGATTGTTGGGCCCGGAGATCTCTCGGATCGCTTCTCGTACTGGCCAGTGCGTATCGACAAGGGCGGCGAAATTCTTGCGCCCGGTGCGCCAACGGACCCGGTGCAGTACGTCGACGCGCTGGACCTGTGCAGCTGGATTGTGCGGCTCGCTGAGTCGCGCACGCTTGGCACCTTTAATGCGACCGGCCCGAAAACACCGACGACGATCGCCGAAATGCTCTATGGCATCAAGGCGGTAACGACGAGCGATGCGCGCTTCACCTGGGTACCTGCCGAGTTCCTGGCCGCACAGCAAGTCCGTGCGTGGAGCGATATGCCGGTGTGGGTGCCGTCAACCGGACGCACCGCCGGATTTGCGCGCGTGAATTGTCAGAAGGCATATGCAGCGGGTTTGACGTTCCGTCCGCTCGCCGACACGGCCAAGGATAC
>JANMKU010000127.1:0-4306 GCA_031372205.1 Gemmatimonadaceae bacterium | reverse complement strand
CCGAGCACATCACCAGCGGCATAGCGTTTCTGCATGACGGCGGCCATTGCATCCTCCTCACAATCGAACACGCGCGCGGGACCACTGAACCGTTGTGTGTGCAGACCGGCGACTTTCACTATTGCACCGTCCGGTGCGAGGTTGCCGCGCAGCGCAACCAGCCCACCAGAGGGCGAGATAGCGCGCGTTGTGGAGCGGACCACGTCCTGACGCTCCGGAACAGTGACGGACGCGAGATCTTCGCCGATGGTGCGGCCGGTGACCGTTATGCAGTCAGCGTGCAGAAATCCGCCGTCGAGGAGTGCTTTGAGAATGATGGACACGCCGCCGATATCGTGTACGTCTTTCGCCAGGTAGCGTCCGCCCGGTTTGAGATCGGCGATAAGCGGTGTGCGTTTGAGCACCTCGGCGACATCGAAGAGGTCAAAGGCAATGCCTGCTTCGTGCGCGAGCGCAGGAAGATGCAGCGCCGCGTTCGTCGATCCACCCGTTGCAGCCACCACAGCCGCGGCATTTTCGAGCGACCGACGGGTGACGATGTCGCGCGGACGCGGACCGTGTGCGATGAGACGCATGACGGCGTGCCCCGAGGCTTCGGCGTACGCGTCACGCGACACGTCTGGCGCGGGTGTGCTCGCTGACGCGGGCAGCGCGAGCCCGATGGCTTCCGACACGTACGCCATCGTGTTCGCCGTGTACTGACCACCGCACGATCCCGCGCCAGGGCAGGCAACGCGTTCCAGCGCGGTGAGTTCGTCCAGCGACATCGTGCCACTCGCGTGTGCACCAACGGCTTCGAATACATCGAGCACCGTCACGTCGCGGTTTTGATAGCGACCGGGCAGGATTGATCCCCCATAGAGAAACACGGATGGGATATTGAGCCGCAGCATCGCCATCATCAGACCAGGCAGCGTTTTGTCGCAACCGGCGATGCCAACAAGTCCATCGTAGCAATGGCCACGCACCGTGAGTTCCACGGAATCGGCGATTGTCTCGCGGCTGACGAGGGACGCCTTCATGCCCGCATGACCCATCGCAATCCCGTCCGTGACGGTGATCGTGGTGAATTCACGCGGTGTGCCACCGGCCGCCCAGACGCCGCGTTTGGCCGCCTCTGCCTGTCGCTTCAACGTGATATTGCACGGCGCGGCCTCGTTCCAGCTTGAGACAACACCAACGTGCGGTTGATTGATCTGTGCTTCGGTGAGCCCCATCGCGTAGTAGAACGCGCGATGGGGTGCGCGTTCAGGGCCGACCGTTGTGTGCCGACTCGGGAGGTTGGTTTTGTTCACGGGCTACGGTCGGATGTCAGCCTTTGTGGCAACGATCGGATCTTCGAGGGTCTTGAGGAGCGGCTTCCAGTCAAACTTGACGTCCTTGCCACGCACCCACTTGTCCATCCACATGAACTCTGCCGTGGCCTTGACCAGTTGATTCCGCGGGTCGGGAATGCCGTGCGTGTTGCCGGGATAGACGAAGAATTCCGTTGGCACGCCAAGCCGTTTCAGCGCCATGTGCAGCTCTTCGCTTTGCGGACGTGGCACACGGGGGTCGCCGTCAACGACGTGAATCATCGTCGGCGTTTTCGCGTTGCGAATGTACTTGAGTGGGGACTGGCGCCAGTAGCCTTCGTAGTCGTCGTACGGGAGTTTGTTGCCCATGTAGTACTGGCGATTGCGCTGCACGTCGCTCTGCGCGTACATCGACACCCAATTCATCGTACCGGCACCCGTCGAGACTGCCTTGAATCGATCAGTGTGTGTGAGAATCCAGTTCGACCAATGTCCGCCGGCGCTCCATCCCAACACGCCAAGCTGGTTCCCGTCGACGATGCCTTGCGCGATGAGGTGATCGACGCCGGTCATGATGTCGTCGTACCCTTTCGTGAAGTAGTCGCCGGCGATCTCGATGCGATGCTTCTCACCGTAGTTCGTGCTGCCGCGATAGTTGGGCATGAGCACGGCGTAGCCTGCGCCGGCGTAGACCTGTGCGCCGTAGCCGCCGTTAAAGCCCAGCACATCGGCCGATGCGGGGCCACCATGAATCTCCACGATAAGTGGATAGCGTGTTCCGGCTGTGTACCCGACGGGTTTGATGAGCACACCGCCGACCATGCGGCCGTCTTTGGATTTCCACGTGATCTCTTCGGTCGCGCCGAGTGCAAGCGCGGCCATTTGCGGATTCGGATTGGTGAGGCGCACCCAGCTGGCACGATCCGACAGTTTGTCGATGGACGCAACCGAATACGTCGACGGTGGCGTGGTGGGGTCGGCGTACTGCAACATGAGCACACCGGTGTCCTCATTGCGTTGGACAGTCAATGAGGCATTCACGGTGGTGAGCTGCTTCACTGCGCCAGTCGCGACATCCAGCGCCAGCAATTGATTGGTGGCTTTGACGCCATCGTTGAAGTAAATCGTGCGACTATCCGCACTCCAGAAGTCCACCGACACGCCGCCGTCCCACGCATCGCCGATTTTGCGAAACGGCTGGCCTTTGGCGGTGGCGTCGCGCAGGTAGACGCGCGTGTCGCGAAAGTAGGTGAAGTCATTCGAGGCGGAGAAGGCAATCGTGCGCCCGTCCGGCGCGAAGGACAATGTGCTCTCGCTGATCTCGACGTTCTTGGTGAGCTGCTCAATCGCGCCTGTGGCGATGTCCAGCAGGTACAACTCGCTCACCAGTCCCGCTTCCAGTGTCCCACGGAAGTAACGGTCGTTTTGTGTGCCGCGGAAACCGATCCATTTGCCATCGTCAGAGAGCGTGACACCGTCCACGCTGTAGTCCAGCCCCTTGGTGAGGCGCTTGGTTTGGCGCGATGCCAGGTCCAACGCCCACAGGTGCTGCACGGGTTCCGCCTGATTCCGGATGCGCACGTCGAACTTCTTTTCCATGCGCAACTTCTCGTCGGTGTCGAGCGTATCGGCGGCGAGATAGTACAACGTTCGACTGTCGCGGGAGACCTTCCACCAGCGAATCGCCGTTGCATGTTTCGTGAGGGCAGTCGCCTTGGCGCTATCCATGCCGGCGACGGGAATCACCTGCAATTGCTGTTCGTCGGCCTTCCCCGCGGCGAACACCAGCCACTTTCCGTCGCGTGTGAAGTCGAATGCGCCGACGCCGTCTTTCGCGTCGGTAATACGTCGAGCTTCGCCGCCATCCGGGCGCATCCAATACAGCTGATTCGCACTCGTGTTGGCTGGTGCCTCACGATTGGAGGCGAACACAAATGACTTCCCGTCCGGCAGCCACGTTGGGCTCGTTTCGTTCTTGTCTTTCGTAAAGGTCAGCTGCCGCGTATCTGCCACGCCTTGTGTCATGGACACGAGATACACGTCCGACTGACGCTTCGCTTCTTTCCAGTCCGGCGTCGAGAGCGTATACAGCAGCCACTTGCCATCGGGGCTGACCGCTTGCCCTCCGGCCTGGCGGGTTTGCTGCATGTCGAGGAACGACATCGGACGGGGGCCCTGCGCGCTCACGACGAGTGGTGCGCAGAGAAGGGCCGGGAGGAGGACGCGAGTCATGGACGCTGTCGGCTGAGGTGGCACTGGATCGCGAGTGCGGCGTAAGCGCGCACTTCCCGTGGAAGCTGCCCCACGCGGCGCAACGTCGGAAGCCCCAACACGGGAAGACCCAGCATCGGAAGCCGACGCAGAACGTCCTCCGCACGGCGCTGCACTTGCCCGGCAACAGTCAACGCGCTCTCGTTCACCGATGATCGACTCGCACCCGTCCGCTCCGATGTTTCCACCAGGTCCTCGTTCCCGATATCCGGGTCATCTGGCGCTGCGCTTCCGGCGCGACCTCCTCGGTTTGATGACCGACCTTGTCACTGAGCACGGGGACGTTGTCGGACTCTCCGTGATGGGCACGAAGTTCGTCCTCGTCAATCATCCGGACCTGATCCGCGATGTCCTGGTGACCCATCAGCGTTCGTTTGCCAAAGGGCAGGCGCTCGAACGGGCGCGCGAAGTGCTCGGCACGGGATTGCTGACCAGTGAAGGGGAATTCCACCTTCGTCAACGGCGGCTCGCGCAACCGGCATTTCATCGCGATCGCATCGCGGCGTACGCGACTGCAATGGTGCGCTACGCCGCCCGCTGGCGCGATCGATGGGCCGACGGCGCGACGGTCGACATGCACGACGAGATGATGCATCTCACGCTGGCCGTGGTCGGGAAAACGCTGTTTGACGCCGATGTGGAGGCGGAGTCGCGCGAGATCGGCGTCGCACTGGAGACGCTGCTCACGTCGTTCACGTCGATGATGCTTCCCTTCTGGCGATTGCGCGCCCGGTTGCCAT